>JAGPIX010000025.1 GCA_018054745.1 Alicycliphilus sp.
GCCGCCACCTGCCCGCCCTGCAGCGCGGCCGCCCAGCCAAAGCAGGCCACCGCCAGCAACATGCCGGCCAGCCACGCCCGCTCCAGCCCGAAGCGGCGCACCACCCGCAGCCAACCGGGCATGGACAGCGCACCGCTGACGAAATACAGCACCAGGAACAGCGCAATCTGCGGCGACGTAGCCTGCAGCCGATCCTGGGCGAAGAACAACATCAGCGCGGCTGGTATGGCGCTGGCGATGCCATTGCACAGAAACACCGCCAGCAGACGGCGGAAGGGCGCCTGGGTCAGCGGCAGCCAAAGTTGGCGATAGCGCGGCTCCCGTCCCTCATGCCCCTCCTGCGGCGCGGCTGAAAACGGCGGACGCGGCGCCTGCCACAGCGCCAGCCAACCGGCCAGCAATGCCAGTGCGAACACGCCCAGCATGGTGCCCGCGCCCCAGGCCACCGAGAGCGCGCTGGCCGTGACCACGCCGATCAAGCCCGGCCCCTCGCGCCAGGCCACGATGCGGCTGCGCTGCACGGTGTCACCCCCCAGGCGCACCCCCCAGGCCTGGTGGGCAATGACCAGCAGACTGTGCGCCAGGCAGGTGAACAAGAGGCCCGCCACCATCCACGCCGCCAGTGCCCACGGCCCCCGCACCGGCGGAAAAAACAGCCCCGCCATGCCGCCGCTCAAGAGCAGCGCCGACGCCCCCGCCACCCACAGCACGGTGTGCGCGGTGCGGCGGTACAACCGATCGCTCAGGCGCCCCAACAGCGGCTCGGCCCCGGCATCCATCAGCCGCACCAGCAGCAGCAGCGCCCCCACACTGGCCAGCGGCAGGCCAAGGTTGCTGGCGTAGTAGTGCGGCAGCACCACGTACAGCGGCAGCGCGGCAAAGGCCAGGGGCAGACCCAGCAGCCCGTAGGCCAGCCCGGCGCGCCAGGGCAGCACCTGCGAAGCATCCCATGGCACGGTGTGGGTCATGGCCCGGCTCCTGGTTGGCGCGCCAGCAAGGCGCTGCGCAGGCCGGGTTCTGACGTGCGTGGCGACAGCCAGATGCCGAAAAAGCGGCGTGCCAGCTCGGCGTCGTCAATCGCACCCAGGGCCTGCTGGCCGCGCCACAGGCGCATTCCCAGGCCAGGCTGGTACAGGCCCGTGAGGCGCTCGCCCGGCTGCACGTCGGGCAGTACGGCGGCCAGCGCACTTTGCCAGCGCTGGGCCTGCGCTGGCGCCAGATCTCCCTGGCGCTCGATCTCCTCGATGGAGCGCTGGGCAATGGCGGCGCCGGTAAAGGCGCGGTGGTAGGTCAGCTCCAGGGCCAGGGCGTAGGCGCCAAAGTCGGCCGCTTCAAACTGCGGGCCGGCCCACAGGCGCGCGTCGTAGATGCGCAGCCCGAAAAATCGCATCTGCCCCTGGCCCCACAGCGTTGCATCGGGCAGCGCCTGGTGTATGAAGGCGGGCGGGGCCGATGCGTCCGCTGCCGATACGCCAGGGCCCGCGCTGGCAACAGCCACCCCCATGGCCACCGCTGCGGCCAGCACGCGGACTCTTGCCAGGTAAATCAATGGTGAAATCAGGCGGTAAGGCATATGCATCAAGCGCTGGCAGCTATCATTTTTTAATTTTTCACCAAGGTGTACTGCACCACATCGATGCTGCCGCTGTCGAAGGCGGCTTCGCAGTACGCGAGGTAGAACTCCCAGGTGCGCAAGAACTTCGCATCAAAACCCTGCGCCAGCACCTGGGCATGCTGCTGGGTGAACTGGCGGTGCCAGCGGCGCAAGGTCTCGGCGTAGTCGGAGCCAAAGGCCAGCTCCTCCACCACGCGCAGACCGGCCTGCTGCGCCGCCGCGCGAAAGCGCGCCGGGCTGGGCAGGCAGCCGCCGGGGAAGACGTACTGCTGGATGAAGTCCGTGCCCTGCACATAGCGCTCGAACAGCGCGTCGTCGATGACGATGCTTTGCACGCAGGCGCGCCCGCCCGGTTTGAGCAAGCGCGCCACGGTGCCAAAGTAGCTGGGCCAGTAGGCCTGGCCCACGGCCTCGACCATTTCGATGGAGCAGATGGCGTCGAACGGCGCGTCCTGGATGTCGCGGTAGTCCTGCAGGCGCAGCTCGGCCCGGGCCGCCAGCCCGGCGCGCTGCAAGCGCTGCTGGCCAAACGCCAGTTGCTCGTTGGAGAGCGTCACGCCGGTCACCCGGGCTTGAAACTCGCCCGCCGCCATCTCGGCCAGCGCGCCCCAGCCACAGCCAATCTCCAGCACCCGGCTACCCGCTTGCACGCCGGCGCTGTGCAGCGCGCGGCGCACCTTGGCATGCTGCGCGGCGGTCAAATCGCCCGCCAGATCGCCCTGGAACCAGGCGGACGAGTAATTCATGCTCGGGTCCAGCCACAACTGGTAGAAGGCGTTGCCCAGGTCGTAGTGGGCCTGGATGTTGCGCCGGCTGCCGGTGCGCGTGTTGCGGTGGAGCAGATGGCGCAGCCGGTAGGCCAGCCGCCCCCACCAGGCGCCGTACACCAGCGACTCCAGCGCGTCGCGGTTGGCCATCAGCAGGCGCAGCAAGTCACCCAGGTGCGGCGTGCTCCAGTGCTGATCGATATAGCCCTCGGCCAGGCCGATGTCGCCCGAGCGCAGCACCGCGCCAAACACCCGCCAATCGTGCAGGCGCAGGCTGGCGTGCGGCTGGTTGCCCTGGCCCAGTTGCAGCGTGCTGCCGTCGGGCAGCTCCAGGTGCAGCGTGCCGTGCTGCAGGCGCTGCAGCAGGCGCAGGCCGTGGCGCGCAGGGGCCGGCAGGCCGGCAGGCAACGAAAGTTGAAACGCAGTGGTCGTGGTGTTCATGGTCAGTGGTCGGATGAAGATGAACGGGAAGATGAACGGGACACAGGCATCGCCGGCGCCTGGGGCTTGGTGTGGAACGGCACCTGCTTGAGCCACAGCAGCAAGGCGTTCCAGAGAATGCGGGCCATCACGCCCAGCGTCAGCAGGGGGTAGCGCCACAGCGCGCGGCGGCGGCTGGCGGCGGTGAGCGGCTCCAGCCGCCCGGCCATGCCGGTGAGCAGCACGGGGCCCTCGGCGTCGTGGTAGTCGATGCGCACGCGCGCCGATTGCAGGCCGTCGGCCCCACCCCGGCGAAACTCAAAGCGGTAGCCGCCATCGATGGCGCAAAACGGTGAGACGTGGAAGGCCTTGCGCGCCCGCAGCTCCTGGCCGTAGTGCGGGTGGTCGAGCAGGTAGGCGTGGCGCTCGCCAAAGGTGTTGTTCACCTCGGCCACGATGGCGCGCAGGCTGCCGTCCTGGCGGTGGCAGTACCAAAAGCTCACCGGCTTGAAGCTGTAGCCCAGCACGCGCGGGTAGCACTGCAGCCAGATTTCGCCCTGCGCATCGGTGATGCCCTCGGCCTGCAGCAGCGTCTCCAGCCAGGCCAGCGCGCCGCCCTGGCGCGGGTTTTTGCCGCCGCCATGGTCGGCGTCGCGAAACGACAGCGCACCCGCGCGGTTGAGCGCCAGCACGCCCGCTGCCTCGGGCCGCCCGCGCAGCGTGCGCATGGGCAGCAGCAGAAAGAAGGTGGGCACGATGAAGCGGTGGCGGCGCGGGCGCAGCCGGGTGTGCCACACATGGCCAAAGCCGATGTGCGGCACGTTGCCCGCCGGGGCGGCCAGGTGCATTGCCGGGGTCATGCCGCCTCCCGCCGGCGCAGTTGCGCCAGCAGCGCATCGGCGGCGCGGTAGCCCGACTGCAGGCCATCCTCATGAAAGCCATAGCCCGTCCATGCGCCCGCAAACCAGGTGTGCTGCGCGCCTTGCAGCAGCGGCAGCTGCTTTTGCGCGGCCAGCGCCCCCAGGTCGAACACCGGGTGGTCGTAGTCGAACGCGCCCAGCACCCGCGCCGGGTCGATGCCGCGCACGGGGTTGAGCGACACCAGCACCGGCTGCGCAAACGGCAGCGGCTGCAGCTGGTTGAGCCAGTAATGCAGGCAGACGCGGGCGGACTCCTGCGTGCCGTTGGCTGCGCGCTCGTAGTTCCATGCCGCCCAGGCGGCGCGGCGCCTTGGCATCACGCGGGTGTCGGTGTGCAGTACGGCGCGGTTGGGCTGGTAGCGGATGGCGCCCAACACCTGCTGCTCGGCGGCGCTGGGCCGCGCCAGCAGGCGCAAGGCCTGGTCGCTGTGTACGGCCAGCACCACGGCATCGAAGTGCTCCACGCCGCTGCCAGTGCGGATGAATACACCGGCGGCATTGCGCTCGATGCGCTCTACAGGGGTTTGCAGCCGCGCATCCAGGCCGTCCAGGATGGCATGCACATACTGCCGCGCCCCGCCCGCCACGGTGTGCCACTGCGGCCGGTTCTGCACCTGGATCAGGCCGTGGTTGTGGCAAAAGCGCACCATGGTGGCCACGGGAAAGCGCAGCATCTGATCGGTCGGGCAGCTCCAGATACAGCCCAGCATGGGCAGGAAATACCAGTGGCGAAACGCCGCGCCAAAGCCGTGCTGGTCCAAAAACTCACCCAGCGGCTGGGCCAGCGCCTGCTCCTGGCCACTGTCGGCCAGCGCGGTGCACAGGCGGTTGAAGCGCAGCAGCTCCGACAGCATCCCCAAAAAGCGCGGGCGCAGCAGGTTGCGCCGCTGGGCAAACACGGTGGCCAGGCTGGAGCCGCTCCACTCCAGCGCCCCGGCGCCCAACGCGCCCGCGCCCGGCACCTGGACGGAAAACGACATGTCCGACGCGGCCGTGGGCACCTGCAACTCGTCCAGCAGCGCGATCAAGCCGGGGTAGGTGCGCTCGTTGAACACCAGAAAGCCGGTGTCCACCCCGTGCGTCACGGTTTGGCCATGCGCATCGGGCAAGGACACATCCACGGTGTGGGTGTGGCCGCCGAAGTAGCGACCCGCCTCGAACAGCGTGACCCGCGCCTGCCCGCGCAGCCGGTGTGCGGCCGCCAGGCCCGAAATGCCCGATCCAATGACTGCGACTTTCATGGACTTTTCCGATCCGTGATGCTTGCCCGTGCAGCACGGTTGCGCTGCTCCTGTGGCGTAATGTACTAGACAAAAACATTTTTGTCCTAGACAATTAAACGAACAAGCCCCAATCGCCATGAATTCACTGACCCCTCCGACCGTCACGGCACCGCCCGCGCCCGGCAATGCCGGGCTGCCGATTGCCGCTGTCGAACGCGAAACCGGCCTGGGCAAGGACACGCTGCGCGTGTGGGAGCGGCGCTATCGGTTTCCCACGCCGTCGCGTGATTCCTCGGGCGACAGGCTGTACAGCCTGGAGCAGGTGCAGCAGCTCAAGCTGATCAGCCGGCTGCTCGATTCCGGCTTGCGCCCTGGCAAGGTGGTCGGCCTGGGTCAGGCTGCTTTGCAAGACCTGTTGACGCAGCACGCCCCGGTATCGGCTGTCATTTTGTCCAAGACAATCATGGACAATGCAGGCGCTGATCCCCTGATTGAGGCGCTGCTTCACGCCATTGGCACGCACGACCCGCGCGCCCTGCGGCACGGCCTCAGCCATGCCCAGTTGCGCATGGGGCTGGCCCCGTTCGTGACCGATCTGGTGGCGCCGCTGACGACGGCGGTGGGCGAAGCCTGGGCGCAGGGGCGTTTTGAAGTCTTTGAAGAACATCTGTACACCGAGGTCATCACCGGCGTGTTGCGCCATGCCATCGCCTCGCTGACCCCGCAGCCCGTGCCACAAGGCCCCAAGGTGCTGCTCACCACCGTGCCGCAAGAGCAGCACAGCCTGGGACTGCTGATGGTCGAGGCGCTGTTGGCGCTGGAGGGCTGCACCTGTGTGTCGCTGGGCACGCAGACCCCGTTGACCGACATCGCCCAGGCGGCGCTGGCGCATCGCGCCGATGTGGTGGCGCTGAGCTTCAGCAACCTGCACAAGGCGGCCGTGGTGCAGACCAGCCTGCGCGAGCTGCGCGCCCAACTGCCGGCCACCACCGCGCTGTGGGTGGGCGGCGCGTGTACCGCCCTACACCAATGGCCGCTGCCTGGCATCAGCGCCGTACAGCATCTGTCGGGCTTGCAGCCCTTGGTGGCGCAGTGGCGCCACGCCCATTGACCGAAGGAAGGATTGGCCATGCAGTTCATTGCACGCACGTTAGCCAGCGCACGCACCCCCCTGTCGCGCCGCCAACGCCTCGGGCTGCTGGCCCTGCTGGTGGTCGGCACTGGCCTGCTGCTGGCCGGCTGCGCCAGCACGCGCCCGCCGCCCGGCGTCACGGCCGTCACCCCTTTTGACGTGCAGCGCTACGCGGGCCGCTGGTACGAACTGGCGCGGCTCGATCACGCGTTCGAGCGCGGTATGACCGATGTCACTGCCACCTACACCGCGCAGGCTGACGGCAGCGTGCGCGTGGTCAACCGCGGCTATGCGCCCGCCACCGGCCAGTGGCGCGAGGCCGTGGGCAAGGCCTTGTTCACCGGCGCGCCCACCACGGGCTCGCTCAAGGTATCCTTCTTCGGGCCGTTCTACGGCGGCTACCACGTCGCCGCGCTGGACCCGGACTACCGCTGGGCGTTGGTGCTGGGGCCGGACACCAGCTACTGCTGGATTCTGGCGCGCGACAAGCAACTGCCCGCCGCGCAGCGCGACGCCATCGTGGCGCGGGCGCAGGCGCTGGGCGTCGATACCTCGTCGCTGATCTGGGTACCGCACGAGCGCCAGGATCCGGCGCATTGAGCGGATGTGAGTCATGGGCTACACCGTCGTCTGGTTCAAGCGCGACTTGCGGGTACACGACCATGCCCCGCTGGCACATGCCGCCGCGCATGGCCCGGTGCTGTGCCTGTACGTGCTAGAGCCCAGCCTGTGGACGCAGCCAGACAGTGCGCTGCAGCACTACCAGTTTCTGCGCGAGAGCCTGCGCGACCTGGCGCAGCAGTTGCTCGGCTGTGGCGCGCGGCTGCAACTGGCCGTCGGCGAGGTGCCCGAGGTGCTGGCCCGGCTGCACGCCCTGCAGCCCTTTGCCCGCCTGGTATCGCACGAGGAAACCGGCAACGGCGCCACCTACGCCCGCGACCTGGCCGTGGCCCGCTGGTGCCGTCGGCTGGGCGTGGCCTGGCAGGAATGGCCGCAGCACGGGGTGGTGCGGCGCCTGCCCTCGCGTGAACAGTGGCACGGCCTGTGGCAGGCGCATATGCAGGCACCCTGCCTGCCGCCGCCGCTGCCGGCCAGCCTGCGATCCGTTTCCTTACCGTGGCGCGACACCTGGCCCGCGCCGGAGACCATGGGGCTGTCTGACGCCCACGACCCGCCCCAGCGCCAGCGCGGCGGGCGCGCGCCGGGCCAGCAGGTGCTGCATGATTTTCTGCACGCGCGCGCAGCCTTTTACCGCGGCGGCATCTCGTCGCCGCTGACGGCGCCCACGGCTTGCTCGCGCCTGTCGCCCTATCTGGCGCTGGGCTGCCTGGGCATGCGCGAAGTGGTGCAGGCCACGCAGCAACGGCAAGTGCAGCTCAAGTTGCAGGACGCACAGCAAGCTGCGCATGTGCGCCAGGGCTTGGCGGCCTTCATGAGCCGGATGCACTGGCACTGCCACTTCATTCAGAAGCTTGAATCCGAGCCCGAGCTGGAGTGGCGCAACCTGCACCGTGGCTACGACGGCCTGCGTGAAGACGACTGGAACCCCGCCCACTTCGATGCCCTGCAGGCGGGCCGCACTGGCTGGCCCATGGTGGACGCCTGCGTGGCCATGCTGCGCGAGACCGGCTGGGTCAACTTTCGCATGCGCGCCATGCTGGTGTCGGTGGCTGCCTACCCGCTGTGGCTGCATTGGCGCGCCGTGGGGCTGTGGCTGGCGCGGCAGTTTCTGGACTACGAGCCCGGCATTCACTGGAGCCAGATGCAGATGCAGGCCGGCACCACCGGCATCAACACCACGCGCGTCTACAACCCCATCAAGCAGGCGCAGGACCACGACCCCCATGGTGTGTTCGTGCGCCGCTGGCTGCCCGCGCTGCGGCGCGTGCCCGATGCCTGGCTGTTCGAGCCCTGGCGCATGCCGCCCGAGGTGCAAGCGCGCTGTGGCGTACGCGTTGGGCAGGACATTGCGACGCCATTGGTCGATCTGGCCAGCGCCACCAAGGCCGCCAAGGCGCGCTTACACGCCTTGCGCAACCAGGAACCGATACGTGCGGCCAAAGCAGCGATCGTGGAAAAACACGGCTCGCGCCTGGTGCGCCACACCGCCGGCCGCCGCCAGCTGCCGTTCACCTCCCCCCAGCAAAGCCTGGATTTTTGAGCCATGCACCGCAAGCCGCATCTGCCGCAAAAGCACTGCCTGTGCTGCGGGCGCCCCTTTGCATGGCGCAAAAAATGGGCCAAGGTGTGGGACGAGGTGAAGTTCTGCTCCGAGCGCTGTCGCCGCCAGCGCAAGGCCCCGCATCCGCCATCGGGGTTGCAGGAATGACGGCCGCCCACACCCTGCGCTTGGTGCTGGGCGACCAACTGCACCCAGGCCACAGCTGGTTTTCCCAGGTGGACGAGCAAGTGGTGTATGTGCTGATGGAGGTGCGCCAGGAGACCGACTACGTACTGCACCACGCGCAGAAAATCCTCGCCATCTTCGCCGCCATGCGCGACTTTGCGCGCTACTTGCGCGCGGGCGGCCACCGCGTGCGCTACGTCGCATTGGACGACCCCGGCAACCGCCAGTCCATCCCCGGCAACCTGGCAGCACTGGCCGCGCACTACGCCGCCCAGCGCATCGAGTGGCAGCAGCCCGACGAATGGCGGCTGGACGCCCAACTGCAGGCCTGGGGCGCCGCCCAGCCGCTGGATTGGGCGGTGATGGACAGCGAGCATTTTTTGACCCAACGCGGCGAGCTTGCCGCACTGATGGGCCAGCGCAAGCAGTGGCTGATGGAACATTTCTACCGCCACATGCGCCGCCGCTACAAGCTGTTGTTGGACGCCGACGGCGCCCCCGACGGCGGGCAATGGAATTTTGACCACGACAACCGCAAACGCTGGCCCGGCACCCCGCCCGTGCCCGCCGACTGGCGCCCCCAGCATGACCACAGCGACTTGTGGCGCATGGTGCAGCGCGCCGGGGTGCAAAGCTTTGGCGACCCGCAAGCCGCCGCCCTGCGCTGGCCGCTGAACCGCACAGAAGCGCTGGCCTGCCTGGATGCCTTCATCACCACAGCGCTGCCGCATTTTGGCGACTATGAGGATGCACTGGCCGCCCAGGCGCCGCGCCTGTTCCATTCGCTGCTGTCGTTTGCGCTCAATGTGAAGATGCTGCACCCGCTGGAAGTGGTGCAGCGCGCCAAAGCCGCCTGGCGCGGGGGCCAGGCGCCGCTGGCTGCCGTAGAAGGATTTGTGCGCCAGATCGTGGGCTGGCGCGAATACGTGCGCGGCATCTACTGGGCCAACATGCCCGGCTACGAGACGCGCAACGCCCTCGGTCATCACGCCCCGCTGCCGCGCTGGTTCTGGAACGGCGAGACGCACATGCGCTGCCTGCACCTTGCCATCACGCAGTCGCTGCAAACGGCGCACGCGCACCACATCCAGCGGCTGATGGTGATCGGCAACTTCGCGCTGCTTGCCGGGCTGGAGCCGCAGGCGCTGCACCGCTGGTACCTGGGTATCTACATTGACGCCTTCGATTGGGTGGAGCTGCCCAACACCCTGGGCATGAGCCAGCGCGCCGATGGCGGCGTGATTGCCACCAAGCCCTATGTGAGCAGCGCCGCCTATCTGCAGCGCATGGGCGACTACTGCCAGGGCTGCGCCTACGACCCAAAGCAAAAAACCGGCGCGCGCGCCTGCCCCTTCAACGCCCTGTACTGGGATTTTTTTGAGCGTCACGCCCCGACGTTGCAAGGCAACCCGCGCCTGGCGCTGGTGTACCGCCAGCTGCAAAAAATGTCCGACGCGCAGCGCGCGGCGCTGCGAACGCAAGCCGGGCATCTGCGCGAACGGCTGGACACGCTCTGACTACAGCACCCGAAAGGACTCTCCATGCAATCCCTACCTGCTGGTTACCGCGCGCTGGTGCTTGGCGCCTCAGGCGCTATCGGTGGTGCACTGGCCGCCCAATTGCGAGACGACCCATACTGCGCAAAGATGCTCACGTTGGGGCGCTCCACCACGCCAGCTGTGGACTTCGACGCCCCGCCCAGCATTGCCGAGGCGGCGCACTCATTGTTTACACAAGGCCCATGGAACCTGGTGCTGGTGGCCACAGGCATGCTGCAAGGTCCCACGGGCAAGCCCGAAAAGCGTCTGACAGACCTGAGTGCCGAGCACATGGCGGCTAGCTTTGCCGTCAACACCATTGGGCCAGCCTTGGCGCTGGCGCATTTCGCCCCGCAGTTGGCGCACGGCGAGCGCAGCGTGCTCGCGGTGCTTTCAGCCAAAGTCGGCAGCATTGGCGACAACCGCCTGGGTGGTTGGTACAGCTACCGCGCCTCCAAGGCGGCGCTGAACATGGTGGTAAAGACGGCGGCCATCGAACTGGCCCGCACCCACCCGCAGGCGGTGGTCGCAGCGCTGCACCCGGGCACCGTGGACTCGGCGCTCTCGGCCCCGTTTCGCGGCGCGCAAATCTGGCGGCCTGCCCGCGACGCTGCGCGCGACCTCTTGGCGGTGATCGATGGCTTGCAGCCCGAGGACAGCGGGGGCTTCTGGGCCTATGACGGCCAGCGCCTGCGTTGGTAACCCGCACAACGATTGGAAGGAAACGCACCATGCGCATTCTGCTCACCGGCGGCACCGGCCTGATCGGCCGGGCCTTGTGCCAGCACTGGCAGCGACAGGGCCACGACCTTTTCGTCTGGAGCCGTGACCCGGCTCAAGTACCGCGCCTGTGCAGCGGCGCACAGGGCATCGCGCAACTGCAAGCGCTTGACGGTAGCGCGCCGCTGGACGCCGTGGTCAATCTCGCAGGCGCGCCGATTGCCGACCGCCCCTGGACCGCTGCGCGGCGCGACCTGCTGTGGCGCAGCCGTGTGGATCTGACGCGCACCCTGGTCGACTGGATGGGCCGGCAAGCCGCGCCCCCGCGCGTGCTGCTGTCAGGCTCGGCCGTCGGCTGGTATGGCGACCGCGGCGAGCAATGGCTGGCCGAAGACAGCGCGCCGGGCAACGCCGACTTCGGCAGCCGCCTGTGCGTGGCCTGGGAGCAAGAGGCCGAGCGCGCGCGCCAGTGGGGCGTGCGCGTGGCGCTGCTGCGCACCGCGCCCGTGCTGGCCCCGCAGGGGGGCATGCTGGCGCGGCTGCTGCCGCCTTTCAGGTTGGGCCTGGGCGGGCGCCTGGGCAGCGGCCAGCAGTGGATGCCCTGGATCCATCTGGACGACCAGGTGGCTCTGATGGACCACTTGTTGCACAACGATGCCTGTAGCGGCCCCTACAACGCCTGCGCACCCGAGGCGGTGCGCAACACCGAATTCACCCAGACCCTGGCGCGCACGCTGGGCCGCCCGGCCGTGCTGCCCGCACCGGCCTGGGTGCTGCGCCTGGCGCTGGGCGAAATGTCGGTGCTGCTGCTCGGGGGCCAGCGCCTGGCGCCGCGCCGCACGCAGGGGGCAGGGTTTGCCTGGCGCCATCCCCAGCTGGCAGCGGCCCTGGCGCAGCTGCTGCGAAAATCATAGTAAAAATCGTAGCGTATGGCGCGCTGATCCTGGGGTCGAAACCCGTAGCCAGTGCCTGTAACAATGGCTCGGCGCCTCATCAGGGTTTGGCGAGCAGTTTCTCCAACTGCCCCAGAAACGCCGTGCTTTCGGGCTCGACCGTGCTCGGGTAGTGGGTGACCGAAAGCCCCGATCGGTCAATGAGGTATTTGTTGAAGTTCCATCCCGGCACTTTGCCGGTCATCTGCGCCAGCTGTTTGTAGAGTGGGTTGGCATCCGAGCCCCGCACCGCAGAGCGCGCGAACATCGGGAAGATCACGCCATAGGTGTTGTAGCAAAAGTCCGCGATTTCCTTGTTGTCGTTTTTTTCCTGGAAAAAGTCGTTCGAGGGAAAGCCCAGCACGACCAGGCCGCGGTCTTTGTACTTCTGGAACAGCGCCTCCAGGCCCTGGTATTGGTACGTGAACCCGCAATAGCTGGCCGTATTGACCACCAGGATCACCTTGCCCTGGTACTGGCACAGCGATTGCGGGCTGTCATCTTGCAATCTGGGAAACCTGTGCCTGAGCACCGCCGGGCAACCAGACAAGGCCTGCTCGCCGGCTGCGGCTGCGGTCGGTGCCGGCGGGACACTGGGGACGCCCGCGAAGGCCATCGGGTGAGAAATAACGAGCAAAAACGCCAACGCACGACCGGACATATACAGCACCCGTGGGAGAGACGATGGTTTCATTGTCGTGCAGCGGCTCTAGTCCCGTAATAACCCTCCCGCCAACCCCGGCGCGCCGCCTGCCCGCACGCGCTGCGGCCGTCACGGCGGGTGGCGTGCGAACAGCTTGCCGCGCGCGGTGGCGGTGATGACGGATACAGCCGGGTGTGTGATGCGCCGCTCCACATATATGAAAGATCGACTCCCAAGCCCAGAAGGAGAACTGAAAGGACAGATGTAACCGTAGTCGTCGGCGCCGGCGGCATCGGCTTGGCGATTGTCCACCGCATCAGCAGCGGCCGCCATGTCCTGCTCTCCGATCACCGTCAGGAAGCCGCTGACGCGGCCGCCAAATTGCTCGAGAACGCGGGATTCGAAACCACGGCCATGCAGGCCGATGTTTCGGATCGAAACTCGATCCAGGCCGTGATCCGCAAGGCGCAGGAACTGGGGCAGATCAAGGCGCTGGTGCAGGTGGCGGGCGTGTCGCCCTCGCAGGCGTTCATCGAGGCGATCCTCAAGGTCGATCTGTACGGCATCTCGATGCTGCTGGAAGAGTTCGGCCGGGTGATTGCCAAAGGCGGCTTGGGCGTGGTGATCTCCTCGCAGTCCGGCTACCGCATGCCGGCGCTGACTGCCGCACAGGATGCGCTGCTGGCGACCGCGCCGGCGGACGACTTGCTGGCACTCGACTTCGTCAAGAACGTCGAAAGCACGCTGCATGCGTGCAACTCGCTGCGCGTGCGCGGCGAGGCAGTGCAGTGGGCCAAGCGCGGCGCGCAGGTCAATTCGATCCGCCCGGCATCATCGTGAAGCCGCTGGCGCACGACGAACTGCATGGCGAACGCGCGGACTTCTCCCAGGCGATGCTGAAGAAGATGCCAGCCGGACGCGCCGGTACGCCGGACGAAGTGGCTGGGCTGATCATGGGGCCGGAAGGCGGCTTTATCACTGGCAGTGAATTCTTGATCGACGGTGGTGCGACGGCCAATTTCTACTACGATCCGGACGCTGGCAAAGCGTGACGGACCAGAAGAAGCGCAATCTGCAGACCGGTTTCTGATGGGTGACGGAAAGTCATCAAGACCACCAGTCCGCACAAGTATGCCCAGTATTGGCGCTAAAAAGCCCTGCGCACCGCATTGGCCGCAGGGCTGGGTTTTTTGGCTTTGCGGCGGTTTATACCTGATCCGCGCTCAGCCCCGCCGTCTGGCTGAAGCCCCCGTCCACGTAGGTGATCTCGGCCGTCACACCGCTGGCCAGGTCGGAGAGCAGGAAGGCCGCCACATTGCCCACGTCCTCGATCGTCACGTTGCGGCGCAGCGGGGCGGCGTCGGCCACGCGGCCGAGCAGTTTGCCGAAGTCCTTGATGCCGCTGGCGGCCAGGGTTTTGATGGGGCCGGCGCTGATGCCGTTGGCGCGGATGGCGCGGCCGTCCGCCGTGCGGCCCACGGCCTCTGCCAGATAGCGCACGCTGGCCTCAAGGCTCGCCTTGGCCAGGCCCATGGTGTTGTAGTTGGGGATGCTGCGCAGCGCGCCCAGGTAGGACAGGGTCAAGAGCGACGATTTATCGTTCAGGTAGGGCAGGGCGGCCTTGGCCATGGCCGGGAAGCTGTAGGCGCTGATGTCGTGCGCGATGCGAAAGCCCTCGCGTGACAGGCCTTCGAGGAAGTTGCCGGCAATCGCCTCGCGCGGCGCAAAGCCTATGCTGTGCACGAAGCCGTCAAACTTGCCCCAGGTGGCGGACAGGTCGGCAAACATCTTCTCGATCTGTGCATCGTCGGCCACGTCGCAGTCAAACACCAGCTTGGAGCCGAACTCGGCCGCAAACTCGCTGATGCGATCCTTGAAGCGCTCGCCCACGTAGCTGAAGGCGAGCTCGGCCCCCTGTTGGTGGCAGGCGCGGGCGATGCCGTAGGCGATGGAGCGGTTGGACAGTACGCCCGTGATGAGCAGCTTCTTGCCGGCGAGAAAACCCATATTCGTTCTCCTGTGGATGCGTTCAGAGGTAATGCAGAATTGTCGCATGCGGTATTGGCTGATCTGTTCACTGTTCTTCCCGTGCCTGGCGTTGTGGCCCGGCGCGCCTGCGCGGGCCGCGCACGCCTACGCCATGTGGGGCGATCCCGCCTTGCCGGCCGGTTTTGCGCACCTGCCCTATGTGAACCCCGATGCGCCCAAGGGCGGCGAGCTGCGCCTGGTGAGCAACCTGCGCGCATCCACCTTCGACAAGTACAACCCGTTCACCATCCGCGGCAACGCGCCGGCCTACCTGTCGGCGCTGATGTTCGACACGCTGCTGTCCGGCTCGATGGACGAGACCGCCACCGGCTACGGCCTGCTGGCCGAGGACGTCAGCGTGGCGCCTGACGGTCTGTCGGCCACCTTCCGCCTGCGGCCCGCAGCGCGCTTTCACAACGGCAAGCCGGTCACGGCCCAGGATGTGAAGCACAGCTACGACACGCTGGTCGGCCCCTACACCTCGCCAGGCTTCAAGACCCTGCTGATCGAGGTGGCCGGCGTGGATGTGCTGGACGATCACACGGTGCGCTACCGCTTCAAGGCGCCCAACCGCGAGCTGCCGCTGACCGTGGGCGGCCTGCCCGTGTTCAGCCGCGACTGGGGCCTGGGCGAGGACGGCAAACCCAAGCCCTTCGACCAGGTGGTCATGGATATTCCGATAGGCAGCGGGCCGTATCGTGTTGGCCCGGTCAACTTCGGCAAGGACATCACCTACGTGCGCGACCCCAACTATTGGGCGCGCGACCTCAACGTGCGCCGCGGCACGGCCAACTTCGACCGGGTGCTGATCAAGATCTACAAGGACAACACGGCACGGCTGGAGGCGCTGAAGGCCGGCGAGTTCGACCTGATGCGTTTTTTCAGCGCCGGCGACTGGGCGCGGCGCGTGAACGGCAAGAAGTTTGATACCGGCGAGCTGGTCAAGGCCGAATTTGCCAACAAGCTGCCCACGGGCTTCCAGAGCTATGTGCTGAACACGCGCCGGCCACTGCTGGCAGACCGGCGCGTGCGCGAGGCCCTGGGCCTGGCGTTCGACTTTGAATGGATGAGCCGCCAGTTGTTCTACGGCGCCTACCGGCGCGTACACGGCATCTTCGGCAACACCATGTGCGAAACCCATGGCCTGCCCACTGCGGCGGAGCTGGCCCTGCTGGAGCCCTGGCGCAAGAATTTGCCGCCCGAGGTCTTCGGCCCCATGTTCGAGCCGCCGGTCACCAAGGACGCCATGGCGCTGCGCGAGCACCTGCGGCGCGCCCTGGTGCTGTTGAAAGAAGCCGGCTGGGAGGTCAAGGACGGCGTGCTGCGCAACGCCCAGGGCGAGCCTTTTGTGCTGGAGTACATGGACAGCAACGAGGGCGGGGTGCGCACGCTGTCGTCGTGGCAGCGCAACCTGGCGAAGCTGGGCATAACGCTCAGGTTCCGCTCGGTGGACTTTGCGCTCTACCAGCAGCGGCTGCAGAAGTTCGACTTCGACATCACCACCATCGCCTACCAGGGCACGAACAACCCCGGCCAGGAGTTCGCTGACCTGTTCGGCAGCAAGGCGGCGGACCAGGAGGACTCGGGCAACTTCCCCGGCGTGAAGAACCCGGCCGTGGACGCGATGATCCGCGCCATGGTGTCGGCCAAGACGCTGCAGCAGATGCTGCCCGCCTGCCACGACCTGGACCGCATCATCGCCCACGAGCATTACCTGATCCCGCAATGGTCTGCCTCCACGCACCGCATGGTGTATGACGCCTGGCGCCTGGCCAAGCCCCCGGTGGTGCCGCCGTACTCGCCGGGCGAGATGTGGGTCATCGATACCTGGTGGTCTAAAAAACCATAGCTGTTTGCGCTTGATGGATAAGGGTTACAGCCTGTTTTAATCAAAATGTTCAATCTGGAACACAAGATCCCCCCGCCGGTCGTCGGCCTGGCCTGCGCCGGCCTGGCCTGGCTGCTGGCCGGCGCCGCGCCAGCTTTGGCGTTGCCGTGGTCGGCTCGGCTGGCGCTGGCCGTGGCGCTGCTGCTGGCCCTGGCCGGCCTGGCGCTGGAGCTGTGGGGCCTGTGGGTGTTTCGTTGCCACCGCACCACGCCCAACCCGCTGGCGCCCGAACGCGCGCGTGCCGTGGTGCAGTCCGGGCCGTACCGCTTCACGCGCAATCTCATGTATGTCGGCGTGGCCCTGCAGCTGCTGGGCTGGTGCGCGTACCTGCGCAACCCACTGGCGCTGCTGGCGCTGGTGGCATTCGTGGCCTACATCACGCGCTTTCAGATCCTGCCCGAGGAGCGGGCGCTGGCACAGAACTTTGGCGAGCCATACCGCCAGTACCTGCGCCTGGTGCGGCGCTGGCTCTGAATATCATCGACGCCCATGTTTGCCTACATCCTCAAGCGCATCCTGCTCATGCTGCCCACGCTGCTGGGTGTGCTGCTGTTGACCTTCGTCGTCATCCAGTTCGTGCCCGGCGGCCCGGTGGAGCAGTACCTGGCCGAGGCCAAGGCGGGCGCCGCCGGTGCAGGGGGCGGCGGCGAGGGCGGCGGCATGGCCTACCGCGGCGCGCAGGGCGTGGACCCCAAGCGCCTGGAGCAGATCAAGCAGCTTTACGGCTTCGACAAGCCGGCGCACGAGCGCTTTATCCAGATGCTGGGGCAGTTCGCGCGCTTCGACCTGGGGCGCAGCTTTTTTCAGAACAAGGACGTGTGGCAGCTGGTCAAGGAAAAGCTGCCCGTGTCCATCAGCCTGGGGCTGTGGACCTTTTTCATCAGTTACCTGGTCGCCGTGCCGCTGGGCGTGGCCAAGGCGGTGCGCGCGGGCTCGCGCTTTGACCTGGTGACCACGCTCATCATCCTGGTCGGCTATGCGATTCCGGGCTTTGTGCTGGGCGTGGCGCTGCTGGTGGTGTTTGGCGGGCAGCTGCAGTGGTTTCCGCTGCGCGGGCTGACGTCAAGCAACTGGGAGCAACTGAGCCTGATGGGTAAGGTGACCGACTACCTCTGGCACATCACCCTGCCCATCACCGCCATGGTGGCGGGCAGCTTTGCCGTGACGGCCATGCTGACCAAGAACGCGTTTCTGGAGGAGATCCGCAAGCAATACGTGCTCACGGCGCGCGCCAAGGGTCTCACCGAACGCCAGGTGCTCTGGGGCCATGTGTTCCGCAACGCGCTGATCCCCATCATCACCGGCTTTCCCTCAGCCTTCATTGGCGCGTTCTTCGCGGGTTCGCTGCTCATCGAGACGCTGTTCTCGCTTGACGGCTTGGGCCTGCTCAGCTACGAGAGCGTGATCCGCCGCGACTACCCCGTGGTGCTGGGCACGCTGTATTTGTTCACGCTGATCGGCCTGGTGACCAAGCTGATCTCCGACCTGTGCTACGTGTGGGTCGATCCGCGCGTGAAGTTCGATTGATGCCTGGGTTAAAAATGGACATAATTTATATCCAACTTGTCCATCATTCATCGTCTGGAGGTGCATCATGACCTGGAACATCGCCAGTGCCAAACAGCAGTTCTCCGAGGTCGTGCGCCTGACAGCCGAGGAGCCGCAGGCCATCTACAACCGCGACAAACCCGTGGCGGTGCTGATCTCGGCGCAGGAGTACGAGGAGTTCAAGGCCTGGCAGGCGCAGAAAAAACGCCCCACGCTGGCCGAGCAGTTCGACGAGATCCGGGCACTGCTGGCCGCGCGGGGCGAGGACGGTATCGAACTGCCGCCGCGCACCACCCGCTACAACCCCATGGTCGATGACCCGCATTACTGGGATTGATGGGGACGCTGGCAATGCAATTGGCCGATACCAATGTCGTTTCTGAACTCATGCGCAAACGCCCGGATGCGGGCGCGCTGGCGTGGCGCGAGATGGTCGATGCCACCTATGGAAAAGTGACCATTTCTGCGGTGACCGTCGATGAAATCATGTACGGCCTGGCGCGCAAGCAGGATGCGGGTTTGCAGGCCTGGTTTGACGGCTTCATCGGCCGCAACGAGGTACTGCCCGTGACGCAGACCATTGCCTATCGCGCCGGCGAGATGCGTGCCGGCTTTTCCCGGCGTGGCATGGTGCGTAGCCAGGCCGACATGCTCATCGCCGCCACCGCCCAGATCCACGCCCTGACCCTGGTCACGCGCAATGTGCGCGACTTTGACGGCTGCGGCATAGGCCTGCTCAACCCCTTTACCGCATGAGCGCCGCAAGCCCATCCTTGTCCCCCGGCCGCCGCGCCTGGCGGCGTTTCCGTGCCAACCGCCTGGGCTTCTGGAGCCTGGTGCTGTTCTGCACCCTGGTCGTCATCAGCCTGGCTGCCGAGCTGGTCAGCAACGACCGGCCGCTCATCGTGCGCTACCAGGGGCAGACCTACTTCCCCATGCTCAAGGACTACCCCGAGACCACGTTCGGTGGCGACTTCCAGACGCCCGCCGACTACCTCGACCCCTATGTGCGCCGGCGCATCACCGAGGGCGGCAACTGGGCGCTGTACACGCTCAACCCCTACGGCGCCAATACCCTGAACTACTTCGCCAAGCAGCCCAACCCCTCGGGCCCGTCGCGCGATAACTGGCTGGGCACGGACGACCGCGGGCGCGACCTGCTGGCGCAGCTGATCTACGGCTTTCGCGTCAGCGTGCTGTTCGGCATGGCGCTCACCGTGGTCGGCGTGGCGCTGGGCGTGGCAGCCGGCGCCGTGCAGGGCTTCTTTGGCGGCAAGACCGACCTGGCCTTCCAGCGTTTCATCGAGATCTGGGGCTCCATGCCGGAGCTGTACCTGCTCATCATCTTCAGTGCGGTGTTTGCGCCCAGCATTGCGCTGCTGCTGGTGCTGCTCTCCCTGTTCGGCTGGATGGGGCTGTCGGACTATGTGCGCGCCGAGTTTCTGCGCAACCGCCAGCTCGACTACGTGAAGGCCGCGCGCGCCCTGGGCGTCAAAAGCGGCCACATCATCTGGCGCCACATACTACCCAACAGCATGACGCCGGTGGTCACCTTTCTGCCCTTTCGCATGGGCGCGGCCATCCTGGCGCTGACCTCGCTTGATTTTCTGGGCTTGGGCGTGCCGCCGGGCACGCCCAGCCTGGGCGAGCTGCTATCGCAGGGCAAGAACAACATCGACGCCTGGTGGATCTCCATCTTCACCTTCGCCGTGCTGGTGACCACGCTGCTGCTGCTCACCTTCATGGGCGACGCGCTGCGCGACGCCCTCGACCCCCGCAAGGCGGAGCACTGACATGCGCGCCACTGCCCCCATGAACCCTCAGTCGCCCCCGCTCTTGCAAGTACGGGATCTGGAGGTGCGCTTTGGCGCCAAGCAGGTGGTGCACGGCGTGAGCTTTGACATCGCCCCCGGCGAGAAGCTGGCCCTGGTGGGCGAGTCGGGTTCGGGCAAGACCGTGACGGCGCTGGCCCTGCTGCGCCTGGCCGGCGACGCCCAGCTGACGGGCAGCGCGCTGATGGCCGGGCGCGATCTGCTGCAACTGAGCGAACGCGAGTTGCGCGGCGTGCGCGGCGGCGACATCGCCATGGTGTTCCAGGAGCCCATGACCGCGCTGAACCCGCTCATGCCCGTGGGCGAGCAGGTGGCCGAGGTTTTGATGCTGAAACAGGCCCTGACCAAGGCACAGAGCGCGCAATCAGCTATCGAATTGTTAGCAAGCACGGGCATCCCCGAGCCCGCGCGACGCGCCGGCAGCTTCCCGCACCAGCTCTCGGGCGGGCAGCGCCAGCGCGCCATGATCGCCATGGCCCTCGCCTCGCGGCCCAAGCTGTTGCTGGCCGACGAACCGACGACGGCGCTCGACGTCACGCTGCGCGGCCAGATCCTCGATCTGTTGTCCGACCTGCAGCGCCAGACCGGCATGGCCGTGCTGCTCATCACGCACGACCTGCTGCTGGTGCGCCGCTTTGCCGACCGCGTGGCGGTGATGGAGCAGGGCGTGCTGGTGGAGCAGGGCGCGGTGGCGCAGGTGTTTGGTACCCCGCAACATGACTACACGCGCCGCCTGATCGGCAGCACGCCGCAGCGCGACGTGATCGAGGGTGCGGCGGCCGAAGGCGCCACCCCCGCCGCCCAGGCCGATGCACTGCGCGTTGCCTATCCCGTGCCACTGCCGGGTTTTCGTGGCTGGTTTGCCAAGGGCGAGTTCGTGGCGGTCAACGGCGTGGGTTTTCGCCTGCAGCGCGCGCGCACCCTGGGCGTGGTGGGCGAGTCGGGCTCGGGCAAGTCCACGCTGGCCCAGGCCCTGCTGGGCCTGTTGCCGTCAACGGGTGAGTTGCAGGTGACGGGCCAGGCCTGGCAGCAGCCGTCGCATGGCAACAGCTCCCATAACCAGGCCTTGCGCCAGCAGGTGCAGGTGGTGTTCCAAGACCCGTTCTCGTCGCTGTCGCCGCGCATGACCGTGGAAGAGATCGTCGGCGAGGGCCTGCAGGTGCACGCACCCCAGCTGCCGCTGCCTGAACGCCGCGCGCGCGTGGCCGCCATGCTGGCCGAGGTGGGCCTGACCGAGGCGCAGTTTCCCGGCCTGCTCGCGCGCTACCCGCATGAATTCTCGGGCGGCCAACGCCAGCGCCTGGCGATCGCGCGCGCCCTCATCGTGCAGCCGCAGCTGCTGGTGCTGGACGAGCCCACCAGCGCGCTGGACGTGACCATCCAGCAGCAGGTGCTGTCGCTGCTGCAGCGGCTGCAAAAGGAGCACGCGCTGTCCTACCTGCTCATTACCCATGATGTGGCCGTGGTGCGCGCCATGGCGCATGAGGTCATCGTCATGAAGGACGGCGAGGTGGTGGAGTCCGGCAGCGTGCAGCAGGTGCTGGATGCGCCGCAGCACCCCTACACGCAGCGCCTGGTGGAGGCGGCGCGCGCGCCGTGAGCGCAGCTCCAGGCCACTGCCGGCTAGAATATGCGCTTTACAAGATAACAAGGGCGAGAAAGGCAATGTCGGTTATGACACCGCGAACTACGACGGAGACCTCCACCGGCCGCTAAGGCTGGCCGTTCGCGCCTGCACGAGAGCTTTTCTCACCCTCACCAAAGCGCGGACTTTTGTACCGCGCTTTTTTGCTTCTGGGCCTCAAAGCGCGCGCCGCAACCGCAATTCCCAAGGATTTCTCACATGCTTCACATCACGCTGCCCGATGGTTCCCAACGCGAATTCCCCGGCCCGGTGACCGTGGCCGAGGTGGCCGCCTCGATCGGCGCTGGCCTGGCCAAGGCAGCCCTCGCCGGCAAGATCGGTGACAGGGTGGTCGATACCAGCCACCTGATCACCGAAGACAGCCCGCTGGCCATCGTCACCGCCAAGGATGCCGATGGCCTGGAGGTCATTCGCCACTCCACCGCCCACCTGCTGGCCTACGCCGTCAAAGAGCTGTTCCCGGACGCGCAGGTCACCATAGGCCCGGTGATAGACAACGGCTTTTATTACGACTTTGCGTACAAGCGCCCGTTCACGCCCGAGGATCTGGTGGCGATCGAGAAGCGCATGGCCGAGCTGGCCGCCAAGGACGAACCGGTGGTGCGCCGCGTGCTGCCGCGCGACGAAGCCGTGGCGTATTTCAAGGGCCTGGGCGAGCACTACAAGGCCGAGATCATTGCCAGCATCCCCAGCAACGAAGACGTCAGTCTGTACCGTGAAGGCGCGTTTGAAGACCTGTGCCGTGGCCCGCACGTGCCCAGCACCGGCAAGCTCAAGCACTTCAAGCTGATGAAGGTGGCCGGGGCCTACTGGCGTGGCGACCATCGCAACGAGATGCTGCAGCGCGTCTACGGCACGGCCTGGGCCAGCAAGGACGAACTGCAGAACTACCTGCACATGCTGGAAGAGGCAGAGAAGCGCGACCATCGCAAGCTCGGCCGTGAACTCGATCTGTTCCACATCGACGAGCATTCGCCCGGCACCGTGTTCTGGCACCCCAAGGGCTGGACGCTTTGGCAGCAGGTCGAGCAATACATGCGCCGCGTCTACCAGGACAACGGTTACCAGGAGGTCAAGGGCCCGCAAATCCTGGACAAGAGCCTGTGGGAGAAGACCGGCCACTGGGACAAGTACCGCGAGAACATGTTCACGACCGAGTCGGAAAAGCGCGACTATGCCCTGAAGCCGATGAACTGCCCGGGCCACATCCTGATCTTCAAGCAGGGCATCAAAAGCTACCGCGACCTGCCGCTGCGCTACGGCGAGTTTGGCCAATGCCACCGCAACGAGCCCACCGGCGGCCTGCACGGCATCATGCGCGTGCGCGGTTTCACGCAGGACGATGGCCATATCTTCTGCACCGAAGACCAGATCCAGCCCGAGGTGCTGGCCTTCACGCAGTTGCTGCAGAAGGTCTACGCCGACTTTGGCTATAGCGACATCATCTACAAGGTGGCTACGCGCCCCGAGGCGCGCATCGGCTCGGATGAGAGCTGGGACAAGGCCGAGGCGGCGTTGATCCACAGCCTGGAGGCGTCGGGCTGCGCGTTCGAGATTTCGCCCGGCGAGGGCGCCTTCTACGGCCCGAAGATCGAATACACCTTGAAGGACGCCATTGGCCGGCACTGGCAGTGCGGCACGATACAGGTGGACTTTTCCATGCCCGAGCGCCTGGACGCCGAATACGTCGGCGAGGATGGCGGCCGCCACCGTCCGGTGATGTTGCACCGCGCCATCGTTGGTTCGCTGGAGCGCTTCATCGGCATCCTGATCGAGCAGCACGCGGGCGCGCTGCCGGTGTGGCTGGCGCCGCTGCAGGTGGCGGTGCTCAACATCACCGATGCACAGCAGGACTACTGTCGCGAAATTGCCGCAAAGCTGCAAAAAGCACTGCCCCATCAAGACCTTAGGGTGGTGACCGATCTGCGCAACGAAAAGATTACGTATAAAATACGCGAGCATGCGCTGCAAAAGCTGCCCTACATCCTGGTCGCCGGCGACAAGGAAAAGGCCGCCGGAGCCGTCGCAGTGCGCGCCCGGGGCAACAAAGACCTGGGTGTGATGTCCCTCGACGCCTTTGTCGAACTGATCGCACGGGACATCGCCTCCAAAGCCTGATTTTTGAGAATCAAACATCGCTTTGAAGCGCACAGGTGGTGCGTGAGCAGCTACGCTTTTCGTAGCTTTTTTGATTGAAGGTGAAAGCCATCGCTACTGAATTTCGTGACCGTCGCCAGCGTGAGGAACGCAAGCACCGTCTGAACCGTGAAATCACGGCGCCTGAAGTGCGCCTGTCTGGTCCTGAAAATGAGCCCATCGGCATCGTCAGCCTGCAGGAAGCCCTGCGCATGGCGGGCGACCTGGATGTGGATCTGGTGGAAATCGCCGCTACGGCCAGTCCTCCCGTCTGCCGCTTGATGGATTACGGCAAGTTCAAGTACCAGGAGCAGAAGAAGGCGGCCGAGGCCAAGGCCAAGCAGACGGTCATCGACATCAAGGAAGTGAAATTCCGTCCGGGTACGGATGATGGCGACTACAACATCAAGCTGCGCAACATCCGCCGCTTCCTGGCCGATGGTGACAAATGCAAGATCACGCTGCGCTTTCGTGGCCGCGAGATCACGCATCAGGAACTAGGCCTAGCACTGCTCAACCGCCTGCGTGACGACCTGGCCGACACCATTTTGGTCGAGCAGTTCCCCAAGCTCGAAGGCCGTCAGATGATCATGATGATCGCGCCGGCGCGCAAGAAGCCTGGGGTCAAGCCGGCGGCAGATGCCGCGCCGGTCGCCAGCGGCAGCGAAGCGGCGTAAGCAAAGAAAATTTGGCCGGCGTCCATTGCGAGATGGGCGCCAGCCGATAGGCGGTGCGAGAGCATTGCCGCACGGCGGACTGTAAAGCCTGCCGTTTTAAAAAGTGGCTCGGGGCCAGCAAGGATGCACAGTGGTGTGCAGACGCCTCACGAGCACAAATCAAAGGAGCATGCAAATGCCCAAAATGAAGACCAAGAGCAGCGCGAAGAAGCGTTTTCGCGTTCGTCCGGGTGGCACCGTCAAGCGCGGTCAAGCCTTCAAGCGTCACATCCTGACCAAGAAGACCACCAAGAACAAGCGCCAACTGCGTGGCATCGTGAATGTGCACGACGGTGACATGGGCTCCATCGCCAAGATGCTGCCCATGGCTGGCCTGTAATCAACTGACGAACAAGGAGAAAACACATGCCTCGCGTCAAACGTGGTGTAACGGCCCGCGCCCGTCACAAAAAGGTTCTCGCCCTGGCCAAGGGTTTCCGCGGTCGCCGCGGCAATGTCTTCCGCATCGCCAAGCAGGCGGTGATGAAGGCTGGTCAGTACGCTTACCGCGATCGCCGCAACAAGAAGCGCGTGTTCCGCCGTCTGTGGATCACGCGTATCAACGCTGCTGCGCGTGAACTGGGCCTGACCTACAGCCAGTTCACCAACGGCCTGAAGAAGGCCGCCATCGAGATCGACCGCAAGATGCTGGCCGACCTCGCGGTGCACGACAAGGCTGCCTTTGGCAGCATCGTGGAGCAAGTCAAGGCCAAGCTGGCTGCTTGAGTTCACGATAGATAGCTACTTGTTTTGTAGCTGTCTGCGCACAAACAGCAAGGGCTAGGGCTTGAAAAGGCGCTAGCCCTTGTTTTATTTCAAGAGTCGATATGAACGAGCTGGATTCCCTGGTGACAAGCGCGAGCGAAGCCTTCGCGCATGCTGCAACCCCTGCCGACCTGGAAAACGCCAAGGCGCTGTTTCTGGGCAAGTCGGGCCGCCTGACTGAACTGATGAAGGGCATGGCGCAGCTCTCGCCCGAGGACAAGAAGACGCGCGGCGCAGCCATCAACGTCGCCAAGCAGGCTGTGGAGGCCGCATTGACGGCACGTCGCCAGGCCCTGGCCCAGGCCGAGCTGGAACGCCAACTCCAGGCCGAGGCGTTGGACGTGACGCTGCCCGGCCGCAAGCAAGGCCGTGGCGGTCTGCACCCGGTGTCGCTGACGCTGGAGCGCATCGAGGGCATCTTCGGCTCCATGGGTTTTGACGTGGCCGACGGCCCCGAGATCGAGACCGACTGGTTCAACTTCACGGCACTGAACACGCCCGAGGACCACCCGGCGCGCTCCATGCACGACACCTTCTACGTGGAAGGAGGCACCGCCACAGCGCCCAACCTGCTGCGCACGCACACCAGCCCGATGCAGATCCGCCATGCCGTGCAGCATGTGAAGAAATACCGCGACCTGATTGACGCCGGCCAGGCCATGCCCGAGATCCGCGTCATCGCGCCCGGCCGCACCTACCGCGTCGACAGCGACGCCACGCACTCGCCCATGTTCCACCAGTGCGAAGGCCTGTGGATTGGCGAGAACGTCAGCTTCAAGGACCTGAAGGTCATCTTCACGGCCTTCTGCAAGACCTTCTTTGAAAGCGATGACCTGGTACTGCGCTTTCGCCCCAGCTTCTTCCCGTTCACCGAGCCCAGCGCCGAGATCGACATTCAGTTCCAGAGCGGGCCGCTGGCCGGCCGCTGGCTGGAGGTGGCCGGCAGCGGCCAGGTGCACCCCAACGTGGTGCGCAACATGGGACTGGACCCTGAGCGCTTCATCGGCTTTGCCTTCGGGAT
Source organism: Alicycliphilus sp. (assembly GCA_018054745.1). GTDB lineage: Bacteria > Pseudomonadota > Gammaproteobacteria > Burkholderiales > Burkholderiaceae_C > Alicycliphilus > Alicycliphilus limosus. The sequence goes on from JAGPIX010000025.1 coordinate 25,837, forward strand.
GGGGCCGGACCGCCTGACCATGCTGCGCTATGGCGTGAACGATTTGCGCCTGTTCTTCGACGGCGACATCCGCTTCCTGTCGCAGTTCCAGTAACGCAAAAAGGTGAGCTGTTCGCGCTTGTCCTGATCGGACATCAACACGTTTTCATATTGAAACGCACGTATAGCAAGCGCAATAAGCTCATTTTTAAAGAGCACGCCAAAGAATCTGACTATGCAATTTCCCGAATCCTGGTTGCGCGAATTCTGCAACCCCGCACTTTCCACGCAAGAGCTGGCCGACACCCTGACCATGGCCGGCCTGGAGGTCGAAGAGCTCGCCCCCGTGGCCCCGCCGTTCACAAAGATTGTCGTCGGCGAGATCAAGGAGGCCGTGCAGCACCCCGACGCCGACCGCCTGCGCGTGTGCCAGGTGGACGTGGGGCAGGGCGCCCTGCTGAACATCGTCTGCGGCGCGCCGAATGCACGCGTGGGCATCAAGGTGCCCTGCGCCATGGTGGGTGCCGAGCTGCCGCCGGGCGAGGACGGCAAGCCCTTTTTGATCAAGGTGGGCAAGCTGCGTGGCGTGGAGAGCTACGGCATGCTGTGCTCGGCGCGCGAGCTCAAGCTGTCTGAAGACCACGGTGGCCTGCTCGAGCTGCCCGCCGATGCTCCGCTGGGCCAGGACATCCGTGACTACCTGAAGCTCGACGACACGCTGTTCACGCTGAAACTGACGCCGAATCTGGCGCATTGCCTGAGCGTCTATGGCGTTGCGCGCGAGCTGTCTGCGCTGACCGGTGCGCCGCTCGCGCAGCCGCAATTTCCCAAGGCCGCAACCTCCATCGCCGACCGCGTGCCGGTGACCATCAGCGCGCCCGATCTGTGTGGGCGTTTCTCCGGCCGCGTGATCCGCAACGTGAACACCCGCGCGGCCACGCCGCAGTGGATGGTGGACCGCCTGGCGCGTTGCGGCCAGCGCAGCGTCTCGCCGCTGGTGGACATCTCCAACTACGTGATGTTCGAGTTCGGCCGGCCCAGCCACATCTTCGACCTGGACAAGATCCACGGCGGTCTGGATGTGCGCTGGGGAGCTGCGGGCGAGCAGCTCAAGCTGCTGAACGGCAACACCGTCACGCTGGACGAAAAGGTCGGCGTGATCGCCGACGAGCGTGCAGTCGAGTCGCTCGCCGGCATCATGGGCGGCGACGCCACGGCCGTGTCCGACGACACGCGCCACATTTACGTCGAGGCCGCCTTCTGGTGGCCCGAGGCTGTGGCCGGGCGCTCGCGCCGCTACAACTTCTCGACCGACGCCGGCCACCGCTTCGAGCGCGGCGTCGATCCGCAGCTCACCGTGGAACATATCGAGCGCATCACGCAACTCATCGTCGAGATCTGCGGCACGCCCGAGACGGCTTGTGCCCCCATTGATGACCAGCAGGTGAATCTGCCCGCGCCGAACCCGGTGCGCATGCGCGTGGCGCGTGCCGCCAAGGTCATTGGCATGCCGCTGACGCTGGCGCAATGCGTGGATGCGCTCAAGCGCCTGGGCCTGCCGGTGCAGCAGGGCGAGGGCGTGCTCACCGTGCAGCCACCGTCCTTTCGCTTCGACCTGCGGCTGGAGGAGGATCTGATCGAGGAAGTCGCCCGCGTGGTCGGCTACAACAACCTGCCCACGACGCCGCCGCTGGCGCCCATCACGCCCAAGCTACGCCTGGAGTCGCACCGCAGCAGCTTTGCCGTGCGCCGCGAACTGGCCGCCCTGGGCTACCAGGAAACCATCAACTTCAGCTTTGTCGAAGAGCACTGGGAGAAGGAGCTGGCCGGCAATGACACGCCCATCAAGCTGCTCAACCCCATTGCCAGCCAGCTGAGCGTGATGCGCTCGTCGTTGCTGGGTTCGCTCTTGCAGGTCTTGAAGTTCAACCTGGATCGCAAGGCTGCCCGCGTGCGCGTGTTTGAACTGGGCCGTGTATTCCTGCGTGATGCCAGCGTGAAGAACACCGACACCACGGTGGAGGGCTTTCATCAGCCCATGCGCGTGGCCGGTCTGGCCTATGGCGCGCCCGATGCGCTGCAATGGGGCCGCAAGGACAAGGCCGTGGACTTCTACGACGCCAAGGGCGACGTGGAGGCGCTGCTGGCGCCGCTGCGCCCAACGTTCGAGTCGGCCACGCACCCCGCGCTGCACCCGGGCCGCTGCGCCCGTGTGCTGCTGGCCGGCCAGGCCATTGGCTATGTCGGCGAGCTGCATCCGCAGTGGCGCCAGTCCTGGGATCTGCCGACGGCACCAATGCTGTTCGAGCTGGAGCTCGACGCCGTGCTGCAGCGCCAGGTGCCGGCCTTCCGCGCCGTCGCCAAGCGTCAGCTGGTGGAGCGTGACATTGCCGTGGTGGTGGCCGAGCGCGTTACGCATGACGAGGTGATGCGTGCCATCCGAGGCTCGTTGCCGGGTGAACTGTTGCGCTCGGCTGTGCTGTTCGACGTCTTCCGCCCTCAGCCGCAACGCGCAGGTGAGGCTATGGCTGCTGGTGCCATCGCCCAGGGCGAGAAGAGCCTGGCCATTCGCCTGACCCTGGGCAGCGACGCCGAGGCCTTGACCGATGCGCAAATTGATGCCGCCGTGCAGTCCGTGCTGCAGGCGTTGACCCAGCAAACCGCAGCGAGGTTGCGATGACGATGGAATCCGAGCCGATGGCAATCGAGTTTGCCGTGGACAGTCTGGAGTCGCCGGCGCTCACCAAGGCGCAGCTGGCCGATTTGCTGTTCGAGCATATCGGCCTGAACAAGCGCGAGTCCAAGGACATGGTGGACGCGTTTTTCGACCTGATCGCGCAAAGCCTGATCGCTGGCGAAGATGTCAAGCTCTCGGGTTTTGGCAACTTCCAGATCCGCACCAAGGCCGCGCGGCCCGGGCGCAATCCGCGCACTGGCGAGGCCATTCCCATCGAGGCACGCCGCGTGGTCACCTTCCATGCCAGCAGCAAGCTCAAGGAGCAGATCCAGGGGTGAGCGGCGCCAATGCCAGGTTGACACTGCTTTGCTTTTGCAACCGGTGGCAAGCCTGGTGGCCGCAATAGACCTGCAGTACTCTCAACGCTTTCGCCGCGTCAACGCATCACCATGAGCCAGTCGCTGCCCGCCATACCAGTCAAGCGCTACTTCACGATTGGTGAGGTGGCGCAGCTGTGCGGCGTCAAGCCCCATGTGCTGCGCTATTGGGAACAGGAGTTCACCCAGCTGCGCCCCATGAAGCGCCAGGGTAACCGGCGCTACTACCAGCACCACGAGGTGCTGATGATCCGCCGTATCCGCGACCTGCTGTACGACCAGGGTTTCACCATCGTCGGCGCACGCAACCGACTGCATGAGCTGGCGCAGGCAGACAAGGGAGCGCGTGACGCCGCGTTGCCGCCGGATGCATTGGACGATCAGCCGATTGATCGTGCCCCCGCCCTGGCCCTGCCGCTGGACTCCAATGCGCTCAGAACGGAATTGGAAGAAATTCGCGCACTTCTTTTTTAGTGCTGATTTTTCGGTATAGAATCCAAGTCTTGTCGGCGTGTAGCGCAGCCTGGTAGCGCACTTGCATGGGGTGCAAGGGGTCGCGAGTTCGAATCCCGCCACGCCGACCATT
>JAGPIX010000236.1 GCA_018054745.1 Alicycliphilus sp.
GGTCGGCGGGCTTGGTGATGCCGCTCTTCTTGAGCGCCATCACCGAAGCGGGCGTGTTGTTGTAGACCATCATTACCGCCACGGGCTTGTTCTGCGCGTCGGGGTTGTTGGCGTGGAACTCCATCACGGCGGCCAGGTCGGCAAACCCCATGTCGTAGCTGCCCGAGGCCACGCGCTGCACGGCGCCGCCCGAGCCGTTGCCGGCGTCCACCGTCACGTCCAGGCCGGCGGCCTTGAAGTGGCCCTTGGCCACGGGCTGCAGGAACAGGGCGGCGGGGCCTTCAAAACGCCAGTCGAGCTGGAACTTGATGGGGGTGGGCGTTTGCGCTTGTGCCAGCGAGAACGTGCTGACAGCGGCCAGCAGCGCGGCGGACTGCAGGAAAGATCGCTTCTTCATGGGGAGGGCTCCTGTCGGGGAAAGGCGTTGAAAGGTGCCGTCTTCACGGCCGTGTGGCCATGTACTCAGCAAAATCAATGCCCGCTTTCGCCGCAGCAGAGCCAGGCACGAAGCCATTGTTCCCCGAAGTGGTGCATGGGGGCATGCTGGGTTTCCCGACTGGGGGCGAAACCCTGCGTGCCTGCACCGCCCTGGACTGCAGGGCGCCCGTGGCTCTTGCCGACGCCCTTGTCGGCGTCCTTACCGACGCCCTTGGCTCTTGCCCTTACCTGGGGCGCGCTGCCGCGCTGGCCACGGCCAGTGCCGTCATATTGAGCACCCGGCGCACCGTGGCGGCCGGGGTCAGGATGTAGGCCGTGGCGGCTGCGCCCATGAGGATGGGGCCCACCGTGACGCCGCCACTGGTGGTGGTTTTGAGCACGTTGTAGAGGATGTTGGCGGCATCCAGGTTGGGGCAGATCAGCAGGTTGGCCGAGTCCGTCAGGGTGGAGTCCGCCATGTAGGCGTTGCGGATGTTGGGCTCCAGCGCCGCGTCACCATGCAGCTCGCCGTCGCATTCGATCTCCGGGTGGGCGGCCACAAACAGGTCGCGTGCCAGGCGCATCTTCTTGGCCGATGCGCGCTTGGACGAACCGTAGCTCGAATGCGACAGGAATGCCACCTTGGGCGGAATGCCAAAGCGTTGCACTTCTTGCACCGACATCCAGGCGATGTCGGCCAGCTGCTGGGCCGTGGGGTCTTCATTCACATAGGTGTCGGCAATGAAGAGCGTGCCCCGGTTGGTCATCAGCGCATTGAGCGTGGCGTAGTCGCGCGCGTCCGCCTGGCGGCCGATGATGCTGTGGATGCGCTCCAGGTGCGTCTCGTAGGTGCCCACCAGGCCGCAGATCATGGCGTCTGCGTCGCCCAGCGTCACCATCAGCGAGGCGATGATGGTGTTGGACCGGCGCACGGCGGCCTTGGCCACTTCGATGGACGCGCCATTGCGCTTCATGAGTTGGTGGTAGTGCTCCCAATACTGGCGAAAACGCGGGTCGCCCTCGGGGTTGCACACCTCCACATCCCTGCCCAGCTGCATGCGCAGGCCGGCCTTGGCGATGCGGGCCGCAATCACGGCGGGGCGGCCAATGAGGATGGGCACGGCGATCTTGTCGTCAATGGCCATCTGTGCGGCACGCAGCGCGCGCTCGTCTTCGCCATCGGCATAGGCCACGCGCTTTTGCGCATCGGGCAGGGCCTTGGCCGCCATGATCACGGGGCGCATCAGCATGCCGGTCTGGTACACGAAGCGCGACAGCGTTTCCTTGTAGGCCTCCATGTCGGTGATGGGGCGCGTGGCCACGCCGGAATCTGCCGCAGCCTGGGCCACGGCGGGCGCGATCTTGAGGATCAGGCGCGAGTCAAAAGGCGTGGGGATGAGGTAGTCGGGGCCAAAGGTCAGCTCTTTGCCCGCGTAGGCGCTGGCCACTTCTTCGCTGATGTCGGCCTTGGCCAGGTCGGCGATCTGGCGCACGCAGGCCAGCTTCATGGCTTCGGTGATCTTGGTGGCGCCGCAGTCGAGTGCGCCCCGGAAGATGTAGGGGAAACAGAGGACGTTGTTGACCTGGTTCGGGTAGTCCGAGCGGCCCGTGGCGATGATGCAGTCCGGCCGCACGGCCTTGGCCAGCTCGGGGCGGATTTCGGGCTCGGGGTTGGCCAGCGCCAGGATGATGGGCTTGGCGGCCATCGTCTTGACCATCTCCGCCGTGAGCACGCCAGGGGCCGAGCAGCCCAGGAACACGTCGGCGCCATTGACGGCATCGGCCAGCGTGCGCGCATCGGTCTGCCGGGCGTAGCGGGCCTTGGACTCGTCATAGCCGCCGGGGCGGCCTTCGTAGATCACGCCCTTGGAGTCGCACATGAAGATGTTCTCCACCTTCACGCCCAGTCCCACCATCACGCCCACACAGGCAATGGCGGCGGCACCCGCGCCCGACACCGCGATCTTGACGGCGCCGATGTCCTTGCCCACCAGCTCCAGGCCGTTGAGCAGCGCGGCGCTGGAGATGATGGCCGTGCCATGCTGGTCGTCATGGAACACTGGAATGTTCATGCGCTTACTCAGCTCGCGCTCGATGTAGAAGCACTCGGGCGCCTTGATGTCTTCAAGGTTGATGCCGCCCAGCGTGGGCTCCAGCGCCGCGATGATGTCGATGAGCTTGTCGGGGTCACGCTCGGCCAGTTCGATGTCGAACACATCGACGCCGGCAAATTTTTTGAACAGGCAGCCCTTGCCCTCCATCACCG
>JAGPIX010000026.1 GCA_018054745.1 Alicycliphilus sp.
ATGGTGGCCGGCTGCAGGCCCACGGCCTCGACCAGGTCCAGCGCCTCGACGCCCAGGTACTCCAGGTTGCCGCGCGTGGTGTCAAAGTGGCAGTTGTTGGGCACCAGGTCGCCCTGCTTGCACACCGCCGTGAACAACACCTTCTCGGCCGCGCGGCCCTGATGCGTGGGCACGAAATACTGCATGCCGGTGATGTCCTGGATCACCTTCTCCAGCCTAAAGAAGCTGCGCGCGCCGGCGTAGCTCTCGTCGCCCTCCATGATGGCGCCCCACTGGCGCGCCGACATGGCGCCGGTGCCCGAGTCGGTGAGCCAGTCGATGAGCACGTCCTCGGCGCGCAACTTGAAGACATTCAGCCTGGCCTCTTCAAGCAGGCGCGCACGCTCGGCGGCGGTAGTCATGCGTATGGGCTCTACGCTCTTGATGCGAAAGGGTTCGATCAGGGTCTTGGGCATGGTGGGCTATCCACGTATCTGTTGGGTGGGTGAAGGTAGCCCCGCGACAAAAACCATGGTGTCGGTCTTTTCCAACAGTTCACGAAAAAACCTGCTGCCCGCCCATGCCCGAGGGTTTTCCTCGGAAATACCCCCTGTCTTGACAAAAATCAGGCTGTGGTCTTTCGCATCGTCCTATGGTGTGCGGCCTCAGGAGCCAAGCCTCCCGACACAGATTGCATCGAGACCCACAGTGAACGCCATCCTCAGTCCCTCCACCCCCATAGAGACCGGCACCAGCCCCGCCCGCACAGCCCCCGAGCTGGTCTGCCCCGCCGGCAGCCTGCCGGCATTGAAAACCGCCGTTGACCACGGCGCCGACTGCGTCTACCTGGGCCTGCGCGACGCCACCAATGCGCGCAACTTTGCTGGCCTGAACTTTGACGAGGCCGCCATCCAGACCGGCATTGCCTACGCCCACGCGCGTGGGCGCAAGGTGCTGATGGCACTCAACACCTACCCACAGGCAAGCAACTCCACGCCCTGGCGCTCGGCCCTGGATCGCGCTAGCGCCTGGGGCATAGACGCGGTGATCCTGGCCGACCCGGGCCTGATGCGCTACGCCAACGAGCACCACCCCGACTTGCGCCTGCACCTGTCGGTGCAGGGCTCGGCCACGAATGCCGACGCCATCAACCTGTACCAGCAGCAGTTCAACATCCAGCGCGCCGTGCTGCCGCGCGTGCTGTCGCTGGAGCAGGTCAAGCAGGTGACGCAGCGCACCGACGTGGAGATCGAGGTGTTTGGCTTTGGCAGCCTGTGCGTGATGGTGGAGGGGCGCTGCGCCCTGTCGTCCTACGCCACGGGCGAATCACCCAACACCCATGGCGTGTGCTCGCCCCCGAAGTCCGTGCGCTGGCAGGAGACGCCCAGAGGCCTGGAATCGCGCCTGAACGGCGTGCTGATCGACCGCTACGCCCCCGGCGAGAACGCCGGCTACCCGACGCTGTGCAAGGGCCGCTTTGACGTGGGTGACGAGAGCAACTACTACGCGCTGGAAGAGCCCACCAGCCTCAACACCCTGGAGCTCTTGCCCCAGCTGGTGAAGATGGGCGTGCGCGCCTTCAAGATCGAGGGCCGCCAGCGCAGCCCCGCCTACGTGGCCCAGGTCACCAAGGTCTGGCGCGAGGCCATCGACCATTGCATGGCGCAGGGCCATTTGTACGCCCCCAAGACCGCCTGGATGGCCAGCCTGGACCAGGTGGCCGAGGGCCAGCAGCACACGCTGGGGGCATATCACCGGCCATGGAAGTGACACCCTATTGCCTCGCCAACTCCCTCTCCCGCACGCGGGAGAGGATTGGGGTGAGGGTGCCAGGCAAGACCACCGCCGCGCCTCGCCCCCTCACCCCTGCCCTCTCCCCCAGGGGGGAGAGGGAGAGAACAACCAAACCACCATGATGAAACTAGCCCTAGGCCCCCTTCAGTACTACTGGCACCGCGACACCGTCTTCGAGTTCTACCAACAGATGGCCGAGTCGCCGGTGGACATCGTCTACCTCGGCGAGGCCGTGTGCTCGCGCCGCCGCGAGCTGCGCCAAAGCGACTGGCTGGACATTGCCCGCATGCTGCGTGATGCCGGCAAGCAGGCCGTGATGTCCACCATGGTGCTGCTCGAATCCACCAGCGACGTGGCCGACATGCACAAGATCGTGCGCGATGAAGAATTCCTCATCGAGGCGAACGACATGGGCGCGGTGCACAAGCTGGCGGGCAAGCGCCCCTTCGTGGCCGGGCCGCAGCTCAACCTCTTCAATGCCGATTCCCTGGCCTGGATGGCCGGCCTGGGCGCCAGTCGCTGGGTGATGCCGCTGGAGATGAAGCACAGCGACCTGGCCGTGCTGCTGCAGACCCGGCCCGCAGGACTGGAGACCGAGGTCTTCGCCTACGGCCGCATGCCGCTGGCCTTCTCGGCACGCTGCTTCACGGCGCGGCACTACAACCTGCCCAAGGACGACTGCGGTTTTCGCTGCATCGAGCACCCGGACGGCCAGCTGTTGCAGACGCGCGAGAAAGAATCCTTTCTGGTCATCAACGGCATACAGACGCAGTCGGCCAAGGTGCACAACCTGGTGGGCGACATGCCCGCGCTGCGCGCCGCCGGCGTGGACATCCTGCGCATCTCGCCACAGTCGCAGCACACCGACAAGATCATTGCCGCGTTCGACGCCGCGCGCCGCGCCGCGCAGCCCAACCCGGCCGCGCTGCAAGCCATGCGCCCCTTCATGCCCGAGGCGTCCTGCAACGGCTACTGGCATGGCCGCCCGGGCCTGGACCTGATCGAACCCGCCCTGGCCTGAAAAACTGAGAGGCACCCCCATGACCACCACCCCACCCGCCCCCTTCACCCTGCCCGCCCCCGTGGGCGCGCTGCTCTCGCGTCTGCCGGCCTACCCGGGCTCCATGCTGCTGGTCACGGCCATCAACTTCGCCCTGGCCAAACAGCTGCCGCAGGACGTGAAAGACATCCTGCGCGCCAAGCGTCTGGCGATTCGCGTGCGCGATGCGCGCGTGGCGTTCGACTTCTCATGGAACGGCCAGCGCTTTGTGCCCTGCAAGCCGCAGGCCGAAACCGATCTGGCCATCAGCGCCAACGCCCAGGACTTCCTGCTGCTGGCGCAGCGCCGGCAAGACCCGGACACGCTGTTCTTCAGCCGCCGCCTGGTGATGGAGGGCGACACCGAGCTCGGCCTGGTGGTCAAAAACGCGCTGGACGCGCTCGAGCTGCCCGTGCTCGACCCGCGCGAGTGGACGCCGCGCGCGGTGCTCGAGCGCAAGGCGCCGCAGCTGCTGCGCCAGCTGCCGCCGCTGCCGCGCTCTCTGAGGGGACGGCCATGACCGACCCGGCCCCTGCGCCCCTGCCGCCGCTGGTCTATTCCTGCTCGGGCTGCTCCAGCGCGGCGCAGCTGGCCAACCATGTGGCGGTGCAAATGGACAGGCGCGGCCTGGCCGAGATGTCATGCATTGCCGGCGTCGGCGGCGACGTGCCCAAGCTGGTGCAGCTCGCCAAGAGCGGCCGCCCCGTCATCGCACTGGACGGCTGCCCGCTGGAATGCGTGCGCAATTCACTGGCGCGCCACAGCGTCACGCCGGCACGCCACTACCAGCTGCACAAGTACGGCGTGAAGAAGCGCAACCACCAGGACTTCGACCCGGCCCAGGCCGACGAGGTGCTGGCACATGTGCAGGCCGACCTGGCTGCAGCCCCGCTGGTGCCTGCGCATGGCTGAGCCACGCCGCATCATCGTCGGCATATCGGGGGCCAGCGGCGCCGTCTATGGCGTGGCCCTGCTGCAGGCGCTGCGCGCCATGCCGGGGGTGCAGACGCACCTGGTCGTCTCCGATGCCGGCTGGCTCAACATCCAGCACGAGACCGCCCTGTCGCGCGAGCAGGTGCTGGCCCTGGCGCACCAGGCGCATGACAACGCCAGCATTGGCGCCAGCATTGCCAGCGGCTCCTTCGGCGCGCAGGCCATGGTGGTGGCGCCCTGCTCCATGCGCACGCTGGCGGCCATCGCCCATGGCCTGGCGGACAACCTGCTGACGCGCGCCGCCGACGTGATCCTGAAAGAGCGCCGCCGCCTGGTGCTGCTGGCGCGCGAGACCCCGCTGCACCTGGTGCACCTGCGCAACATGACCACGGTGACCGAGATGGGCGGCATCATCTGCCCGCCCGTGCCCGCCTTCTACCAGCGGCCGCAGACCGTCGAGGACATCGTGCAGCACAGCGTGGCGCGCTCGCTGGACCTGCTGGGGCTGGAGCATGCACTGGCGCCGCGCTGGCAGGGCCTGCATGATCAGTCCTGAATTGATAGCTGCTTGCGCTTGATAGATAAGCGCTGGAGCCCGTTTTGACGCAAACCCACTACCGCGACCTGCGCGACTTCATGGCCCAGCTGGAGGCCGCGGGCGAGCTGCGTCGCATTGCCGCCCCGGTCTCGCCGCACCTGGAGATGACGGCCCTTGCCGACCGCGTGCTGCGCGCGGGCGGCCCGGCGCTGCTATTCGAAAACCCCACGGGCCACGCCATGCCGGTGCTGGCCAACCTGTTTGGCACGCCGGCGCGCGTGGCGCGGGCGCTGGGCGTAGCGGGGCTGCCTGAGATCCGCGCCTTTGGCGAGGTGCTGGCGTCCTTGAAAGAGCCCGAGCCGCCGCGCGGCATGAAAGACCTGTGGGGCCGGCGCGAGCTGGTCAAGACGCTGTGGAGCATGGCCCCGTCCACCGTGCGCCGCCCGCCCTGCCAGGAGCTGGTGGTCGAGGGCGACGAGGTCGATCTGTCCAGGCTGCCGATACAGCACTGCTGGCCCGGCGACGTGGCGCCGCTGGTCACCTGGGGCCTGACGATCACGCGCGGGCCGCACAAGCGCCGGCAAAACCTGGGCATCTACCGCCAGCAGGTCATCGGCAAAAACCAGCTCATCATGCGCTGGCTCTCGCACCGCGGCGGCGCGCTCGACTTTGCCGAGCATTGCCGGCAACACCCTAGCCAACCCTACCCCGTGGCTGTGGCGATTGGCGCCGACCCGGCGACCATCCTGGGCGCCGTCACCCCCGTGCCCGACAGCCTGTCGGAATACCAGTTCGCCGGCCTGCTGCGCGGTGCGCGCACCGAGGTGGCCGACGCGCTGGGCGTGCCGCTCCAGGTGCCGGCCCAGGCCGAGATCGTCCTGGAAGGCCACATCCACCCCGATGCCCAGCACCCCAGCGGCTGGCAGCACGCGCTGGAGGGCCCCTACGGCGACCACACCGGCTACTACAACGAATGCGCCGAGTTCCCGGTGTTCACCGTGGAGCGCATCACGCAGCGCCGTGACGCCATCTACCACAGCACCTACACCGGCAAGCCGCCGGACGAGCCGGCCATGCTGGGCCTGGCGCTCAACGAATTGTTCGTGCCGCTGTTGCAGCGCGCCTTTCCCGAGATCGTCGATTTTTATCTGCCGCCCGAGGCCTGCAGCTATCGCATGGCGGTGGTCAGCATCAAGAAGGCCTACGCCGGCCACGCGCGGCGCGTGATGATGGGCGTGTGGAGCCATCTGCGCCAGTTTCTGTACACCAAGTTCGTCGTCATCGTCGACGACGATATCGACGTGCGCGATTGGAAAGAAGTGATTTGGGCCATGACCACGCGCATGGACCCGGTGCGCGACACCATGCTGATAGCGAACACCCCCATCGACTACCTCGACTTTGCTTCCCCCGTCAGCGGCCTAGGGGGCAAGATGGGGCTGGACGCCACCAACAAATGGCCCGGCGAGACCCAGCGCGAATGGGGCCGCACCATGGCCATGGACGCAGCGGTCAAGGCGCGCATGGATACGTTGGCCGACGACCTGGGCCTGTAAAAGGAGAACGCCATGAGCAGCACCCCCACCCCCTGGGACCCGCAAGCCCCCGAGGTGCAGCGCGACCAGCGCGCCGCCTTCGACCAGCTGCGCGCGCGCTGCCCGCTAGCGCACAGCGCAAGCCAGCACACCACGGTGTTCGGCCACCCCGAAGTCATGCAGGTGCTGCAAGACCACGCCACCTACAGCAGCGCCGTGTCGCAGCATCCGGCCGTGCCCAACGGCTACGACCAGCCGCAGCACACGCGCTACCGCCAGGCGCTCGATCATTTCTTCGCACCCGAACGCATGGCGCGCTTCGAGCCGGTGTGCCGTGCGCTCTCCGCCGCCACCGTGCAAGAGGCGCTGCAGCTGGGCGGCAGCCTGGAGATCACGCAGGAGTTCGCCCTGCCCTTTGCCGTGCGCGTGCAGTCGGCGTTTCTGGGCTGGCCGACGCTGCTGCAGGACGAGCTGCTGCAGTGGCTACGCCGCAGCCAGGCGGCCACCCGCTCGGGCGAGCGCGCGCAGACCGCCGCCGTGGCGCAGGAATTTGAAGACCTGGTGCAGCGCGTGCGCCAAGCGCGCCAGGGCGTGCCGGCCACGCAGGACATCAGCAGCGAGCTGATGCACACGCGCGTCGACGGGCGCCTGCTGGATCTGCGCGAACTCGCCAGCGTGCTGCGCAACTGGACGGTGGGCGAGGTCGGCACGATTGCCGCGTCCATAGGCATATTGCTGCACTGGCTGGCCAGCCACCCCGACTGGCAGCAGCGCCTGCGCGGCCAGCCCGGCCTCTTGGGCGCCGCCATCGACGAGGTGCTGCGCATCGACGGCCCGCTGGTCGGCAACCGCCGCATCACCACGCGCCCGGTCACGCTGGGCGGCTGCCCGCTGCCCGCAGGCGAGCGCGTGGCCATCAACTGGATCGCCGCCAACCGCGACCCGCGCGTGTTCGACCAGCCGGGCGAGTTCCGCCTGGAGCGCGACCCGGCGCTGAACCTGCTCTACGGCGCCGGCATCCACGTCTGCCCCGGGGCGCCGCTGGCGCGGCTGGAACTGCGCGTGCTGATCGAGGAAGTGCTGGCGCGCACCCAGGCCATCACGCTCAGCCCCAGCCACGCCCCGACCCGCGCCGTGGCGCCGGACGCCGGCTACGCCACGCTGCACATGCGGCTGCAATAGATCTTTCGCCCGGTCTTTTCACACCCCCTTGCCACGGCACCAGGCGTCGCATACACTCGCCTCATCATTTCCATAATTATCGAATAATGGAAGAACAATCCGTACTCAAGGCCCTGACAGCCCTCTCGCAAGCGCACCGGCTGCGCGTGTTCCGCGCCCTGGTGGTCGCCGGCCAGGCCGGCCTGACGCCGGGGCAGATCGCCGAGGCGCAGCAGATACCGGCGGCCACGCTGTCGTTTCACCTCAAGGAGCTGGTGCAGGCCGGCCTGCTGACGCAAGAGCGCCAGGGCCGCAGCCTGATCTACCGCGCCGACTTCGCGCAGATGAACGCGCTGCTGGCCTTTCTGACCGAGAACTGCTGCCAGGGCGACGCCTGCGCCGCCACCCCATCCGCACCCTGCTGCTGACCCCATGACCACCCACATTCTCATCCTGTGCACGCACAACTCGGCGCGCAGCGTGCTGGCCGAGGCCATGCTCAACCACCTGGCCGCCGCGCAAGGGCTGGACGTGCGCGGGCACAGCGCCGGCAGCGCGCCCAGCGGGCGCGTCAACCCGCAGGCGCTGGAGGTGCTGGCCGCCGCCGGCGTGGCCACACAGGGCCTGCGCAGCAAGAGCTGGGACGAATTCAGCGCCGCCGATGCGCCGCCCATGGACATCGTCATCACCGTCTGCGACAGCGCGGCCGAGGAGGCCTGCCCGCTGTGGCCCGGCAACCCGGTGCGGCTGCACTGGGGCTACGCCGACCCGTCCAGCGCGCCGGGCGGCGCGGCCGGCCAACGCGCCGCCTTCGAGCACACGCGCCAGACCCTGGCCGAGCGCCTGCAACGCCTGCTGGCGCTGCCGCTGGCGTCCCGGGGCGCAGCCGCCCTGCACACCGAACTCTCCCGCCTTTGACCCGCCGCCAACCCGCCATGAGCCAGCTCACCCGCAAACTCTCTTTCCTCGACCGCTATCTCACGCTGTGGATCTTCGCCGCCATGGCGCTGGGCCTGGCCCTGGGCTGGCTGGTGCCGGACATCGAGGCCATCATCGGCCGCTACCAGGTCGGCAGTACCAACATCCCCATCGCCATCGGTCTGGTGCTGATGATGTACCCGCCGTTTGCCAAGGTGCGCTACGAAGACCTGCCCGCCGTGTGGCGCGACACGCGCGTGCTGTGGCTGTCGCTGCTGCAAAACTGGGTCATAGGCCCGGTGCTGATGTTCGTGCTGGCCGTCGTCTTTCTTCCCGACCAGCCCGAATACATGGCCGGGCTGATCCTCATCGGGCTGGCGCGCTGCATCGCCATGGTCATCGTCTGGAACGACCTGGCGCGCGGCTCGACCGAATACGCCGCTGCGCTGGTCGCGTTCAACGCCTTCTTCCAGGTGCTGTTCTACAGCGTCTATGCCTGGCTGTTTTTGACCGTGCTGCCGCCGCTGTTTGGCCTGGGCGGCTCGGTCGTCGCCATCTCCATGGGCCAGATCGCCGAAAGCGTGTTCATCTACCTGGGCATTCCCTGCATCGCCGGCCTGCTCACGCGCTGGGTGCTGCTGCGCTTTGTCAGCAAAGACTGGTACCACACCCGTTTCGTGCCGCGCATCGCGCCGCTGACGCTGGTGGCGTTGCTGCTGACCATCGTCGTGCTGTTCAGCCTCAAGGCGCGCACGGTGCTGGCCCTGCCGCTCGATGTGCTGCGCATCGCGCTGCCGCTGCTCATCTACTTCGTGCTGATGTTCGTGCTGTCCTTCGCCATGGGCCGGCGCGCCGGCGCCGACTACCCGCGCTGCGTGACGCTGTCGTTCACCGCCGCGTCGAACAACTTCGAGCTGGCCATTGCCGTGGCGGTGGCCGTCTACGGCATCCATTCCGGCGCGGCGTTTGCCGCCGTCATCGGCCCGCTGGTCGAGGTGCCGGTGATGATCGCGCTGGTGGCCCTGGCACTGCGTTGGCAGCAGCGCTGGTTTGCCGGCGAGAAGGCGGGCCCGTCCGTGGCCCAGGCATGTACCCCCATAGGAGAACCGCGATGACACAAACCCAGGACATCCAGCAAATCGTCAAGGAAAAGTACGGTGAGGCGGCGCGCCGCGTCACGCAGGGCGGCGCTGCCTCCTCCTGCCGCGGCGCCGTGGCGGCGCCCAGCAGCTCCTGCTGCGCCACCGGCCCGCTGGCCGGAACCGACCCGATCACGCGCGACCTGTACGACGCGGTGCAGACCGGCGGCCTGCCCGAGGCCGCCGTGCTGGCGTCGCTGGGCTGCGGCAACCCGACGGCGCTGGCCGAGCTGCGCGCCGGCGAGGTGGTGCTGGACCTGGGCTCGGGCGGCGGCATCGACGTGCTGCTGTCGGCCAAGCGCGTCGGCCCCACGGGCCGCGCCTACGGCCTGGACATGACCGACGAGATGCTGGCGCTGGCGCGCGACAACCAGCGCCAGGCGGGCGCGACCAACGTGGAATTCTTGAAGGGCGAGATCGAGCATATCCCGCTGCCCGACGCCTCGGTGGACGTGATCATCTCCAACTGCGTCATCAACCTCTCGGCCGACAAGGACCGCGTGCTGGCCGAGGCGTTTCGCGTGCTCAAGCCCGGCGGGCGCTTTGCCGTGTCCGACGTGGTCACGCGCGGCGCCATCCGCCCCGAGATTCGCGCCAGCGCCATGGCCTGGGTGGGCTGCGTGGCCGGCGCGCTGGACGAGGACGACTACCGCCACAAGCTGGCCGCCGCCGGCTTTTCCGACATCGGCGTGGAGCCCACGCGCATCTACACGGCTGAGGACGCGCGCGAATTTCTGAGCGCCAACGGGCTCGACACCTCGGTGGTTTCCGACGAGATGGACGGCAAATTCCTCAGCGCCTTCATTCGCGCCGTCAAGCCCGCGCATTGAGCCAGCAGGTCGCACCGCCGCGCTTGAGTGCGGGCGGCAGCGGGAGACTGCCCCATGACCGCCCAAGCCTGCTACCCTGGCAGGCATAGCAGCACGGAGGGCGCCATGCCAGTCAGCCTCACCTTCCTCGGCGGTGCCGGCACCGTCACCGGCTCCAAATACCTGGTGCGTCACGGCGGCCAGGCGCTGATGGTCGATTGCGGGCTGTTCCAGGGCTACAAGCTCTTGCGCCAGCGCAACTGGCGGCCATTGCCGGTGGCGCCGCAGGAGATCGATGCCGTCATCCTGACCCACGCCCATCTGGACCATTCGGGCTACCTGCCGCTGCTGGCGCGGGACGGCTTTGGCGGGCCGGTGTTCTGTACCAGCGGCACGCGTGCGCTGTGCGCCATCCTGCTGCCCGACAGCGGCCACCTGCAGGAGGAAGAGGCCGCCTACCTCAACCGCCACCGACTGAGCAAGCACGAGCCGGCGCTGCCGCTGTACACGCGGCTGGACGCGCAGCACAGCCTGGCTCTGCTGCAGGTGCAGCCCGTGCACCAGCAGTTCGAGCCCCTGCCCGGCTGGCGTGCCACCTTCACGCGCGCCGGCCATATCCTGGGCGCGGCCAGCGTGCTGCTGGAGGTGGGCGGGCGGCGCATCCTGTTCTCGGGCGACCTGGGCCGGCCGGACGACCTGCTGATGTGCGCGCCCGACGCGCCGCCCGCGGCCGACACGGTGCTGATTGAATCCACCTATGGCGACCGCGGCCACCCCAGCGGCTCGGTGCTCGATGAACTGGGGCCACCGCTGGCGCGCCTGGCCGCGCGCGGCGGCGTGGCCGTGGTGCCGGTGTTTGCCGTGGGGCGGGCGCAGACGGTGCTGCACGCCATCGCCCGGTTGAAGGCCCGTGGCGAGCTGCCCACCGGCCTGCCCGTGTACCTGGACAGCCCCATGGCGGTAAGCGCCACCGAGCTGTTCCAAAACCATGTAGGCGAGCATTGCCTGAACCGCGCCGACCTGCAGGCCATGGCGCGCGGCACCACGCTGGTGCACAGCGTGGACCAGTCCAAGGCCCTGGCGCGCCTGCACGGGCCGCGCGTCATCCTCTCGGCCAGCGGCATGGCCACCGGCGGGCGCGTGCTGCACCACCTGGCCTTGCATGCGGGCGACCACCGCAACATGATCATCCTCACTGGCCACCAGGCCGGCGGCACGCGCGGCGCGCGCATCGCGGCGGGCGAAAAGACCATCCGCATCCTGGGCCGCGAGGTGCAGATCCGTGCCGAGGTGGTGCAGCTGGCCACGGCCTCGGCCCATGCCGACGGCAACCAGCTGCTGGACTGGCTGCGCGCCCTGCCCGCCGCGCCGCGCCGCATCTATGTGGTGCATGGCGAGCTGCCTGCGGCCGACCAGCTGCGCCAGCGCGTGGAGCATGAGCTGCTCTGGCCGGCCGAAGTACCCGAGCATGGGGATACCGTGGCCTTTTGAAATATTGATCAAATACGGCTCTAACGCCCTTCAATAAAGCGCAAACAGCTATTGATTCAGGAGTAATTTCGGAGCCCATGCGCACAGCGATGCACAAGTCATCGCATTTGACGATGGCAAGACGTGAATATTGAGGGAAAATACACAAATTCTTCTCCAAACGAGAAGCCAACCCATCCCCCATGAAAAGCTCCGAGCGCAGTTTTGCGCGCCGTATCGACCTGACCTCGCTGCAACTGTTCGTCGCCGTGTGCGAGCTGGGCAGCATTGGCCGCGCGGCCGAGCGCGAGTTCATCGCCGCCTCGGCCGTGAGCAAACGCCTGTCGGATCTGGAGGCGGCCGTGGACACGGCCTTGCTCTACCGCCACAGCCGCGGCGTGACGCTCACCCCCGCCGGCGAGAGCCTGCTGCACCACGCGCGCACCGTGCTCTTCGGGCTGGAACGCATGCAGGGCGAGCTGTCGGAGTACGCCGAGGGCGTGCGCGGCCATGTGCGCATGCACGCCAACATCTCGGCCATCGTGCAGTTTCTGCCCGAGGACCTGGGGCATTTCGCGCGCGCCCACAGCCAGATCAAGATCGACCTGCAGGAGCATCTCTCGCCCGAGGTGCTGCAGGCCGTGCAGGAGGGCGCGGCAGACTTAGGCATCTGCAGCCTGGGCAACGCCAGCCAGGGCAACGGCGCCGCCGAACTGCAAAGCCGCCCCTACCGCAGTGACAGATTGGTGCTGGTCATGCCGCAAACGCATGCCCTGTCTGCGCGAGAAGCTATCAAATTTGATGAGGTGCTGGACTGGGACATCGTCGGCCTGCATGCCGGCAGTTCCATCAGCCTGGCGATGCGCGCCGCCGCCGCCCAGGCCGGGCGGCCGCTGCGCCAGCGCATACAGGTGACCAGCCTGGACACCATGTGCCGCATGATCGACAACGGCCTGGGCGTGGGCCTGCTGCCCGACCGCGCCTTTGCCCTGATGCAGGGCCTGGGGCGCCTGGCCGCCGTGCGCCTGGATGAACCCTGGGCCGAGCGTGAGCTGCGCCTGGTGGCGCGCGACTTCGACGCCCTGCCGGTCACCGCGCGCCTGCTGGTGGAGCACCTGGCGCCTAAAATTTCACCATCCCCCTGAACCCAAGACCCCCACGAAACGAGACCGCCATGGGACGCACCCTGTACGACAAGATCTTCGACGAGCACGTCGTCCACACCGAAGAGGACGGCACGGCCGTGCTCTACATCGACCGCCACCTGGTGCACGAGGTCACCAGCCCGCAGGCCTTCGAGGGCCTGCGCGAGGCGGGCCGCAAGGTCTGGCGCACCAGCTCCATCGTCGCCACCGCCGACCACAACACGCCCACCACCGGCTGGGAGCGCGGCTACGACGGCATTGCCGACCCGATCAGCAAGGAGCAGATCACCACGCTCGATAAAAACATTGCGGCATCGGGCGCGGCCGCCTTCTTCCCCTTCCTGCACAAGCGCCAGGGCATAGTCCACGTCATCGGCCCGGAGAACGGCGCCACGCTGCCCGGCATGACGGTGGTCTGTGGCGACAGCCACACCAGCACCCACGGCGCCTTTGGCGCGCTGGCGCATGGCATTGGCACGTCGGAAGTCGAGCATGTCATGGCCACGCAGACCCTGCTGGCCAAGAAGGCGAAGAACATGCTGGTGCGCGTGAACGGCCATGTGGCCCCGGGCATCACCGCCAAGGACATCGTGCTGGCCATCATCGGCAAGATAGGCACGGCCGGCGGCACGGGCTACACGATTGAATTTGCCGGCCAGGCGATACGCGACCTGTCCATGGAAGGCCGCATGACGGTGTGCAACATGGCCATCGAGGGCGGCGCGCGCGCGGGCCTGGTGGCCGTGGACGAGAAGACCATCGCCTACGTCAAGGGCCGGCCGCTGGCCCCCACGGGCGTGGAATGGGACCAGGCCGTGCAGTATTGGCAGACGCTGCACTCCGATGCCGACGCGCAATTTGACGCCGTGGTGGAACTGAACGGCGCCGAGATCGTGCCCCAGGTCACCTGGGGCACCAGCCCCGAAATGGTGCTGGGCGTGGATGCCCGCGTGCCCGACCCGGACAAGGAAAAGGACGCCAACAAACGCGGCGCCATGGAGCGCGCCCTGGCCTATATGGCGCTCACACCCGGCAAGCCGCTGCAGGACATCTTCGTGGACAAGGTCTTCATCGGCTCTTGCACCAACAGCCGCATCGAGGACATGCGCGAGGCCGCCGCCTTGGTGAAAAAGCTGGGCCAGAAGGTGGCCAAGAACATCAAGCTGGCCATGGTGGTGCCGGGCTCGGGCCTGGTGAAGGCGCAGGCCGAGGCCGAGGGGCTGGACAAGATCTTCACCGCCGCCGGCTTCGAGTGGCGCGAGCCCGGCTGCAGCATGTGCCTGGCCATGAACGCCGACCGGCTGGAGCCGGGCGAGCGCTGCGCGTCGACGTCCAACCGCAACTTCGAGGGCCGCCAGGGCGCCGGCGGGCGCACCCACCTGGTCAGCCCGGCCATGGCGGCTGCCGCGGCCATCCACGGTCATTTCGTCGATATCCGCAAATTTGCCTGAACCCGACAGAAGCGAGCGCCCCCATGAAGCCCTCTTTCTCCATCATCCTGATCGGCCTGGCCCTGACCCTGGCGGCCTGCAACACCATCAAGGGCATTGGCCAGGACGTGCAAAGTGCCGGCGGCGCCATAGAGCGCGCCGCGCGCTGACAACCCTCTCACTACCCAACCGCCATGCAGAAATTCACCGTGCACCAGGGCCTCGTCGCCCCCATGGACCGCGAGAACGTCGACACCGACGCCATCATCCCCAAGCAGTTCCTGAAATCCATCAAGAAGACCGGCTTCGGCCCGAATCTGTTCGACGAATGGCGCTACCTGGACCAGCCGGGCGAACCCGGCGTGCCCGAATCAGCGCGCAAGCCCAATCCCGACTTCGTGCTGAACCAGCCACGGTACAAGGGTGCCAGCATCCTGATCGCGCGCAAGAACTTCGGCTGCGGCTCCAGCCGCGAGCACGCCCCCTGGGCGCTGGACCAGTACGGCTTTCGCGCCGTCATCGCACCCAGCTTTGCCGACATCTTCTTCAACAACTGCTTCAAGAACGGCCTGCTGCCCATCGTCCTGCCCGAGTCGGTGGTGGCCCAGCTGTTCGATGAGGTGGCGGCCTTCCCCGGCTATGAGCTGAAGATCGACCTGGAGCGCCAGGTCGTCATCCGCCCGCAGGGTGAAGAAATAGCCTTCGACGTGCTGCCGTTTCGCAAGTACTGCCTGCTCAACGGCTTCGACGACATCGGCCTGACCCTGCGCCACAAGGACAAGATCGCCGCATTCGAGGCCGAGCGCCTGGCCACCAAGCCCTGGCTGGCGCACACCATGGCGGGTTGAAATTTTAAGCAAAACAAGCCTCTGTCGCTTATCCAACAAGCGCCAACAGCTATCAATTTAATAGTTCATCGACATGAAAATCGCAGTTCTCCCTGGTGACGGCATAGGCACCGAAATCGTCGCCGAGGCCGTCAAGGTGCTCAAGGCCCTGGACTTGAAGTTCGAGATGGAAACCGCCCCCGTTGGCGGCGCCGCCTACGAGGCCGCAGGTCACCCCCTGCCCGAGTCCACCCTGGCCCTGGCCAAAAGCGCCGACGCCATTCTGTTCGGCGCCGTGGGCGACTGGAAGTACGACAAGCTGGACCGCCCGCTGCGCCCCGAGCAGGCCATCCTGGGCCTGCGCAAGGCGCTCGGCCTGTTCGCCAACTTCCGCCCTGCCATCTGCTACGAACAACTGACGCACGCCAGCAGCCTGAAGCCCGAGCTGGTCGCGGGCCTGGACATCCTCATCATTCGCGAGCTGACGGGCGACATCTACTTCGGCCAGCCGCGCGGCCGCCGCACGGCGGTAGACGGCCACTTCCCCGGCGCAGAAGAAGCCTTTGACACCATGCGCTACAGCCGCCCGGAGATCGAGCGCATCGCCCGCGTGGCCTTCGAGGCCGCACGCAAGAGGAGCAAGCGCGTCACCAGCGTGGACAAGGCCAACGTGCTGGAGACCTTCCAGCTGTGGAAGGACGTGGTCACCGAAGTCCATAAAGACTATCCGGACGTGGCGCTGGACCACATGTACGTGGACAACGCTGCCATGCAGCTGGTCAAGGCGCCCAAGGCCTTCGACGTGATCGTCACCGGCAACATGTTTGGCGACATCCTCTCGGACGAAGCCTCGATGCTGACGGGCTCCATCGGCATGCTGCCCTCGGCATCGCTCAATGACAAAAAGCAGGGCCTGTACGAGCCCAGCCACGGCAGCGCGCCGGACATCGCCGGCAAGGGCGTGGCCAACCCGCTGGCCACCATCCTGTCCGCGGCCATGATGCTGCGCTTCTCCCTGAACCAGCCCGAGGCCGCCGACCGCATCGAGACCGCCGTGAAAAAGGTGCTGGCGCAAGGCCTGCGCACGCCCGACATCTACAGCGACGGCACGACCAAAGTCGGCACGGTGCAGATGGGCGACGCCGTGGTCAACGCGTTGCGTTGACGCATCGTTAACAATCAGGGGGCGGTGCCCGCCATCGCATCCCCTACAATGTTTTGTCATGTTTGCCGCGCAACCCTTCCCCCTGAAGAACAAGCCCGCCGCCCTGGCCGGCCATAGTGCGCGAGCAAGCACCACCAAAACCACGACCATTAAGGGCTGATCCAGCTCCGGTATCGTCGTGCGCCCTCCCTGGCCAGACGAGCCGGGGCCAGAAAAGCAGCCACCGGTCGCGTGTGATCTGTTTTTAACTTGAAAGGGCGTTTGAAATGAGCAAGCAATTGGTAGGTCTGGTCGGCTGGCGCGGCATGGTCGGCTCGGTGTTGATGGATCGCATGCAGGCCGAGGGCGACTTCGACCTCATCGAGCCGGTGTTCTTCTCCACCTCCAACGCCGGCGGCAAGGCGCCCGCCATGGCCAGGACACATACCGAGCTGAAAGACGCGAACGACGTCGCCGAGCTCGCAAAGTGCGACATCATCATCACCTGCCAGGGTGGCGACTACACCAAGGAAGTCTTCCCCAAGCTGCGTGCCACCGGCTGGCAGGGCCACTGGATCGACGCCGCCAGCGCCCTGCGCATGGAGGGCGACGCCGTCATCGTGCTCGACCCGGTGAACGACGGCCTGATCCGGCAAAAGCTTGCCGCCGGCGGCAAGAACTGGATTGGCGGCAACTGCACCAACTCCATCCTGCTGATGGGCCTGGCCGGGCTGTTCAAGGCCGGCCTGGTGGACTGGGTGTCTTCCATGACCTACCAGGCGGCCTCGGGCGGCGGCGCCAACCACATGCGCGAGCTCTTGAAGGGCATGGGCGTCGTGCATGGCGCCGTCGCCGATGAGCTGGCCACGCCCGCCTCCGCCATCCTGGAGATCGACCGCAAGGTGGCCAGCACCATCCGCGAGGACGTGCCCACCGAGCACTTTGGCGCGCCGCTGGCCGGCGGCCTGATCCCGTGGATCGACGCGCAGCTGGACAACGGCCAGTCCAAGGAAGAGTGGAAGGGCCAGGCCGAGGTGAACAAGATCCTGGGCACGGCCGCCACCATCCCCGTCGACGGCCTGTGCGTGCGCATTGGCGCCATGCGCTGCCACTCGCTGGCGCTCACGCTCAAGCTCAAGAAGGACATTCCGCTGGCCCAGATCGAGGCCTTGATCAAGGACGGCAACCCCTGGGTGAAGTTCGTGCCCAACGAGCGCGCCATCACCGTCAAGGAACTCACTCCGGCGGCCATCACCGGCGGCCTGGAGGTCGGCGTGGGCCGCGTGCGCAAGCTCAACATGGGGCCTGAATACGTGTCCGCCTTCGTCATCGGCGACCAGCTGCTGTGGGGCGCGGCCGAGCCGTTGCGCCGCATGCTGCGCATCCTGCTGAGCGCCTGACGCAGGGCAACGGCGCCCCTGGCCGGGCGCTGTTTATCATCCGCCTCCAACCCTACCCTGTTCGGCCCCATCGTTGCCTGTTACCAACATGAAAGACAACTTTTGGCTCCTGCCAACAGGGTAGGGAATGCCGGCGCATGGCCTCGGCTTGTCAGTGCAAGGCATTGATGCTATGGTGCTTTTTACATATTTTCACGTCTCGGAGCGGCTCTAGGCCTGACTCGAACAACAACGCTCCGCACGACCGCACCACAACATTCACTTGTCGCACACATGCATCGCTGGAAATTTTCTGCACTGGCCACAGCGGCCATTCTGTCGGCCGGACTGCTCGGCACCGATGCCAACGCCCTGACCCTGGGGCGCGTGAATGTGCAGTCGGCATTGGGCGAACCGCTGCGTGCCGAGATCGAATTACCCCAGATCACGGCTGCGGAGGCCGAGTCGCTGCGCGTGAGTACCGCCAACGCGGCCGCGTTCCGCAGCCAGGGGCTGGAATACTCGCCCACGGTGGGCAACGTGCAGGTGCAGGTGCATCGACGTGCCGACGGCTCCATGGTGCTGCGCCTGAGCAGCAGCCGCCCCATCAACGAGCCGTTTGTCGATCTGGTGCTGGATGCCACCTGGAGCTCGGGCCATATCGTGCGCAGCTACACCATGCTGTTCGACCCACCGGCACAGGCCGCCAAACCCGCCGAAGTGACAGTGGCACCACAGCTGGCCGCGCCACGCAGCGAAAGCGCGCCGGCGCCCCCCCGTACATCCTCGGCGCGGCCCGCCGCGCCCCCGGCGGCGGCACCGGCAGCAGCCGCCCCGCGGCCCACTCCACGGGTGGCGCCGGCCCCCAGCCGTGCTCCTGCCGCGACAGAGGCCGGCGCAGGCAGCGACGACACCGTGACGGTGCGCCCGGGCGATACGGCCGGACGCATTGCCAATGCCCATAGGCCGGCCAGCGTCTCGCTCGATCAGATGCTGGTTGCCATGGCTCAGGCCAACCCCAAAGCCTTCGTCGACGGCAACGTGAACCGGCTGCGCTCGGGCGCGGTGCTGCAGATGCCCAGCGAGTCCGCCGCCCAGGCCACCCCGGCCAGCGAGGCGCGCCAGATCGTCGCAGCGCAAAGCCGCGACTTCAACGAGTTCCGCCGCCGGCTGGCCGGCGCCGCTCCCACCGCACAGGTGGCCGCGGCCGAGCGTTCAGCCAGCGGTTCGGTGCAGGCGCAGGTGGAAGAGGCCAAGCCCGCAGCTGCCAGCCCCGACAAGCTGACTCTGTCGAAGGGCGGCGTGCAAGCCCGCAAGGCCGACGAGCAGATGGCCCGCGACAAGCAGGCCGACCAGAACACGGCCCGTATGGCCGAGCTGTCCAAGAACATCGCCGAGCTCAACCAGTTGAGTGGCGCATCCACACAGCCCGCCACACCTGCAGCAGATACCAGCGCCGCAGCGCCCAACGCGGCTGGCAGTCAGTCCGCGGTGGCCGTCCCTGCTCCTGCCGGGCTGCCCGGGGCGGTTGCGCCGGCGCAGACCAACGCCAATCCCGAAGCCCCGGCAACAGCCGAGCAGGCGCCCACAGCCCCGCAAGCCACGCCACAGGAAGCGGCACCCGCTCCGGCAGCCGCAGCGGCCCCGGCGCCCAAGCCCGCACCACCGCCAGAGACCTATGAGGAGCCCAGCTTCCTGGGCTCGCTCACCGAAGACCCGCTGCTGGCCGGTGGCGCGCTCGCGCTGGTGCTGGCGCTGCTCGGCTACGGTGGCTACCGCGTGGCGCAAAGCCGTCGGCAACAGGCGCAGCTGGACAGCTCCTTCCAGGACAGCGGCAACCCCGACTCATTCTTCGGAGCCAGTGGTGGCCAGCATGTGGACACGGCCGACAGCAGCCTGACCACCGGCGCATCGTCGATGTCCTATTCGCCCAGCCAGCTCGACGTGGGCGGAGACGTGGATCCCGTGGCCGAGGCCGACGTGTATCTGGCCTATGGCCGTGACCTGCAGGCCGAAGAAATCCTCAAGGAGGCCATGCGCCACAACCCGGAGCGCGTCGCCATACCCGTCAAGCTGGCCGAGATTTATGCCAAGCGCCAGGATCGCAAGGCGCTGGAGTCGGCCGCCAGCGATGTCTTCCGGCTGACCGACGGGCAAGGCCCCGACTGGTCGCGCGTCGCAGACCTGGGTCGCACGCTGGACGCGGACAACGCCCTGTACCAACCCGGTGGCCGCCCCGCCGCAGGCCCTGACGGCGAGGGCGACATCGCCCCCCTGAGCAACTTCCCAAGCACCGTGGGCGTGGGCGCGCCGACCAACGCCAGCACCGGCCCCGACTCCGTGTTGCCCGACCTGGATCTCGACCTGGATCTGGATCTCGACCTGCACGATGCACCGCCAGCTCCGGCACCTGCGCCCAGCGCCTTCGCCATGGCCGCTGCCGCGAGCGAGCTGGCTGCAACGCAAGGCGCAGCGGCCACGCCCGCGGTCAGCGAAGATCTGCCCGCTGCGCTGGACGCCATCGACCTGGAGCTGCCGGATGCAGAGCCCGAAGCCGCTCCACGTTCCGCCGCGCCCACCGCGGTCGCATCCTTGACGACCGAGCCCGCGTCCCTGGACTTTGACACCGACAACCTGCTGCTGGCCGACTCGGCAGCCACCCCGCTGGCGGCCAGCGATGCCAAGGACTCGGCCCCTGCGGCACTGGAATTCGACCTGGGGGATCTGAACCTTGACCTGAGCCTGCCCGCTGCCCCCACTGCTGCTGCGCAAGCGGATGCCGGCGCTGCGGAGCCCCTGCCCGACGATCCGCTGACCACCAAGCTGGCACTGGCCGAAGAATTCAACACCATTGGCGACAGCGAGGGCGCCCGCACCCTGGTCGAGGAAGTCATCGCCGAATCGACCGGCGAACTCAAGGCCCGCGCCCAGCGCCTGCTGGCCGAGCTGGGCTGATGCCGCATGCCATGCGCAGGGACGGCGCCTGCCGCCGCGCCGCACCGTTCGCGCCAGGGGGCCTGGCATGAGGGTGGCCCTGGGCGTCAGCTACAACGGCCAGGCCTATAGCGGCTGGCAAAGCCAGCCCGGCGGGAATACCGTTCAAGACCATCTCGAAGCGGCCCTGGGCCGCTTTGCCACGCACAAGGTGGCAACCATCTGCGCCGGCCGTACCGATGCCGGCGTGCATGGGCTGATGCAGGTGGTGCACTTCGACACGGCGCTCGAGCGCGCGCCGTTTTCCTGGGTGCGCGGCACCAACACCTTTTTGCCTGCCGACATCGCCGTGCAATGGGCGCAGCCCGTACCCGACAGCTTTCACTCGCGCGCCTGCGCCGTGGCGCGCCGTTATGCCTATGTGCTGCTGCAGTCACCCGTGCGCCCCAGCGTGGATGCGGGCCGCGTCGGCTGGGTGTTCCATGCGCTGGACGAAGAGGCCATGCAGGCGGCCGTGCAACACCTGCTGGGCGAGCATGACTTCACGTCGTTTCGCGCCAGCGCCTGCCAGGCCAAGTCGCCCATCAAGACGCTGCAGCGCATCAGCATCACGCGGCGCAGCCCGCCCGCCGGAGAATCCGCCGGCGACCATGGCTGCGCGCCCTGCTACTGGCGCTTCGAGTTCGAGGGCAATGCTTTTTTGCACCACATGATCCGCAACATCATGGGCTGCATCGTCGCCATAGGCCAGGGGCTGTACCCGCCCGACTGGATGCGCCAGGTGCTGGAGGCACGTTCGCGCGACGCGGCGGCGCCCACCTTCTCGCCCGATGGCCTGTACTTTCAGGGGCCGGTCTACGCCGCCGAGTGGGGCCTGCCCACGCGCACGGCTGCGTATGATTGGCTGCCATGAGCAGCGCCCCTCCCTCTTCCATACCCGTACGTACCCGCATCAAGATCTGCGGCCTGACGCGCGAGCAGGACGTGGACGCCGCCGTGGCCGCGGGAGCAGACGCCATCGGTTTCGTGCTCTACCCCAAGAGCCCGCGCGCAGTCAGCCCTGCGCGCGCTGCCGAGCTGGCCCGGCGCCTGCCGCCCTTCGTCACGCCGGTACTGCTGTTCGTGAATGCACCAGCTATTGAAGTCATAGCTTCAACCGACCTTGTATCGGGGGCTACAGTGCAATTTCATGGTGATGAATCGCCCGCGGACTGCTGGGCCGCCAGCGACAGAGGGCGCATTCCATTCCTGCGCGCCGCGCGCATACCCCTGGGCGACGGTGCGGCAAGGTTTGACCTCGTAAAATACGCGCAGGACTACTCTCACGCCCGCGCCATCCTGCTCGACGCCCATGTCGAAGGCTATGGCGGCGGCGGCAAGGCATTCAATTGGTCACTCCTGCCACCAAGCGTCAACTCTCACCTCGTTTTGTCTGGTGGACTCACGCCTGCAAACGTGACCGATGGCATCAGCCAAGTACGCCCGCGTTGCAAGACGCTGGCGGTTGATGTCAGCTCCGGCGTGGAACTTGACGGCCCCGATGGCCGGCCCCTCAAGGGCATCAAGGACGCCGGCAAGATCCAGCGCTTCGTCGCCGCCGTGCGTGCGGCCGACGCAGCACCAGCCATATGAATCCGAATGTCTGAATACCACCAACCCGATGCCTCGGGCCACTTTGGCCCCTATGGCGGCAGCTTCGTCAGCGAGACGCTGACGCATGCCATCGATGAATTGCGCCAGGCCTATGCGCGCTACCAGCACGACCCTGAGTTCCTGGCCGAATTTCATTACGAGCTGGCGCATTTCGTCGGTCGCCCCTCGCCCGTCTACCACGCCGCGCGCACCAGCCGCGAGATCGGCGGCGCGCAGATCTACTTGAAGCGCGAGGACCTGAACCACACCGGCGCGCACAAGATCAACAACGTCATCGGCCAGGCCATGCTGGCCCGGCGCATGGGCAAGCCGCGCATCATTGCCGAGACCGGCGCCGGCCAGCACGGCGTGGCCACGGCCACCATCTGCGCGCGCTACGGCCTGGAATGCGTGGTCTACATGGGCGCCGAGGACGTCAAGCGCCAAAGCCCCAACGTCTATCGCATGAAGCTGCTGGGCGCCACCGTCGTGCCGGTTGAATCCGGCAGCAAGACGCTCAAGGACGCCCTCAACGAGGCCATGCGCGACTGGGTGGCGAACGTGGACAACACCTTCTACATCATCGGCACCGTGGCCGGCCCCCACCCCTACCCGATGATGGTGCGCGACTTCCAGAGCGTGATCGGCCAGGAATGCCTGACGCAGATGCCGGCCATGCTGGCCGAGCAAAAAATTGCCGCCGAGCAGCCCGACGCCGTGGTCGCCTGCGTGGGCGGGGGCAGCAATGCCATGGGCATCTTCCACCCCTATATCCCGTTCGAGAACACGCGCCTGATCGGCGTCGAGGCCGCCGGCGAGGGGCTCGATAGCGGCAAGCATTCGGCCAGCCTGCAGCGGGGCAGCAGCGGCGTGCTGCACGGCAACCGCACCTTCATATTGCAGGACGAAAACGGCCAGATCACCGAGACGCACAGCATCAGCGCCGGCCTGGACTACCCCGGCGTCGGCCCCGAGCATGCCTGGCTGCAAGAGATCGGGCGCGCCGAGTACGTGGGCATCACCGACGCCGAGGCGCTGGCCGCCTTCCACCACCTGTGCCGCACCGAGGGCATCATCCCGGCCCTCGAATCCAGCCACGCCATGGCCTACGCCATGAAGCTTGCCAAGACCATGGGCCCCGATCAGTCCATCCTCGTGAACCTGTCCGGCCGCGGCGACAAGGACATTGGCACGGTGGCCGACCTGTCGGGCGTCGATTTCTATGACCGCCCCTCGATGCGGGGTTTGACCGTCAAGGGAGGGCCCGCTGCATGAGCCACCCACAACGCATTGCCGCCACCTTTGCCGAACTGCAGGCCAAGGGTCGCAAGGCCCTCATCCCCTATGTGACGGCCGGCTTCCCGTTCGCCGACATCACGCCCGCCCTGATGCACGGCATGGTCGAGGCCGGCGCCGACGTGATCGAGCTGGGCGTGCCCTTTTCCGACCCCATGGCCGACGGCCCGGTGATCCAGAAGGCGGGCGAAAAAGCCCTGGCCCTGGGCATAGGCCTGGCCCAGGTGCTGGACATGGTGCGCACCTTTCGCCAACGCAACGACAGCACGCCCGTGGTGCTGATGGGCTACGCCAACCCGGTGGAGCGCTACGAGCAGCGCCATGGCCAGGGCTCTTTTGCCCGCGATGCCGGCGCGGCTGGCGTCGATGGCGTGCTGGTCGTGGACTACCCGCCCGAGGAATGCGAGCAGTTCGCCGCCGACCTGCGCGCCCACGGCATCGACCTGATCTTTTTGCTGGCCCCGACCTCCACACCCGAGCGCATGCAGCAGGTGGCCAAGGTCGCCAGCGGCTATGTGTACTATGTCTCGCTCAAGGGCGTGACGGGCTCGGGCGCACTCGACACCGCAGCGGTGGAGGCCATGCTGCCGCGCATCCGCGAGCATGTGAAGATCCCTGTCGGCGTGGGCTTCGGCATCCGCGACGCGGCCACGGCCCAGGCGATTAGCCGCGTGGCTGACGCCGTGGTCATAGGCAGCCGCATCATCGGCCTGATCGAAGACCAGCCGCACGAGCGGGTGGTTGGGGTCACCGTGGACTTCCTGCGCCAGGTGCGCAAGGCGCTGGACGCATAATTCGGGACGCAACCCCCTGAGCGGCTGCGCCGCTTCCCCCTTCTCTCGCGCGATGCGCGGGAAGGGGGACGCCGCCAGTGCGGCGGGGCGGCCCTTGCACGGCGGCCCTCGCCCGGGTCGCGCCAGTTTCATAGGCTGCGGCGTAATGCGACGCAGCTTGGCAAATTCATACAAAGGAACACCCATGTCCTGGCTCGAAAAACTCCTGCCTTCCAAAATCCAGCAGACCAACGCCACCGAGCGTCGCCAGATGCCCGAGGGCCTGTGGACCAAGTGCCCCAGTTGCGAGACCGTGCTCTACAAGAGCGACCTGGAGCAGAACCAGAACGTCTGCCCCAAGTGCAGCCACCACCACCGCATCGGCGCGCGCGCGCGGCTCAATGCCTTTCTCGACGGCGAGGGCCGCTACGAGATCGGCCAGGAGGTGCTGCCCGTCGATGCGCTCAAGTTCAAGGACAGCCGCAAGTACCCCGAGCGCCTGAAGGAGGCGCTGGAGAACACCGGCGAGACCGACGCGCTCATCGTCATGGGCGGCGCGGTCAAGAGCATCAACCTGGTCGCCGCCTGCTTCGAGTTCGACTTCATGGGCGGCTCCATGGGCAGCGTGGTCGGCGAGCGCTTCGTGCGCGGCGTCGAGACCGCGATAGAGCAGAAGGTGCCCTTCATCTGCTTTACCGCCACCGGCGGCGCGCGCATGCAGGAGGGCCTGCTGTCGCTGATGCAGATGGCCAAGACCAACGCCGCCCTCACGCGCCTGGCCAAGAAGGGCCTGCCCTATATCAGCGTGCTAACCGACCCGACGATGGGCGGCGTCTCGGCCGGCTTTGCCTTTGTTGGCGACATCGTGATTGCCGAGCCCAAAGCGCTGATCGGCTTTGCCGGCCCGCGCGTGATCGAGTCCACCGTGCGCGTGACCCTGCCCGAGGGCTTTCAACGCGCCGAATTCCTGCAGACCAAGGGCGCGGTGGACTTCATCTGCGACCGCCGCGAACTGCGCGAGACCGTGGCGCAATGCCTGTCCATGCTGCAGCGCCTGCCTGCCGACGCCGTAGCCTGATACAAAAATAATAGCTGTCAGCGCTTTCCCAGCAAGCGCTAGAAGCTATTTTGTTCAAGTTTATTGGCCCATCAGGACGCTGGCCTGCAAATGGCCCAGCATGATGGACAGCACCTGCAGCAGCACCAGCAGCACCAGCGGTGATAGATCAATGCCACCCAGCAGCGGCACGACGCGCCGCACCGGTTGCAGCAGCGGCTCGCTCAGGCGGGCAATGACGTCGCTGATGGGTGTGCGCGTCTGCATCCACGACAAGATGGCATAGGCAATCAGCAGGCCCATCAGGCCCGACACGGTGACGCGCGCCAGACTGAACAGCGCCATCCACGGCAGCCAGGCCAGGCCCAGGCCTGCCCCCACCAGCAACCACAGAAGCAGGTACTGCACCAGCTGCAGCAAAAAGGCCGCAACCAGGCAAGACAAATCCCAGCGCCCCGCAGCCGGTATCAGCTTGCGCAGCGGCAGCACCAGCCAGTCGGTGAGAGCAAAGACCAGCCGCCCCACCGGGTTGCCAAAAGGCACGCGCTGCAACTGCATGTACAGACGCAGCAGACAGGCGCCGGTCAGCAGCCCGCTCACGACTTCAAGAAGATAGGAAATGATCTGAAACAGCATGGGGATCGACAAATGCATGCGCCCAACAAGCGCCACGGCGCCGACGGTGGCGCAGCGTGGGATGATAGCGAGGCTGCCTGGGCCCAACGCCATGCCGGATCCCCTGACATTGACATCGCTCCCGCTGTTCCCGCTGAACACCGTGTTGTTTCCGGGCGGCTTGCTGGCGCTGCGCGTGTTCGAGGTACGTTACTTGGACATGGTGCGCAAATGCCGACAGACCGGCTCTCCCTTTGGCGTGGTCACGCTCACAGCAGGGCAGGAGGTGCGCAGCGCCGCAGCTCCCGAGGAGCGGTTCCAGCCCCAGGGCACACTGGCCGTCATCGAACAGCTGCAGACGCCGCAACCCGGCCTGATCACCCTGCACTGCCGCGGTACCGAGCGCTTTCACATCACGCAGCAACACCAGCTGCCCTACGGCCTGTGGCTGGCAGACGTACAGCAATTGCCCGACGACCCGCAGGTACCGCTGCCCGCCGACTTGCAAAGCCTTGCGGCCAAGCTGGGGCTGCTGCTGGCAGCGCAGCATCAGCGCCGCAGCACGCCTGGCCACCCCATTCCCCCCACGCCTGCGCAACTGCAGGACTGCGGCTGGGTCGCCAACCGCTGGTGCGAGCTGCTGCCCGTGCCGCTGGAACTGAAACACCACCTGATGACGCTGGACAGCCCGCTGTTGCGCCTGGAGCTGGTGGGCGATGTGCTGGAGCGCCTGGGAATTGCACCGTGAACATGGCGCGATCGAGCACCCACACACACGGCGGCTGGGTGGTTCCTGCCATACCCGGCCGGCCGGTCAACCCAGCCCCGGACACCTGGCATGTGCGAAAACCCTAAAATCGCCGGTTTGCCCCTTCTTGCCCGACGGCACCATGTCTGAACAAAACCAAGCCCCCATCCAGCCCCAGGACGAAAACCAGCTCATCGCCGAACGCCGCGAGAAGCTCAAGGCACTGCGCGCGGGCCAGGCCCAGGGCCGGGGTGTGGCGTTTCCCAATGACTTCAAGCCGCGGGACCACGCCGCCAGCCTGCAGCAGCGCTACGGCAGCCTCGCTGCCGAGGCGCTGGAGACGGAGAACATATCGGTCAGCCTGGGCGGCCGCATGATGCTCAAGCGCGTCATGGGCAAGGCCAGCTTTGCCACGCTGCAGGACGGTTCGCTGGGTGACACGGGCGGTCGCATACAGCTGTATGTGACACGCGATGCCGTCGGCGAAGAGGTCTACGCCGACTTCAAACGCTGGGATCTGGGCGACATCGTGGGCGCGGAGGGCCAGCTCATGAAGACCAAGACCGGCGAGCTGTCGGTCAAGGTGACCACCTTGCGCCTGCTCACCAAGAGCCTGCGCCCCATGCCCGACAAATTCCATGGCGTGGCCGACCAGGAGGTCAAGTACCGCCAGCGCTATGTCGATCTGATGACCGACGACGCCGCGCGCCGGCGCTTCGTGGCGCGCAGCAAGGCGGTCGGCTCGATCCGCAACTTCATGGTCGAGCATGGCTTCCTGGAGGTGGAGACGCCCATGCTGCACCCCATCCCGGGCGGCGCCAACGCCCGCCCCTTCGTTACACACCACAACGCGCTGGAGCAGGAGATGTTCCTGCGCATCGCCCCCGAGCTGTACTTGAAGCGCCTGGTGGTCGGCGGCTTCGAGCGCGTGTTCGAGATCAACCGCAACTTCCGCAACGAAGGTATCTCGGTACGCCACAACCCCGAGTTCACGATGATGGAGTTCTACGCGGCCTACTGGAACTACCGCGACCTGATGGACTTCACGGAACAGCTGGTACGCGACGCGGCGCTCAAGGCCACGGGTACGCTGCAACTCACCTATGGCGGGCGCGCCGTCGATCTGTCCCAACCCTTCCAGCGCCTGACGATTCGCGAGGCCATCTACCAGTACACCGAGGCCGGCGCCCATGTGGACGATGCCGCCTGGCTCATCGGCGCGCTGAAAAAGCTCGGCATGAGCGAGGAAAAGGATCGCCTGTCCACCCGCAGCCTGGCCAGCCTGCAGGTGCTGTACTTCGAGGAAACGGTGGAGGACAAGCTCTGGCAGCCGACCTTCATCATGGAACACCCGACCGAGATCAGCCCGCTGGCGCGCGCCAATGATGCCCGCCCCGAGGTCACCGAGCGCTTCGAGCTCTACATCACCGGCCGCGAGTTCGGCAACGGCTTCAGTGAGCTGAATGACGCCGAGGACCAGGCCGCACGCTTCAACGCCCAGGTGGCTGCCAAGGACAGCGGCGACGACGAGGCCATGTTCTTCGACCACGACTTCGTGCGCGCGCTCGAATACGGCATGCCCCCCACGGGCGGCTGCGGCATCGGCATAGACCGGCTGATGATGCTGCTCACCGACAGCCCCAGCATCCGCGACGTGATCCTGTTCCCGGCATTGCGCCGCGAGCAATAAGCCAGGACCCATGCTGGAGCGCCTGAAGACCCTGCTGCCGCCATGGATGCACGACTGGCTGGACATCATCGTGCCCGGCGTGCAGATCGCGCTCATCGTGCTGGCAGCGCTGCTGCTGCAGCATCTGGTGCGCCGCATCATCCGGCGCGCAAGCGACCACTACCAGTTTCCGCACGAGCTCCTCACCCCCATCAACGGCGTGGTGCGCTGGCTCATCCTGGGCGGCGCCGGCCTGCTGGCGCTGGAGCGCCTGGGGGTTTCGGCAGCGGTGCTGTGGACGGCCTTCACCAGCTTCGCCGCCGTCGGTGCCGTGGCCTTCTTCGCGGCGTGGAGCGTGCTGTCGAACCTGTTCTGTGCCTTCCTGATCTTCACCGTGGGGCCATTTCGCGTGGGCGACCATATCGAGCTGCTGGACACGGCCGAGAAGCCCGGCGCCCTGGGCCGCGTGGTGGACATCAACCTGCTGTACACCACGCTGGAAGACGCCACGGCACCAGAGCCCGGCTCACTGCTGCAGATCCCCAATGCACTGATATTCCAGCGCGTGCTGCGCCGCTGGCCAGCGGGCGTTCCAGTGCCGCAGGGCAAGCTGCGCCCTGTGCCGCCCAGTGGGGGTGCGGCAACCACGGAATCTGCCGCGGCACCCAAGGGTGCTAGTTTTCCCTGAGGCTTCCAGCTTCCGCAGGCGCAAACAGCCTGTCACAATCGGCGCCGCCGTAGCAAAAAAATGGCAGCAGCGCCAGCCTTGGTTTCCCTGTTGTCAACAAAATGCGCATGGTGAATCATGGCGGTCTTGATCGCAGGCCCCTACCCGGGGCCTGATGATTTTTCAGACCGCTTTACCCAAAGTTGGAGATCGTTTTATGAGCATTCCGTTTCGCATGCATTCCGTCGTCGCCGCACTGGGCCTGGCCAGCGCCGCTTTGTTGTCCACCGCGCATGCGCAGGTCAAGATCGCCATGGTGATCCCGGCCACCGGCCCGGTCACCCAGTACGGTGACATGATCAAGGAAGGCGTGAACACCGCCGTGGAGCAGGCCAACGCCGCCGGCGGCATCAACGGCAAGAAGATCGAACTCGTCACCGTGGACGATGCCTGCGAACCCAAGCAGGGCCCCGTTGCCGCCAACCGCGTGATCAACGACAAGATCCACTACGTGGTCGGCCCCGTGTGCTCGGGCGCAGCCATTGCCGCAGCGCCCATCTACAACAACGAAGGCGTGGTCGTCGTGACCCCGTCCGCCACCTCGCCCGCTCTGACCGAGGGCAAGAACTTCCACTTCATCTTCCGCACCATCGGCCGCGACGACCAGCAAGGCCCCGCCGCCGCCAAGTTCATCGCCGAGAAGATCAAGCCCAAGAAGGTCGCCATCCTGCACGACAAGCAGTCCTACGGCCAGGGCATTGCCGCCTCGGTGCGCGACGACCTGAAGAAGGCCGGCGTGAACGT
>JAGPIX010000237.1 GCA_018054745.1 Alicycliphilus sp.
GTGGGTCAGCTTCCACATCAGCCAGCTGTCCACCGTGCCAAAGGCCAGCTCGCCGCGCTCGGCCGCGTCGCGGGCGCCGGGCACGTGGTCCAGCATCCACTGCAGCTTGGTGCCGGAGAAGTAGGCATCCACCAGCAGGCCGGTCTTGGCCTGGATGGTGGCGGCGTGGCCTTGTTCGCGCAGCTGGGCGCAGGCGGGCTCGGCGCGGCGGTCCTGCCACACGATGGCGTGGTGCACGGGCTGGCCGGTTTTGCGGTTCCACAGCACCGTGGTTTCGCGCTGGTTGGTGATGCCTAGAGCCCGCACCGCGTCGGCGCCGATGCCCGCCTTGGCCAGCGCCTCGCGCGCCGTGGCCAGCTGGGTGCGCCAGATCTCCATCGGGTCGTGCTCGACCCAGCCGGGGCGCGGGTAGAGCTGCGGCAGCTCCACCTGCGCCTGCGCCACGGTGCGGCCGTGTTCGTCGAAGACGATGCTGCGGGAGCTGGAGGTGCCTTGGTCGAGGGCGAGGAGGTAGGTCATGGGGGTCTTCAGCAAGGGGTGGGCGATGGCGGGGTGCTCAGCGTACCCGCCATTCGCGCCATGCCTGGAGCAGGGTTTCGTAGGCAATGGTCTCGCCCCGGGGCTTTTCGTTGGCGAGCTTCTTGCGCGGCGCGGCGAAGTCGCTCAGCCACTGTTGGGGGTCGGCCTTGGGGTTGAGCCGGGGAGGGCACTTGTGCATGCCGCTGGCCTGCAGCGACGCCATCACCTGGTCCATCTCTTCCGCCAGGTTGTCCATGGCCTGCTGGGGCGTGCGCTCGCCGGTCACGGCGGAGGCGATGTTCGTCCACCACAGGCCGGCGAGCCGGGGGTAGTCGGGCACGTTGTTGCCGGTGGGCGTCCAGGCCACGCGGGCGGGGCTGCGGTAGAACTCGATCAGGCCGCCGTACTTGTTGGCGTTCTGCGTGAAGTAGTCGTGCCGGATGTCGCTGTTGCGGATGAAGGTCAGGCCGACGATGGACTTCTTCAGCGAGACGGTCCGGGAGGTGGTGAACTGCGCGTAGAGCCAGGCGGCGGCGGTCTTGTTGGCGTCGTGGCCCTTGAAGAAGGTCCAGCTGCCCACGTCCTGGTAGCCGTTTTGCATGCCCTGCTTCCAGTAGGGGCCCACGGGGCCGGGGGCCATGCGCCACTTGGGCGTGCCGTCGGCGTTCACCACGGGCAGGCCGGGCTTGGTCATGTCGGCGGTGAAGCCGGTGTACCAGAACGCCTGCTGCGCGATGTGCCCCTGGGCGGGCACGGGGCCGGCCTCGCCGAAGGTCATGTTCACGGCCTCCTTGGGCGCGTATTTCTTCATCCAGTCCACGTACTTGGTCAGCGCATAGACGGCGGCGGGCGAATTGGTGGCGCCGCCACGGGCCACGCTGGCGCCCAGCGGCGTGCATTTGTCGGTGCTGTCCACGCGGATGCCCCACTCGTCCACCGGCCGCCCGTTGGGGTAGCCCTTGTCCGCGGCGCCCGCCATGGACAGCCAGGCGTCGGTGAAGCGCCAGCCCAGCGAGGGGTCCTTCTTGCCATAGTCCATGTGGCCGTAGATGGGCTTGCCGTCGATTTGCTTGACGTCGTTGGTGAAGAAATCGGCGATGTCCTCGTAGGCGCTCCAGTTCAGCGGCACGCCCAGCTCGTAGCCGTACTTGGCCTTGAACTTGTCCTTCAGGTCCTTGCGCTCGAACAGGTCGGCGCGGAACCAGTACAGGTTGGCGAACTGCTGGTCGGGCAGCTGGTACATCATGCCGTCGGGCGCGCGGGTGAACTGGGTGCCGATGAAGTCCTTGAGGTCGAGCGTGGGGTTGGTGAAGTCCCGGCCCGCGTCGGCCATGTAATCGGTCAGGTTCAGAATCTTGCCGTAGCGGTAGTGCGTGCCGATCAGGTCCGAGTCGGAAATCCAGCCGTCATAGGCCGACTTGCCCGACTGCATGGAGGCTTGCAGTTTCTGGACCACATCGCCTTCCTGGATCAGGTCGTGCTTGACCTTGATGCCGGTGATTTCCTCGAACGCCTTGGCCAGCGTCTTGGACTCGTACTCGTGCGTGGTGATGGTCTCGGACACCACCGAAATCTCCTTTACGCCCTTGGCTTGCAGCTTCTTGGCCGCGTCGATGAACCACTTCATCTCGGCCATCTGCTGGTCCTTGGCGAAAGTGGACGGCTGGAATTCGCTGTCCACCCATTTCCTGGCCTCGGCCTCGCCCGCGAGGGCGGGGAGTGACATCCAGGTGAGGCAAACGGCCGTAGCCACGAGCGAGAAACGCATAAGAAAACTTCCCTTGAATGGAGAGAAAAACAGGGCGCGCGCGGCGGCGGCCGTCAAGAAGACTGCTCGGCCGCGACGATGGTCAGGGCCACTTCCGCCTCCTGCAGCAGGGCGGGGAAGGGCTCGGGCGGCGGCGCGTCGGTGAACAGGCGGTCGATCTGGGGCAGCGTGGCCAACTGCACCATGGCCGGGCGGTTGAACTTGCTGTGGTCGGCAGCGAGCCAGACCTCGCGCGCGTGCTCGATGATGGTCTGCGCCACCTTCACCTCGCGGTAGTCGAAGTCGCGCAGCGAGCCGTCGGGCTCGATGCCCGAGATGCCGATGAGCGCGATGTCCACGCGGAACTGGCGGATGAAATCCACCGCCGCCTCGCCCACGATGCCCCGGTCGCGCG
>JAGPIX010000238.1 GCA_018054745.1 Alicycliphilus sp.
GAACAGCACCCCGCCACAAGCGGTGGCCAAGTTGCGCGCCCTGCTCACCGGTCGCGCCCTGCCCTACACGCGGCCCGGCAGCGTGAGCGCCATCGCCAAGCAGCCGCGCAGCGGCCCGGTGGCCGTGGGCCTTCTCGGGCTTGCCGACGACGAGCAGGGCGATCCGCGCGTGCATGGCGGCCCCGACAAGGCCGTGCACTGCTACGCCTTCAGCCAATACGCCCCCTGGCGCCAGGAGCTGGCGGGCAACGCCACGGCCCAGGCGCTGCTAGCCCAGCCCGGCGCCTTTGGCGAGAACTTCAGCCTGGACGGTATCAATGAGTCTCAGGTCTGCCTGGCCGACCAGTGGCAGGTAGGCAGCGCGCGCTTCGAGGTCAGCCAGGGGCGCCAGCCCTGCTGGAAGCTCAATGACCGTTTTGGCCTGCCCGACATGGCGCTGCGCGTGCAGACCAGCCTGCGCGCCGGTTGGTACCTGCGCGTGCTGCAGGTTGGACAGGTGCAGGCCGGCGATACGGTGTGGCTGCTGGCGCGGCCGCACCCCGAATGGCCCATAGACCGGCTGCTGCGCGTGATTGCCGAGCGCGACTGCGCCCCCGAGACGCTGCGCGAGATACTGACACTGCCGCTGCCGCCGTCCTGGCACCGGCTGTTCACGCGCCGGCTGGAGAGCGCCAGCGTCGAAGACTGGAGCTCGCGCCTGGTCGGCAAGCCCTGAACCTCAACGCACCAGCGGCCAGCGCCAGACCGACGCAAGATACATCAGCGCGCCCGCCACCAGGGCCGCCGCCGCCAGCGCCAGCCCCTGGGCAAAGCCCTGCGCCTGGCCACCACGCGCCAGCAACCAGGCCACCATGGGTGGGCCCATGATCTGCCCCAGGCCATAGACGGCGGTGATCAGGCTGGCAAAGCTGTCGGCCGACGCCGGCCACAGGCGCCGCGCTTCCTGCAGCCCATAGAAGGTGATGGCCGTGAACGGCAGGCCCAGCAGGATGCTGCTGAGTGCAAAGCCCGCCGGTGTGGGCCACCACAGGCCTATGCCGATGCCGCCGGCCTGCATGGCGTAGGCCGCCACCAGCAACCAGCGCCTGTCCCAGCGCGTCGGGGCGCGTGTGCTCAGCGCCGCGCCCACGGCTACGCCGGCGCCGAACATGGGCCAGAACAAATCCGGCCAGGGCGAACCCGCCGGCAGCGCGCCGCGGGCGATCACCGGCAGAAAGGTGGCGGTGACGATGTAGCCCAGCCCCGCCAGCCCATAGGCCAGCGCATGCACGCCACGCGCCGCCGCCGCGCCGCCGCCCGCGGCGCGCGCCGCAGCCGCTGGCGCATGCGCCGCGCCCGCCTGCGCCTTGGCCGCACGCCCCTGCACCACGGGCCAGACCACCAGGCACAGCAACACCGACAGCAGGCCAAACACCACCCAGCCCGATGCCGCGCGCCACTGCGCCTGCACCATCAGGCTGGTCGCCAGGCCGGTGAGCGCAATGCCCACGCCCGGGCCGCAGAAAATCAGCCCGCCCATGGCCGGGCGCCCCAGTACCGTGAGGCGCACCATGGCCCAGGCGGCGGTATTCAGCAGCACAAAGGCGCTGGCCACGCCGGCGGCAAAGCGCAAGGCGGGCCAGCTGTCCGGCAGTGGCAGGGCCATGGCCAGGGTCAGCAGCACCGTGGCCACCAGGCCGGCGCGCGCCAGGCGCGCCGGGTGCCAGCGTTCATACAGGCGCGGCAGCAGCCAGGGCAGGGCCATGCAGGCCAGGGCGCCCACCAGGTAGCCCACGTAATTGGCGGTCGCCAGCCAGCTGCCCTCGGTCAGCGTGACCACGCCGTCGTGCAGCATCATGGGCAGCAGCGGCGTGAAGGCAAAACGCCCCACGCCCATGGCCACGGCCAGCGCCAGCATGCCGGCCAGGGCCACGGCGGCGGGGCGGTGCGACCAGTCGCGCGCGGAGGGCGAGGTCGGCGGGGCGGGAGTGGATGCGTCCATGGTGATGCGCTGGCAATGGGGAAGCAGGGATTATTGCCATGGCCCTGCGGGTATCCTGCGGTCGCTATCGTCTATCTGCCTCTCTTCTTCCCCTGCACGCCATGCACCACGACCTACTTGCCCGCTTGGGGCTATCGCTTCCCATCATCCAGGGCCCCATGACCGGCTCCGACACGCCGCAGCTGGCCGCCGCCGTATCCGCCGCCGGCGGGCTGGGCTTTCTGGGCTGCGGCATGCGCTCACCCGCCGCCATGCTGGAGGCGGCCAACGCCGTGCGCGCCGCCACCGACAAACCCTTTGGCATGAACCTGTTCGTGCTGGACAGCCCCCGGCCCGAGGCCGCCGAGGTAGCCGCCGCCCTGGCCAGGCTGGCACCCATGTATGCACGCTTTGGCCTGCAGCCCGAGCCACCCGCGCGCTGGTGCGAAGACTTCGCCATGCAGTTCGAGGCGCTGATTCAGGCCCGCCCGGCGGTCGCCAGCTTCACCTTCGGCATTCTGAGCGGCGCCCAGGTGCGCCGCATCAAGATGGATGCCGGCAGCTACGTCATCGGCACGGCCACCACGCCGGCCGAGGCCCTGGCCTGGGCGGAGGTGGGCGCCGATGCCGTGGTCGCCAGCGGCCTGGAGGCCGGCGGGCACCGCGGCACCTTTCTGGGCGACTGGGAGGGCAGCCAGATCGGC
>JAGPIX010000112.1 GCA_018054745.1 Alicycliphilus sp.
GTCTGAACTCGGGCTTCATGATCGCGCAGGTCACGGCCGCGGCCCTGGCCGCTGAGAACCAGTGCCTGGCCCACCCCAGCAGCGTGACCAGCCTGCCCACCTCGGCCAACCAGGAGGACCATGTCTCGATGGCCACCTACGGCGCGCGGCGCCTCGCGGACATGGCGCGCAACACGGCCGTGATCGTGGGCATCGAGGCCATGTCGGCCGCGCAGGGCATGGAGTTCGATCGCAGCCTGAAGTCTTCACCGCTCATCGAGGCGCAGTTCGCCGCCATTCGCCAACGGGTGGCCTTCCTCGAACAAGACCGCTACCTCGCACCCGATATCGAGAGCATGAGCCAGTGGGCCTTGCGCGCGGTACTGCCTGCTGCCCTGCTGAGCATCCTGCCCAGCCACATTTCAGCTTAAGGAGACTTGTCATGACCCAACAAGACACCCGCTTCAACGCCAGCCGTGAAATACATGTTCCCCACGGCAGTACATCTGGGCAGCAACAAGAACCCATTCAGTGCCAGCCCCGCTTTGCCCGGTCATTCTGAGCAAACTTGATATGAGCATCAACAAATACAGCCAGTCTCTGGCAAGCACCCGACTCTACGAACAAGAGACCTCCCTCGAATTCTTGGCGGAGAGACACGGCCTCGAGCAATCGAACATGATCGATTTCTCCCTGAACGTGAATCCGTTTGGCTGCTCCGCAGGCGCAATCGATGCAATTAGCCTGTCACTTGGGCAAGTGCAGCTTTATCCTGATGTCAGTCTTTCCGAGCTGCGACTCGCGCTCTCGAGCAAGCATTGCCAATCACCGGATCGGTTCTTCTTCGGCGGGGGGCTCGACGATGTCATCAAGCTTTTATTACAGGCCTGGGCCTCAGAGGGGGACAAGGTTCTCATCCACCTGCCCACGTTTCCCCGCTACGCGCTTGAGGCGCGCCTACGGGGGTGCCAGGTAATTAGCGTACAGGGCGAAGTGGCAACACAGTTCGATGCCGAGCGCTACGAACGTGCATTGCAGAAAGATGACATCTCTGTCGCCTTTATCTGCACGCCGAACAATCCGACTGGAGAGATCATCCCGGTGGAGGTGATCGAGCATCTGGCCGGGGCCTACCCGGACACGATCTTCGTGGTCGACGAAGCACTTATCAATCCCATCAAAGAGGGGGCTGTCGGACTGGTCGACAGGTTTGACAATGTCGCCATTTTGCGAACCTTCTCGAAGTTTTTTGGGCTCGCTGGCATGCGCGTGGGCTATGCCATTGCTAACCAAAAGCTCATTGATATCG
Source organism: Alicycliphilus sp. (assembly GCA_018054745.1). Taxonomy (GTDB): domain Bacteria; phylum Pseudomonadota; class Gammaproteobacteria; order Burkholderiales; family Burkholderiaceae_C; genus Alicycliphilus; species Alicycliphilus limosus. The sequence continues at coordinate 1,289 of JAGPIX010000112.1, forward strand.
CCAACATCGGACGCCCACCGTTCAATGTTTCGCTTCCTGCGGCGGTTGCAGCCATCGCCGCCCTTCAGGATGAGAATTTTCTACGTCAATGCAGCGAGAAATTTTTGGAGGAAAGCACCTACTTCCGTGCGCAACTCAGTAGCCATCCGTCGGTTCGCGTTGTCGGTTGCCATGGAAACATGATGCTGCTAGAGCTTGCCTCTTGCTCCTCCGCCGAAGTTGCATCGATGCTCGCGAGCCAGGGCATTGTTGTGGCAGATGCGACATCCTTCGACGGCCTTCAGAACACGGCCACGCTGAGGGTGTCGCTTAAAGGACGCGAGCAGAACGAAAGGCTTATCGCTTCCCTGCGCAATATTGACTGTGAAACTGCGACAGTTCGTTAATCAAGCACAACCTGAAAAGCCCACCGCTGTTAGAGGCCGAATTTGGCAAGCTGCGCGAAAAGACCGCTTTCCTGAAAGCCGACCTCTATCTGGCGCCCGATATCGAGGCCGTGCGCCAGTGGGCGCTGAGGGCCGATCTTCCCGCCACGCTGCTGAGCATCCGGCCCAGCCCCGTCTGAACCCTGTCATTGTTTTTTTTCACTGGAGTATTTGCCATGAACGCCACCGAAAAATTCATTCCCGCCGATCCCCGCTTTGACGCCAGCCGCGTGATCCGCGCGCCGCGCGGCAGCCAGCTGCACTGCAAGAACTGGCTCGCCGAAGCCGCCTACCGCATGCTCCAGAACAACCTGGATCCGGACGTGGCCGAGAACCCCAAGGCCCTGGTGGTCTACGGCGGCATCGGCCGCGCGGCGCGCAACTGGGAGTGCTACGACCAGATCCTGGAGTCGCTCAGGAAGCTCGAAGCCGATGAGTCGCTGCTGATCCAGTCCGGCAAGCCCGTGGGCGTATTCAAGACCCACGAAAACGCACCGCGCGTGCTGATCGCCAACTCCAACCTGGTGCCCAAGTGGGCCAACTGGGAGCATTTCAACGAGCTCGACCGCAAGGGCCTGTTCATGTACGGCCAGATGACCGCCGGCAGCTGGATCTACATCGGCAGCCAGGGCATCGTGCAGGGCACCTTCGAGACCTTCGTCGAGGCCGGCCGCCAGCATTACAACAACGACCTGACGGGCAAGTGGATCCTCACGGCCGGTCTGGGCGGCATGGGCGGCGCCCAGCCTCTGGCCGCCACGCTGGCCGGCGCCTGCTCGTTGAACATCGAGTGCAAGCAGTCCAGCATCGACTTCCGCCTGCGCACGCGCTATGTGGACAAGCAGGCCAGGGACATTGACGATGCGCTGGCCCTGATCAAACACCACACCGAAAGGGGCGAGGCCGTCTCCATCGCCCTGCTGGGCAATGCCGCGGAAATCCTGCCCGAGCTGGCCCGCCGCGCCAAGGCTGGCGGCATCCGGCCCGACATCGTGACCGACCAGACCTCGGCCCACGATCTGATCAACGGCTACCTGCCCATGGGCTGGACCGTGGAGCAGTGGAACGCCGCCGCGGCCGATCCCGGCCAGCATCCCACGCTCAGGGCCGCGGCCGCCAAGAGCTGCGCCGTGCATGTGCAGGCCATGCTCGACTTCCAGGCCATGGGCGTGCCCACGGTGGACTATGGCAACAACATCCGCCAGGTGGCGTTCGACGAGGGCGTTCAGCGCGCCTTCGACTTCCCCGGTTTCGTGCCCGCCTACATCCGGCCCATGTTCTGCGAGGGCAAGGGGCCGTTCCGCTGGGTGGCGCTGTCGGGCGATCCCGAGGACATCTACAAGACCGATGCCAAGATCAAAGAGCTGTTCCCCGAGAACAAGCACACGCACCGCTGGCTGGACATGGCCAGGGAGCGCATCGCCTTCCAGGGCCTGCCCGCGCGCATCTGCTGGCTGGGCCTGGGCGAGCGCCACCTGGCGGGCCTGGCCTTCAACGAGATGGTGAAGAACGGCGAGCTCAAGGCCCCCATCGTCATCGGCCGCGACCATCTGGACACCGGCAGCGTGGCCAGCCCGAATCGCGAAACCGAGGCCATGCGCGACGGCACGGATGCCGTCTCCGACTGGCCGCTGCTCAACGCCCTGCTCAACACCGCCGGCGGCGCCACCTGGGTCAGCCTGCACCATGGCGGCGGCGTGGGCATGGGCTACAGCCAGCACTCGGGCATGGTCATCGTGGCCGACGGCACGGACGCCGCGGCCGAGCGCCTGGCGCGCGTGCTGGTCAATGACTGCGGCTCGGGCGTGATGCGCCATGCCGATGCAGGCTACGAGCTGGCCATTGCGACGGCGAAGAAGCAGGGCCTGAAACTTCCCATGATCAAGTAAAGCAGGGGACACCATGAGCGCACCCTTTGTCTGGCAAGGCCGCATCGACACCGAAGAAGTGGGCGACAGCCGCCGTTGGCACCAGTGCGTGCAGCCTTTTACACCCCAGAGCCGCTCAGGCGTGGCCCTGATCGGCTTTGCCGTGGACGAGGGCGTGCGCCGCAACGGCGGCCGCCCGGGCGCCGCGCAAGGACCAGCGGCGGCGCGCAAGGCGCTGGCCAACCTGCCCATTCTGGGCGAGCCGGCGCTCTGGGACGCGGGTGATGCGGTCTGCGAAGGCGGCGCGCTCGATGCGGCGCAAACCGCCCTGGCGCAGCGGGTGGCGCAGGCCCTGGCACAGGGCTGCACGCCCCTGGTGCTGGGCGGTGGGCACGAGGTGGCCTGGGGCACCTTCCAGGGCGTGGCGCTGGCACGGCCCGGCGCGCGCATCCTCATCGTCAACCTGGACGCGCATTTCGACCTGCGCCAGGCGCGCGAGGGCAATTCGGGCACGCCGTTCCGCCAGATCCAGGAACACTGCGCCGCGCGGGGCCTGCCGTTTGACTACCGCGTGCTGGGCATCAGCCGCTTTGCCAACACCCAGGCCTTGTTCGACCGTGCCGATGCCTTGCAGGTGCGTTATGTGCTGGACGACGCCTTGCAGACCGAAGCCGGCGTACACGCCGCGCTGGCCGATCTGGCGCCCGACCTGCAGGCCTGCGACGCCGTGTACCTGACCCTGGATACCGACGTGCTGCCCGCCGCCGTGGCCCCCGGCGTGTCGGCGCCTGCGCCGCTGGGCGTGCCGCTGTGGTGCGTGGAGGCCGTGGTGGATGCGGTGCTCGCCAGCGGCAAGCTGGTGGCGGCCGATGTGGCCGAATTCAACCCCGCCTTCGACCGCGACGGCATCACCGCCAAAGTGGTCGCCCGCTTGGCGGCGCGCATTGCCAGGGTGTGCTGAACAGGCGTATTGAAGAGGGGCCCGCATTCCCATTCTTTGACTTTGGTACTGCCGCCATGACCCACAGTGTTTCCCTCACCGCGGTGCCCACGGCCGACCGTGTGCTGCAGGTGCTGGCCGTGCTGGCCCAGCAGGGCAAGGCCTTGTCGGCCGCCGAGCTCATGGAGCACACGGGCCTGGCGCGCAGCACGCTGTACCGCCAGCTGGCGCGGCTCAAGCGTTGGGGCTTCGTGCTCGAAAGCGACGGCTATTACGCGCCCGGGCCGCTCGGCCTGCAGCTCGCGCTGGGGTTCGACCTGGCCTCGCACCTGGTGCGCCAGGCGCGCCCCGCGATGGTGGAGCTGGCGCAGCAGTCGCAGGAAAGCGTGGGTCTGGTCGTGGCCGTGAACGACCGGGCCATCTGCCTGGACATGGTGGAGAGCCAGCAGTCGCTGCGCTGCTCGTTCGAGAAGGGGCGCAGCGTGCCTCTGCGTGCGGGCGCCTCGGCCAAATGCCTGCTGGCCCACCTGCCCGAGGCGGCACGCGCGGCCGTGCTCGACGCCCAGTGGGGCCCGGGCACGCCCGCACGCCAGGCCGCGCAGGATGAGCTCGATGCCATTCGCCGCGCCGGCTTTGCCATGAGCGCTGCCGAGGTGGACCCCGGCGTCTGGGGCTGCAGCGTGCCGCTGTTCGGTGCCACGCGCCAGGCCGTGGGCGCCCTCACGCTGATGGCGCCGATCCTGCGTGCCCAGGGGCAGGAGCAGGTGCTGATCCGCATGGCCGTCGTCGCTGCGGCGCGCATATCGCGCCAGTTGGCAATCCACTGAATCCTCTGCAAGCCCTGATCTGCCCATGCACTCCTTCGACCTCGCGGCCGTGCCGCACACCCCCTGGAAGAACGGCGGCGGCCACACGCGCGAGCTGGCCTGCTGGCCGCCTGGCGCGGGCATGGAGGGCTTCGAGTGGCGCGTGAGCGTGGCCACCATCGCCGCGCCCGGGCCATTCTCGGCCTTCGCCGGCGTGGATCGCCGCATCATGCTGCTCGATGGCGACGGCATGCAGCTGCGCGCCCGGGATGGCAGCCTGGACCACCGGCTGGACAGGCGCTGGCAGCCGCTGGCCTTTGCGGGCGAGGTGGCCGTGGACTGCACCCTGCTGGGCGGCACCTCCACCGACTTCAACCTCATGCTGCGCCGGGGCCGCTGGCGCGGCGAGGTGCAGGTGGTGCGCGACCCACGCCAGCCCGGCAGCACGCCCGCGGGCCTGTGCCTGGTGCTCGCGGGCCGCTGGAGTCGGGGTGACGATCGGCTGACCGCCGGCCAGGGCCTGTGGTGGAGCGCCGCCGAGGCCGGCCCTGCGCTCGTGCCGCAGGCGGGGCAGGGCGGCGATGCGCCCGCCCTGGCCTGGGTGGAATTGCGGCCTGTTATTTGATGAAATATGCCACTTGCGCTTGATGGGAAAGCGCCGATAGCTATAACTAATGTAGTAAATGAGCCATGAAACACGCTGATTCCACCACTGCCCCCAGCGCCGACGGCGTCTGGGAAGACCTGCGCCTCGCCCCCGGGCTGTTCCGTGACGACAGGCCCTTGGCCGAGCATGAGGCCGCCAGCCTGGTGGTGCAGGGCGGGGTGCTGCGCTGGGTGGGACCGTCCTCGGCGCTGCCCCTTGACTACGCAGGACTGGCGCGCCATGCCGGCGGCGGCCTGCTGGCCACGCCCGGCCTGGTGGATTGCCACACGCACCTGGTTTATGGCGGCCAGCGTGCGGGGGAGTTCGCCATGCGCCTGGCCGGCACCAGCTATGAAGAGATTTCTAGGGCCGGCGGTGGCATCGTCTCCAGCGTGCGCGCCACGCGCGCCGCCAGTGAGGACGAGCTGTTCGCCGCCGCGCTGCCGCGCCTCTCGGCACTGCTGGACGAGGGCGTGTGCGCCATCGAGATCAAGTCCGGCTATGGCCTGGCCCTGGAGCATGAGCGTAAGCAGCTGCGCGTGGCGCGCCGCCTGGGCCGGGCGCTGGGCGTGACGGTGCGCACCACCTTCCTCGGCGCGCACGCGCTGCCGCCCGAATATGCGGGGCGGAGTCAGGACTATGTCGATCTGGTATGCAGCGAGATGCTGCCCGCTATGGCGGCCGAGGGCCTGGTGGATGCCGTGGATGTGTTCTGCGAGCGCATCGCCTTTTCGCTGGCGGAAACCGAGCAGGTGTTCCAGGCCGCGCAAAAGCTTGGCATCCCGGTCAAGCTGCATGCCGAGCAGCTCTCGGACATGGGCGGCGCGCGGCTCGCCGCACGCCATGGCGCCCTGTCCTGCGACCACATCGAGCACCTGTCGCAGGACGGAATAGACGCCATGCGCGCCGCCGGCACCGTGGCCGTGCTGCTGCCCGGCGCCTACTACACGCTGCGCGACACGCATCTGCCGCCCATTGAGGCGCTGCGCGCGGCCGGCGTGCCCATGGCCGTATCCACCGACCACAACCCCGGCACCTCGCCCGCATTGAGCCTGCTGCTCATGGCCAATATGGCCTGCACCCTGTTCCGCCTCACGGTGCCCGAGGCGCTCGCGGGCATCACCACGCACGCGGCGCGCGCGCTGGGCCTGTCGGAAACGCACGGCCTGATCGCGGCGGGCCGGCCCGCCAACTTTGTGCTGTGGAACCTGCGCGAAGCCGCCGAGTTGGCCTACTGGTTCGGCCACAACCCGGCGCGTACCATCGTGCGCCAGGGCCGCATCGTCAAGGGAGCGTGAAGCCATGCACATGATCCAGACCCTGGCGCGGCCCGAAGTGCCGCAACTGCCCGCCTACAACGCCGGCCTGTCGTCCGAGGCCGTGCGTGCGCGCTACGGCGTGAGCGAGATCGCGCGCCTGGCAAGCAACGAGAACCCCTACGGCGCCAGCCCCGCCGTGGCGCGCGCCCTGGCCGACCTGGCCACGCGCGTGGGCTGCTACCCCGACGCGAACTGCAGCGCGCTGCGCGCGGCGATTGGCGCGCGCACGGGCGTGGCGCCGGCGGCCATCGTCATCGGCAACGGCTCCGAGGACATCCTGCAGATGCTGTGCCAGGCCTTCCTGTCCGCGGGCGAGCGCGTGCTCACGCAGCGCCCGGCCTTTGGCCTGCATGAGATCTACCCGCGCATGATGGGCGCCCAGGTCGAGCTGCTGGCGCTCACGCCGCGGCTGGGCTTTGACGTGGATGCCTGGTGCGCGGCGCTGGCGCGCGGCCCCAAGCTCGCCATGCTGGCCAATCCCTCCAACCCCGTGGGCTGCATGTTCAGTGCGGCCGAGATGCAGCAACTGCTCGCCGCCACGCCCGCGCACACCCTGCTGGTGATCGACGAGGCCTATTACGAATATGCCCGCCTGGCCCCCGGCTACCCCGATGTACTGGCCCTGCTGCGCGGCCGCGCCATGCCCTGGATCGTGCTGCGCACCTTCTCCAAGGCCTGGGGCCTGGCCGGCCTGCGCGTGGGCTACGGCCTGGCCAGCGATGCGGCGCTGGTGCAACTGCTCGACCGCGTGCGCACGCCCTTCAACGTGAACCATGCGGCGCAGACGGCGGCGCTGGCCGCCTGGGGCGACGAAGACTTCATGCGCCGGGGCGTGACCGAGACCGTGCGCCTGCGCGGGCGGCTGGCGGCGCGGCTCGCCGCGCTGCCGGGCGTGCGCGTGGCGCCTTCGGCCACCAACTTCCTGTTCCTCGACCTGGGCCGCCCCAATGCGCCCGTGAACGAGGCGCTGCTGGCCCAGGGACTGATCGTCAAGCCCTGGAAGGAGGCGGGCTTCGAGCACTTCATCCGCGTCTCCATAGGCACCGAGGCCGAGAACGAGCGCTTCGCGCGGGCGCTTGAAGGCATCCTGGCGCTTTAGGACCTGTTCACAACCTTCCAGGGACTCACACGATGCCGGACACCGCCCCCGCGCCGTTCCTCTTTCACCAGGGCACGGCGCCGCTGCTCATCTCCATGCCCCATGCGGGCACCCATGTGCCGCCGGCCATCGCCGCGCGCCTGACGCCCGAGGCGCGCCAGGTGCCCGACACCGACTGGCACCTACCGCGCCTGTACGACTTTGCCCAGGCGCTGGGCGCCTCCATCCTCGTGGCCACGCATTCGCGCTACGTGGTGGACCTGAACCGCCCGCCCGACGGCACCAGCCTCTACCCCGGCCAGAGCGTGACCGGCCTGTGCCCCGTCGATACCTTCGACGACCGGCCGCTGTACGCCAATCCCGCCGATCTGCCCGATGACGCCGAGGTCGCCGCGCGCCGCGCCGCCTACTGGGCGCCCTACCACGCCCAGCTGCGCGCCGAGTTGGAGCGCCTGCGCGCCGCGCACGGCGTGGCCGTGCTGTGGGACGCGCATTCCATACGCTCGGTGCTGCCGCGTTTCTTCGTGGGCCGGCTGCCCGACCTGAATCTGGGCACGGGCCAGGGCACGAGCTGCGACCCGGTGCTGGCCGAGCAGCTGCTGGCCATCGCCAAGGCCGCTACGGGTTACACGGCCGTGCTCAACGGCCGTTTCACGGGCGGCTACATCACGCGCCACTACGGCGAGCCCGCGCGCAACATCCACGCCGTGCAGCTGGAGATGACGCAGTGCAGCTACATGCAGGAGGCGCCGCCGTTCGACTACCTGCCCGAGGTGGCGGCCGGCGTGCTGCCGCACCTGCGCCGCATGGTCTATGCGGCCTTGGCCTTCGCCCGGTCGCGGCAGTAGCGGCAGTAGCGGTAGTGGGGCTGGTTCGGATTCAGCCCTGGGGCAGCGCCGCGCAGCAGTGGGCCGGCAGCTCCAGCCAGCGCACGGCCGCGGCCTGCAGTGCGCCCAGCTGGCCCGTGGTGTAGAGGCTGATGCGTCCCGGCGCGGCCGGCTCGCCGTCCGCCGCCTGCTCGGGCGCCAGCGCGGCGGCCTGGGTCAGGATGCGGCGCGTCTGGCGCGCCACGGCGGCGCCGGTGTCCAGGATCTGTACGTCCGGGCCCACCAGCGCGCGCAACACATCCTTGGCGAACACATAGTGCGTGCAGCCCAGCACCAGCGTGTCGATGTCGCCGGTTTTCAGGCCAAACGGGCCTAAAGCGCCCGTGTATTGTGCGCAAAGCGCTCTTATTTTTGCTGCAGATTCGAGCGCCGGCAGGGGCTCCTCGGTGCTCTGCTCTATGGCCCG
>JAGPIX010000239.1 GCA_018054745.1 Alicycliphilus sp.
ACGAGCTCGATCACCTGGTGCAGGTCACGGACGAAGAGGTGGCCGCCGCCATGCGCGCGCTGTTCACCGACACCCACAACGTGGCCGAGGGCGCGGGCGCCGCGGCCCTGGCCGGCGCACTGCAGGAAAAGGACATGCTGCACGGCCAATGCGTGGGCCTGGCGCTGACCGGCGGCAATGTGGACGCGGCCATGTTCGCGCGCGTGCTGGGCGCGCTCTGAGATCGCCCTGAAACTATTAAATTGATAGCTGCTGTCGCACACAGGACAAGTGCCAGCGGCCTGTTTTGTCAAAATCGGCGGCATGGGAACCCTCTACCTCGTGCGCCACGGCCAGGCCTCGTTTGGCGCTGCCGACTACGACCAGCTGAGCGCGCGCGGCCGGCAGCAGTCCGAGCGCCTGGGCGCCTACTGGCGCGAACGCGGCCTGCGCTTTGACGCCGTGCTCTGCGGCACGCTGCGCCGCCACGCGCAGACGCTGGCGGGCATAGCCCAGGGCCTGGGCGCCATGCCCGAGCCCCAGCTGCTGCCCGGCCTGAACGAATACAACAGCCAGGCGCTGATAAGCGCCATCCACCCCGCGCCCCTGCCGCGCCCGGACACACCCGAGCTGTACAGGCAGCATTTCCGCCTGCTGTGCGACGCGCTGGCGCAGTGGATGGCCGGCACCATCAGCCCGGCGGGCATGCCCGGCTGGGATGGGTTTTCAGGCGGCGTGCGCGCCGCGCTGGAGCAGGTGCGGCGCCAGCATGTGGGGGGTAGCGTGCTGCTGGTCTCCAGCGGCGGGCCGATTGCCGCCGCCGTGGGCGAGGTGCTGCGCACGCCGCCCGAGGTGACGATTGCGCTGAACATGCGCATCCGCAACAGCGCCGTCACCGAGTTCAGCGTGAGCCCCAAACGCCTGATGCTGCAGACCTTCAACAGCCTGGCGCACCTGGACGCGCCCGAATACGCGGGCTGGGTCACTCACGCCTGAAGCGCCGCCTCCCAGTGGCAGCGGTCGCGCCCGTTGTTCTTGGCCTGGTAGAGCACCCGGTCGGCGCGTGCAAACAGCGTCTGCGGGCGGTCTTCGGGCTGCACCATGGCGCCGCCCACGCTCACCGTGACCACATCGGCCACCGGTGAAGCCCCATGGGCCAGCGCGCGTTGGCGCACGCCGGCCACCAGGCTTTGTCCCAGCGCCCGGGCGTGTTCGGCGCTGCTGCCGTACAGCAGCACGGCAAACTCCTCGCCGCCCACGCGCGCTGCTATGTCCAGCGGCCGGCCAATGCAGGCCAGGCCGACCTGCGCCACCTGCTGCAGCACGGCGTCGCCCTGCGGGTGGCCATGGAGGTCGTTGTAGGCCTTGAAGTGATCCACATCGACGATCAACAAGGCCAGCGGCTGGCCCTCGCGCCGCGCCTGGGCCATGACCTGCTCCAGGTGGTGGTTGAACATGCGGCGGTTGTACAGGCCGGTGAGCGCATCGCGCATCGCCAGCCAGTGGGCGTCGCCGCGGTACAGGAACTGCTCGCGCCGCTGGTGCTCGCGCCAGTAGGCGGCAAAGCTGAACACCAGCGCCGCCAGCGCCAGCTCCACGCCCAGGCGCAGCATCTGCGCCTGCACCTCGGGCTGCGGTGCCACCCAGGCCAGCGCACCCACGCAAGCCAGATACAGCGCGGCCATGGCCAGTTGCGCCCACAGGTTGATGGCGAACGGCGAAAACAGGCCCAGCATGATCATCACCAGAACGGCCGTCTCATGCGGCACGCCGAACACCTTGTAGGCATACACCGCAAACGCCGCACCGCAGCTGAGCGCCACGCCCAGCCCCATCAGCGCCCCATGCAGCCAGCGCATGGGCGCGCGCCACAAGGCGCCGACCAGCACCAGCGCAATCGCCACCGTGACGGCCACGCGCGTCACGCGCAGGGCGGTCAACAGCGGCTGCTGCCCGGCGCCCAGCCGCGCGGCATCGATGCGCCACAGGTCAAACAGCCCGTAGCCACCCCACAGCAACAGGCAAAGGGCGCTGAACCACAGCACGCGCACATACTCGTCGCTGTGGCTATAGGCGCGGTATTCGGCCTCCAGCGGCGCATCGAAGCGCAGCCAGCGAAAGCCCCGGCGCAGCTGCTGTGCGTACTTGGTGGTGGATGCCTGCAAGGGCGGCCTGATCTGAAGCATGCGGTTGATTCTCCCAATGCGGCCGGTTGTACCACTGTGCTTCATTTTGCGCCTTGATGTGCGCTATCACAGTAGTGCCAAGCCAGCACCGGCCGGCTACGGCGGCCCCGGCCTGGGCGCCAGGGTGGACAGCGGCAGCGCATGCAGCTCGGCCAGGAGCTGCGCCAGCGCGGCGCCCGCCGCCTGCACCACGGCCTGGCCCTTGTCGGCGCTGGCGGCGGCGGCGTTGCCCACGGCGCCGGCGCTGTGGTAGTCCTCCATGGCCCAGCCCATCTTGGCGCTCTTGCCGTTGCCCAGGATGGCATGGCGCTCGGCGCGATCCTGGGATGTCGAGCGCCAGTGGCGCGCGTGCTCCATGTGCACGGTCTCGGGCGCCAGGTGCAGCATCATCGACGTCTCGATCTCGCCGCCGTGGATGCCAAAGCGGTGCTCCTGCGCGCTGAACAGCCCGCTCACCGCGTCCGGCAGCGGCAGGC
>JAGPIX010000240.1 GCA_018054745.1 Alicycliphilus sp.
CCACATCCCCTACCAGGGCTCGGGCCCCGAGATGGCGGCCCTGCTGGGCGGGCAGCTCACGCTGGCCTTCGTGGACGCCACGGCCGCCTACCCGCACATCAAGTCGGACAAGCTGAACATCCTGGCCGTGACCGGCTCACAGCGCTTCCCCTCGCTGCCGAACGTGCCCACCATGGCCGAATCCGGCTACCCCGGGCTGGAGGCCAATGGCTGGTTTGGCGTGTTCCTGCCGGCCAGCACGCCCAAGCCCATCGTGGACAAGCTGGGCGCCGAGGTGGCTGCGATCGTCAAGTCGCCCGAGCTCAACAAGCGCCTGACCGACATGGGCCTGATCGCCGTGGGCTCGCTGCCCGACGACTTCAAGACCCAGGTAGAAAAAGACGCCGCCCACTGGAAGGCCGTGGCCGAGGGTGCAAAAATCTCCATGGATTGACCGCCCGGTTCTTGTAGGAGCGGCTTTAGCCGCGAACGGCGTCATTCGCGGCTAAAGCCGCTCCTACAGACCACAGCGCGCCCCACCTGAACGGTCACGACACGACAACACGAGGAGACAAACCATGAACAAGCCGATGCAGCCCCCCACATGCAACCGCCGCCAGCTGCTGGCGCTTGCCGCCGGCGCCGCAGCCGCCGGCCCGCTCGCCGCGCGGGCGCAAACCGGCTTTGCCACGCGCCCGGTCAAAGTGGTCGTGCCCTTTGCCGCCGGCGGCGCCACCGACGTCATCACGCGCGTGCTGGGCGAGCACATGGGCAAACGCTTTGGCCAGCCGGTGGTGGTGGACAACAAGCCCGGCGGCGCCGGCCTGATCGCCGGTGAGATGGTGGTCAAGTCGCCGCCTGATGGCATGACGGTGCTGCTGGGCACGACCTCGTCCATGCTGACCAACAAATATCTCTACAAGAAGCCGCCCTACGACCCGCTGGCCGACCTCACCCCGCTGGTGCGCGTATGCCTGGCGCCGATTGCGCTGGTGGTGACCAACGATGTGCCGGCGCAGAACCTGCAGGAGTTCATGGCCTGGCTCCGCGCCAACAAGGGCAAGCTGTCCTACGGCTCCTACGGCATAGGCTCGCACGGCCAGCTGGCCTGCACCACGCTCAGCGACGTTGCCGGCGCCGACATGGCGCATGTGGCCTACAAGGGCGAAGCGCCCATGATCCAGGACCTGCTGGGTGGGCAGATCAAGATCGGCATGGGCAGCCTGCTGTCCATCAAGGCGCATATCGACAGCGGCCGCCTGCGCGCCCTGGCCGTGACCGGCCCGCGCCGCGTACCGCTGCTGCCCGATGTGCCCACGTTTGCCGAGGCCGGCCTCAAGCAGGAGGCCCTGGCCCTGGTCGGCTGGCTGGCCATCGCCGGGCCCAAGGGCATGGGCGCCGATGTCGCGCGCCAATGGGCCCAGGCTGCCAACCAGGCCGTGGCCAGCCGCGAAGGCATGGCGCGCATCATCGCCGCGGGCTTTGTGCCGGTGGACGACGATACACCCGAGAGCTTTGGCAGGCTGTGGGCGCAGGAAGGGCCGATCTGGGGCCGCCTGCTGCAGGCCGCCGGCGTGCAGCCCAACTGAACCCGACGGCGCCGGCACCTTGCCGGCATGGGGGGCACGGGCGCCGCTGGTTTCAGCCCCGCGCCGGCTGCCGCGCCACCAGCTTGAAGGTGCCCGTGGCCAGGGCCACCAGGGTGCCATCCTCGGCGCGCACCTCGCCGCGCACAAAGCTGATGGAGCGCCCGCGCCGCTCGCAATGCGCGGTGGCAATCAGGTCGCCGCTGGCGGCGGAGACAAAGTGCAGCGTCAGGTCTATGGTGACCACACCATAGGCGGCAGGGTCATGGGCGCGCGCGGCGCCGGCCAGCGTGCAATCGAGCAGCGAGGCAATGGCGCCGCCATGCACGTCACCGCGGCTGTTGGACTGCTCGGCCTGGAAGCCCATGCGCACCTGGGCCCGGTCGTTGCCTATGCGCTCGCCGCGCAGCGCCATGGCACGCGACATGGGCATGGGCAGGCCAAACAGCAGGCCGGGGGCCTCGCCGGCAAAGGGGCTCAGGGGGATGTCGTTGCTGCTCATGGTTCTGGTTCCTGTAGGTTCAAAATTCAAAAATGCCATTCATGGCGCTCGCGCCCGCGCGTGAACATCACGCTGGCGCGCGTGGCCTTGCAGTGCCAGGTCTGCAGGGTGTGATCCAGCCCGCCCGCAGGCTCGGCCAGGCAGTCCGGGTCGAACACCACGGCGCAGCGCTGGCCGCTTGCGCGTGCCGACTCATAGGCCAGCCACTGCACGCCGCGTTGCTGCGCGCCTGCCGCCACGGCCTGCGTGGCGGCGTAGTCGTCGCCCTGCGTCCACAGCGCGCGCGCCTGGTTCCAGGGCGGCGCCATCAGGTCCATGGCCTGGCCATCGATGGCCGCTTGAAAAAAACTGTGCTCGGTCAGTAGCGTCTGATCCTGCAAACCGGTGCTGTCCAGAATGAACCGCCGGCGCCAGTACGCCACCTCGGCACAGGCCGCGTACAGTGCTTCGGCCCCATACCACTGCCCGCGCGCGTGCGCCGGCCGGAAGCGGCTGGGGTGATGAGGGCGGTAGCGGAACGGCGTCAGCAGCAGGTAGTGCCGGGGCTGGCGTGTTGCAGGCAGCGCGGGCT
>JAGPIX010000241.1 GCA_018054745.1 Alicycliphilus sp.
GCCGCTGGTTGTGGTGCGTGCGGTGAACAAATACGAATCGAAAGTGCTGGTGCCTGAATACAGGCCGGCCCAGGCGTATTCGGTGAATTGCACGCCGTCAGAGGTGATGTAGTTGAAGTAGAAGTTCAGCTTGTCACCAGCGTTCACCGAGAAAGTGGGCGTTTGCGCCGAAGATCCATTAGTCTCCTGGCCGGTTGGGCTGACCGGCAGCCGGCCGGCACCCGTTAAGCCGCCCGCCGTCGAAATCCATTGATAAGAGCCGAAGCCTGGCGCCAACGTTACGTCGCCGTCAGCGGCGGTGTTGGTGCCGCAGTTGCCAGTGCAGGACCAGCCGCCTGGCAGCGGGCCGGCTGCGGCTGTGCCGGCACCTAGCAGGGCGCCGATCGCCAAACCCATCAGTTGAAATGCCTTCATGATCTTCTCCATGGTTGTTGCCAAGCGCAATAAGCATAATTTGTGCCAAACACGAAAAAGCCAATAAATTCATAGTGTTGTGATGTGTCGTAAGTTCTGTGGCGGGGTTGGTGTAAAAAAATCGACAGTTGTTTGCAATCTGCCTGTGATGACAGTTGTCCCGCGTCATGTTGATGGCCAGGGAGTTGTCCGGCTGACGTTGGGTATGAGTACCTACTGAACTGGCCGAGCTGGTCAATTGGTGGTCGGCAGCCGCAGCACAAAGCATGCACCCGCAGCGCCATCCGGCCGCCCCTCACAGACCACGCTGCCGCCATGGCGTGCGGCAATCGAGCGCACCAGGGCCAGGCCCAGGCCCACGCCGCCGGCGCGCTCGCTGGCGCCGGGCAGGCGGTAGAAGGGCTCGAAGATGCGTTCGCGCTGGTCGGGTGGCACGCCCGGGCCGAGGTCGCAGACGCGCAGCACGGCGGTGCTGCCATCGCGCGTGATGTGCAGCGTGATCTCGCCCTGGCTGTAGCGGCGCGCGTTCTCCAGCAGGTTGCGCACGGCGCGGCGCAGCAGCTTGGAGACGCCGGGCACCTCGATGGTGGCGGCGCCATCGTCATCCGCGCCGCCTGCGCCCACCTGTAGCTCGGCGTCCACGCGCACGCATTCCTCCACGGCCAGGCCCACCAGATCGACGGGCTCCACCGTGCCCACGTCGGCGGCGCCGGCGTCAAGCCGGCTGGCCAGCAAAATCTCGTCCACCAGTTGATCGAGCTCGGTGATGTTGCGCTCTATCTCGGCCCTGAAGGCTGGCGAGGGCTGGCCGCCCTGCATCAGCTCCAGCCCCATGCGGATGCGCGTGAGCGGCGAGCGCAGCTCGTGCGAGGCATTCGCCAGCAGCGACTTGTGCGACTGCACCAGGGTCTGGATGCGCGCCGCCGCGGCGTTGAACTGGCGCGCCAGGGCCGCCACTTCGTCCTGGCCCTGCTCGGCCACGCGCGCCGACAGGTCGCCTTCGCCAAAGCGCTGCACGCTGCGCTGCAAGGTCTCCAGCCGCTGCAGCAGTTTGCGGATGATGGGGAACACGCCCACGGTGACGGCGATGCCCACCAGGGCCAGCATCCAGATGAAGCCCAGTGGCGGGCGCAACCATGCGGCCGGCCCGTGGTCGCCAGGGCGCGGGCCACGCGTGCGCGGCGACATCTGCATCTCATAGACCACGCCGTTGTCGCCCTCGATGCGGTAGCGTATGCCCTCGCTGGGGTCGCCGCGCTGGCGCACGCCCGTGCCATCGACCAGGGTGCGGCCCTGGCCATCGGTGATCACGATCTCGCGCGTGGGCGGCTGCTGTTGGCTCTGCTCGGCCGCCCAGCGCCAGGCCAGGCCCACGGCAAAGGCAAACACCAGCACGCCACCGACCACGGCCAGCCAGATGCGCAGGTACAGGCGGCGCGAGAAGGGGCTGAGCCAGGACATCAGTCTTGCTGCCTGGCGAACACATAGCCCACGCCGCGCACCGTGAGGATGCGGCGCGGGTTCTTCGCGTCCTGCTCTATGGCGGCGCGGATGCGGCCCATGTGCACGTCGATGCTGCGGTCGAAGGCCTCCAGCTCCCGCCCGCGCACGGCCTCCATGATCTGGTCGCGCGTGAGCACGCGGCCCGCGCGCTCGGCCATGGCCACCAGCAGGTCGAACTGGTAGGAGGTGAGCTCGGCCGGCGCGCCCGCCACGCTGACGGTGCGCGCGTCGCGGTCAATCTCCAGCTGGCCAAAGCGCAACACGTTGGCCGCCGCCTGGGCACCGCCGCCCTCGCGCCGGCGCAGGATGGCGCGTATGCGCGCCAGCAGCTCGCGCGGCTCAAAGGGCTTGGGCAGATAGTCGTCGGCGCCAATCTCCAGGCCGATCACGCGATCCATGGGGTCGCCCTTGGCGGTCAGCATCAGTACCGGTACCTGGGCCGCGGGGCCGGGCAGGGCGCGCAGGCGGCGGCAGACCTCCAGCCCGTCCATGTCGGGCAGCATCAGGTCCAGGATCACCAGGTCCGGCGGCTCGCTGCCCTGCAGCCGCGCCAGGCCGCTGGCACCGTCGGCCATGTGCGTGACCTGCAGGCCGGACTGGCCCAGGTACTCGCCCACCATCTGCGCCAGGCGGTGGTCGTCTTCGATCATCAGCAGTTGCGAGTTCATGGCGGGCATCTTCGGCTTTCGGTATCGCGTGGTGTTGAAGC
>JAGPIX010000113.1 GCA_018054745.1 Alicycliphilus sp.
GCGCCAGGCTGCGCTGCACGCTTTGCACGTCGCGGTGCATCTTGGGCGGCTTGCCCAGCAGCACGTCCATGGGCATGTCCACGGCAAGTTGTGCGTGGGGCGTGGAGCGTTCGGCGTGGTGCAGGTCGATGTCACCGACGAGCAGCTGACGCTCAGCCGTGGCGACGCCGACGACGGCGAAGGGGCAGCGCTCGCGCTCGCAGAACGCTGTGAACTGCGCCAGCGACTCGGGGGCGATGGCCAGCACGTAGCGCTCCTGGCTCTCGTTGGACCAGATCTCCTTGGGCGCCAGGCCCGATTCTTCGAGCGGCACGGCACGCAGGTCGAAGCGCGCGCCGCGGCCGGCGTCGTTGGTCAGCTCGGGGAAGGCGTTGGACAGGCCCCCCGCGCCCACGTCGTGGATCGCCAGGATGGGGTTGTCTGCCCCTTGCGCCCAGCAGTGGTTGATGACCTCCTGTGCGCGGCGCTCGATCTCGGGGTTGCCGCGCTGCACCGAGTCAAAGTCCAGCTCAGCCGCATTCGTGCCCGTGGCCATGGAGCTGGCCGCGCCGCCACCCATGCCGATGCGCATGCCCGGGCCGCCGAGCTGTATCAACAGCGTGCCGGCGGGGAACAGGATCTTCTTCGTGTGCTGGGCATCGATGGTGCCCAGGCCGCCGGCGATCATGATCGGCTTGTGGTAGCCGCGCGTGACGCCCCCCACCTGCTGCTCGTATTCGCGGAAGTAGCCGCACAGATTCGGCCGGCCAAACTCGTTGTTGAAGGCCGCGCCGCCCAGCGGGCCCTCGGTCATGATCTGCAGGGGACTCGCGATGTGCTCGGGCTTGCCAACCTGGCTGCCCCAGAGCTTGGACACGGTGAAGCCCGTCAGGCCGGCCTTGGGCTCGGAGCCGCGGCCGGTGGCGCCCTCGTCGCGGATCTCGCCGCCCGCGCCGGTCGCAGCACCGGGGAAGGGCGAGATGGCCGTGGGGTGGTTGTGCGTCTCCACCTTCATCAGCACATGGTGAGTGCCACTTCTCTTTTGATAGCTGGTAGCGCTTGCCTGGCCTGCGAAAGCTTCGAATTTGGCAAAGAACTGCTCGACGGCGCTGCCCTCCATGATGGAGGCGTTGTCGGCATAGGCCACGATGGTGTGCTGGGGCGAGACAGCCTCGGTGTGGCGGATCATGCCGAACAGCGATTTCTCCTGCGCCACGCCGTCGATGGTGAACTGGGCGTTGAAGATCTTGTGCCGGCAATGCTCGCTGTTGGCCTGGGCGAACATCATCAGCTCCACGTCAGTGGGGTTGCGCGCAAGGCCCTTGAAGGCATTGACCAGATAGTCGATCTCGTCATCGGCCAGCGCCAGGCCCCAGGCCTTGTTGGCGGCTTCCAGGGCGGCGCGGCCTCCGCCCAGCACGTCCACGAAGGCCATGGGCTCGGCGTCGAGCTCGGTGAACAGCTCTTGTGCCTCGGCGCGCGTGGCGACGACCGACTCGGTCATGCGGTCGTGTAGCAGCGCGGCGACCTGCTGCAGCTGCTCTGGCGTCAGCTCGGGCCTGCCGCCCAGCAGCCCGCCCTTGAGGCTGATGCGGTATTCGGTGATGCGCTCCACGCGGCGCAGCTGCAGGCCGCAGTTGTGCGCGATGTCGGTCGCCTTGGAGGCCCAGGGCGAGACCGTGCCCAGGCGCGGCGTGACCAGCAGCGCCAGGCCGTCGGCCGGGCCGGCGTAGGGGTCGCCGTAGTTCAAGAGCGCGGCCAGGCGCTCGCGCTCGGCCTCGGACGGTGCGGCATCCCGCGCCACCAGATGCACATGGCGCGCCGCCAGGCCTTCGATCTTGGGGTGGATGGCCTGCAGCTGGGGCAGCAGTTGCTGGGCGCGGAAGGAGCTGAGGGCATTGCCGCCCTCCAGCTGGGTGATGTGCAAGGTCACGGTAGCGGCCTGGAGTGATGGGGGAAAGGGGCAAGGGCCGATGGGTGCGGGCAGCCGCTGAATGGGGCTGCCGCGCCCGGCGGCGCGTCTTCGTGAAAGCCCGCCATTTTAACGGGCCGCACCCCGCTTGCGCCCGCCGCGCGACCATTGGCCTGCAAGGCGCCAATGCGAATGGGATAATTTACGCCATGAGCAACATCACCATCAAGGACGCCCAGGGCATTGCCGGCATGCGCCAGGCCTGCCGCCTGGCCTCCGAAGTGCTGGACTACATCGCACCGCATATCAAGCCCGGCATCACCACCCTCGAGATCGACCGCCTGGGCGCCGAATGCATGGCGCAGCAGGGCACCAGGTCCGCCACCGTGGGCTACCAGCCGCCCGGCTACCCGCCCTACCCCGGCCATTTGTGCACCTCGGTCAACCATGTGGTGTGCCACGGCATACCCAACGACAAGCCCCTGAAGAAGGGCGACATCGTCAACGTGGACGTGACCGTGATCACCCCGGACGGCTGGTACGGTGACAACAGCCGCATGTACCTGATAGGCGAATGCTCGATTGCCGCCAAACGGCTGTCGGCCCTGACCTTCGACGCCATGTGGCTGGGCATTCAGCAGGTCAGGCCCGGCGCGCGCCTGGGCGACATAGGCCATGCCATCCAGAAATACGCCGAGGGCCATGGCCTGTCGGTGGTGCGCGAGTTCTGCGGCCACGGCATTGGCCAGAAGTTCCACGAAGACCCGCAGGTGCTGCACTACGGCCGCCCCGGCACGGGCCAGGAGCTGGCGCCCGGCATGACCTTCACCATCGAGCCCATGCTGAACCTGGGCAAACGCGACATCAAGGAGCTGGGCAACGACGGCTGGACCATCATCACCAAGGACCGCAGCCTCTCGGCCCAGTGGGAGCACACGGTGCTGGTCACGGAAACGGGCTACGACGTGCTCACGCTGTCGGCGGGCTCGCCCGCCCTGCCCTCGTTTGTGACGGCCACCGCCACCTGATGGCCCGGGGCTGGCGGCAACGACCTTCACGGCAAGCCTTCTCATGCCATCACGCCCGAGCCCGGACACCGCGCCGCTGCAGGCGCTGCAAGCGCTACGCGATGGCTACCGCCAGGACAAGGCCGCCCTGCTGGACAAGCTGCAGGCGGCCGGAGCCTCCACGCGCGGCATTCGCAAGCTGCTGCTGAAGCTGTCGCACCTGACCGACCGGCTGCTGTGCCGGCTGTGGGCGGGCGCGCGCTTGCCGCAGGACTGGGCGCTGGTAGCGGTGGGCGGCTATGGGCGCGCGCAGCTGTTTCCGCATTCAGACGTGGACGTGCTGCTGCTGCTGCCCGATGGCACGGCCGCGGCGCTCGATGACGCGCGCAAACCCATCGAGGCCTTCATCAGCAGCTGCTGGGACGCAGGCCTGGAGATAGGCTCCAGCGTGCGCAGCGTGGCCGAATGCCTGAGCGAGTCCGCCGCCGATGTGACGGTGCAGACGGCCCTGCTGGAAGCGCGCCTGCTGTGCGGCAGCCCGGCATTGTTCGACGAATTTTGCCGGCGCTACGACGCCCAGATGGACGCGCGCGCCTTTCTGCAGGCCAAGACGCTGGAGATGCGCCAGCGCCACACCAAGTACGAGGACACGCCCTACGCGCTGGAGCCCAACTGCAAGGAATCGCCCGGCGGCCTGCGCGACTTGCAGCTCATCATCTGGGCGGCAAACGCCGCGGGGCTGGGCAGCAGCTGGCGCGAGCTGGCGGCCAACGGCCTGGCCACGCCCTTCGAGCTGCGGCAGATTGAGCGCAACGAGGCCCTGCTGCTGCTGATCCGCGCCCGCCTGCACGCCATTGCCGGGCGGCGCGAGGACCGCCTGGTGTTCGATCTGCAGACCGCCGTGGCCGAGAGCTTTGGCTACCGCTCCACCGCCCCCGACGGCCAGCGCCTGGCCATGCGCGCCAGCGAGACGCTGATGCGCCGCTACTACTGGGCGGCCAAGGCCGTCACGCAGCTCAGCCAGATCCTGCTGTTGGGCATAGAGGAGCGGCTCAACCCCAGCACGCATGAGCTGCGCCCCATCAACGCGCGTTTTTTCGACAAGGCCGGCCTGATCGAGGTGGCCAGCGACGACCTGTACGAGCGCCACCCGCACGCCATCCTGGAGACCTTTTTGCTCTACCAGAGCTCGCCGGCGCTCAAGGACCTGTCGGCGCGCACCCTGCGCGCGCTGTACAACGCGCGCGGCCTGATGGACGCCGGTTTTCGGCGCGACCCGGCCAACCGCGCGCAGTTCATGCAGATACTGCGCCAGCCCTCGGGCATCACGCACGCCATGCGGCTGATGAACCAGACCTCGGTGCTGGGGCGCTACCTCTGGCCCTTCAGGCGCATCGTCGGCCAGATGCAGCACGACCTGTTCCATGTCTACACGGTGGATCAGCACATCCTCATGGTGTTGCGCAACATGCGCCGCTTCTTTATGGCCGAACATGCGCACGAATACCCGTTCTGCTCGCAACTGGCCAGCGGCTGGGACAAGCCCTGGGTGCTGTACCTCGCGGCGCTGTTCCACGACATCGGCAAGGGCCGCGGCGGCAACCACTCGCAGATCGGCGCGCAGGAGGTGCGGCGCTTTTGCCGCCAGCATGGCATCGACGCGGCCGACGCGCAGCTGGCCGAATTTTTGGTGCGTGAGCATCTGTTGATGAGCCAGGTGGCGCAAAAGCAGGATTTGTCCGACCCCGACGTGATCCGCGCCTTTGCCCAGCATGTGGGCAACGAGCGCCAGCTCACGGCCCTGTATCTGCTCACGGTGGCCGACATACGCGGCACCTCGCCCAAGGTCTGGAACGCCTGGAAGGGCAAGCTGCTCGAAGACCTGTACCGCTCCACGCTGCGCGTGCTGGGCGGGCGCGCGCCCGACCCGGCCGCCGAGATCGAGGCACGCAAGCGCGAGGCGCTGATCCTGCTGGCCCTGAGCGCCCTGCCGCACGAGGCCCACAAGCGGCTGTGGGACACGCTGGACGTGAGCTACTTCATGCGCCACGAGGCGCCCGACATCGCCTGGCACACGCGCCACCTCTCGCGTCATGTGGGCGCTGCCCGGGCCATCGTGCGCGCCCGGCTGTCGCTGGCCGGCGAGGGGCTGGAGGTGCTGGTCTACGCGCCCGACCAGGCCGACCTGTTCGCCCGTATCTGCGGCTACTTCGACCGCGCGGGCTTCTCCATCCTGGACGCGCGCGTGCACACCGCGCACAACGGCCATGCGCTGGACACCTTCCAGGTCGTCGCCACCAGCCAGCCCGGCGCCTACCGCGAACTCATCCACATGGTCGAGAACGACCTACAGCGCGCCATCGAGGACCGGGGCGCGCTGCCCGAGCCCGCGCGCAAGCGCGTGTCGCGCCGGGTCAGGAGCTTTCCGATCGCGCCGCGCGTCACGCTGCGCCCCGACGAAAAGGCCCAGCGCTGGCTGCTCAGCATCTCGGCGAGCGACCGCGCCGGCCTGCTGTACCTGGTGGCACGCGTGCTCTCGCGCCACTCTTTAAGCGTGCAGCTGGCCAAGATCAGCACCCTGGGCGAGCGCGTGGAAGACACCTTCCTGCTGCAGGGCGCAGAACTGCAAAGCAACCAGCAGCAGATCCGCATCGAGACGGAGCTGCTGCAGGCCTTGGCCGATCAATAGCTATGCTATTTATAGCTGTTTGCACTTGCCAGATAAGCGCTAGAGGCTTGTTTTATATTAAATCGCCATAGCCCTGGCTGCGCCTGTCAATGGGCCCTGGCCACGGGCACCAGCTTGCCATTCTTGTCATAGAGCCTGCCGTCTATCACCACATCTCCGTCGTACAGGCTGGCCAGCACCTGCGCGCTGAGCGTGCGGTCTGACGCCGCGACAAACACCGATTGCTGATCCGAGTTGCCCTGCTTGAAATGGTTGAACAACAGGTTCAGCAAGATGGCGACCAGGGCCGTGGCGCTGATGCCCGAGTGGAATATGGTGGCAAACCAGTCCGGAAACTGCGCATAGAACTTGGGCGCCACCACCGGAATCAGGCCCGCGCCTACCGCCGCCGCCACCACGATCAGGTTCATGTTGTTGTTGTAGTCCACCTTGGACAAGGTGCGTATGCCACTGGCCGCCACGGTGCCAAACAACACCAGGCCGGCCCCGCCCAGCACCGAGGGCGGCACGCAGGCCACCACCCGGCCCATGATGGGCAACACCCCCAGGGCAATCAGAATCAAACCGCTGTAGGCCACGACGTAGCGGCTCTTGACGCCGGTGACCACCACCAGGCCCACGTTCTGCGCGAACGCACTCTGCGTGAACGCGCCAAACACCGGGGCCACGATGCTCGACAGCATGTCGGCGCGCAGGCCGTCGCCCAGGCGGCGCGAATCCACGCGCGTGCCCACGATGTCGCCCACGGCCAGCACATCGGCCGAGGTTTCCACCAGGATCACCAGGATGACGATGAACATCGACAGAATCGCCGCCGTGTTGAAGGTCGGCATGCCAAAGTGCATGGGCGTGGGAATGGCGAACCAGGCACCCTCCAGCACGCGCGAGAAGTCGGCCTTGCCCATGAACACGGCCACCACCGTGCCCAGCACGATGGACAGCAGAATCGACAGGCGCGAGATGGCCGCGCTGCCCACCTTGCTCAAACCCAGCACGATGACCAGCGAAATGCCCGCCAGCGCAATATTGCTCATGCTGCCGTAATCGGCGGCGCGGGCGTTGCCGCCCATGGCCCAGTGCGCGGCCACGGGGATCAGCGACAGGCCAATCACCGTGATCACGCAGCCGTTGACCAGCGGCGGGAAGAAGCGCGTGACCTTGGAGAACACCGGAGCGACCAGCAGGCCCAGCACGGCCGAGGCCATCACCGCGCCCAGAATGCCCGGCAGCCCGCCGCCGGTCTGCAAGATGCTGACCATGGTGGCCACGCCGGCAAACGACACGCCTTGCACCAGCGGCAGGCGGCTGCCAAAAAACGGAATGCCCAGGGTCTGCAACAACGTGGCCACCCCGCCCATGAACAGGCAGGCGGTGATCAGCAGACCGGCATCGGCGGCCGACATGCCGGCCGCCTCGGCCACGATCAGCGGCACGGCGACGATGCCGCCATACATGGTCAGCACATGCTGCAGGCCATAGGCCAGATTGGCGCCCAGGCCCAGTTTTTCATCCTCCGGGCGCAGTTCGCTGGCCGGGACTGTGGAATTCGTGTTCACCGTATGTCTCCTTGAATCCATTGCCTGGGCCTCTTGGTGGCCTCTTGTGCCGTGCCGTGCTGTGCTGCCCTGCATGAAGACCCTCCCCAGCCACGGCCTGCAGCGAACTTTAGAATCACAGTCGACAAAAATTGCATGCCGATATGTATACAGTCCTTTGCCGTGGAGCGCATCATTCATGCGCCCAAGTCACTCCTCCTCGGCCGCGCCTATGTCCGGAAACAGCACCTCGGTAAAGCCGAACTGACTGAAGTCCCGCATGCGCATGGGATAAAGCTTGCCCCACAAATGGTCGCATTCATGCTGCACCACGCGTGCGTGAAAGCCGCTCACCGTACGGTCAATGGGCTCGCCGCGCACGCCAAAGCCGGTGTAGCGCACGCTCTGCCAGCGCGGCACCAGTCCACGCAGGCCAGGCACCGACAGGCAGCCCTCCCAGTCGAGCTGCTCGGCATCGCCGATGGGCGTGATCACCGGGTTGACCAGCACCGTGCGCGGCACGATGGGCGCGTCCGGGTAGCGCGGGTTAGGCAGACCCGAGCCAAATACGACCACCGCCAGATCGACGCCGATCTGGGGCGCGGCCAGCCCGGCGCCATTGGCGGCTTGCATGGTGTCCAGCAGGTCGGTGAGCAGCTGGTGCAGCTCCTGCGTGTCAAAGGCTGTCACGGGCCGGGCCACGCGCAACAGGCGCGGGTCGCCCATCTTCAATACGGTGCGAACGGTCATTGAGGCAAGTCAAAGGCTATGGTGGCATGGAGGCTATCGAGGATAACGCTTGTCATGCCCCGTACCGCCCCGGGCACAATCGCCAGCATGACCGAGCAGACCGAGTCCTTGCCACCCGTGCCCGAGCAGCCGCCCCTGCCGGCGCTGGCACGCTGGCTGCTGTTCGTGTTTGCCGTGCTGTGCCTGGCCCTGGGCGTGATAGGGGTCATCGTGCCCGGGTTGCCGAGCACGGTTTTCGTGCTCATGGCCGCCTGGGCGGCGGCGCGCAGCTCACCGCGCCTGTACCGCTGGCTGTGGTTCCACCCACTGTTCGGCTCCATGCTGCGCAACTGGGCCAATGGCGGGCGTGTGAGCCGCCACGCCAAATGGAGCGCCTCCGTCCTGATGACGCTGTGCGCCATCATCCTGCTGGTGATCGACACGCCGCGCTGGGCCGCCTACTCGGGCTGCGGCTTCATGGCCTGTGTACTCACCTGGCTGTGGCTGCGCCCCGAGCCCGAGGCCTGACGCGCCTGCTCCGAGCGGTAAATTTCTGCCAGGCATGCTGATTTTTATGTATATAATCTAAGGCTTGTTCCCCGATAGCTCAGTCGGTAGAGCGCCGGACTGTTAATCCGTAGGTCCCTGGTTCGAGCCCAGGTCGGGGAGCCAAATTCAAGGCCTTGCAATTGCACAAGGCCAGCCAATAAAAACACCGAACATTCCTCAATAGCTCAGTCGGTAGAGCGCCGGACTGTTAATCCGTAGGTCCCTGGTTCGAGCCCAGGTTGAGGAGCCAATCAAGGCCATCCCAATGCGAATTGGGATGGCCTTTTTATTTGCCCATAGCCAGTCACAGATGCAAAAAGACCCACCCGAGGGTGGGCCCAGCCTCAAGGGGCAAGCATGCGAGCTACATGTTGTCGATCATCACCTGACCAAAGCCCGAGCAGCTGACCTGGGTGGCCCCCTCCATCAGGCGCGCGAAGTCATAGGTCACCTTCTTGCTTTGTATGGATTTTTCCATGGAGCGGATGATCAGGTCGGCGGCCTCGGTCCAGCCCACGTGGCGCAGCATCATCTCGGCCGAGAGGATCTCCGAGCCGGGGTTCACATAGTCCTTGCCCGCGTACTTGGGCGCCGTGCCGTGCGTGGCCTCGAACATGGCCACCGAGTCCGACATGTTGGCGCCCGGCGCAATGCCGATGCCGCCCACCTGGGCCGCCAGCGCGTCGGAGATGTAGTCGCCATTCAGGTTCAGCGTGGCGATCACGCTGTACTCGGCAGGACGCAGCAAAATCTGCTGCAGAAAGGCGTCGGCAATGCTGTCCTTGACGGTGATCTCCTTGCCCGTGCGCGGATTCTTCAGGCGCATCCAGGGGCCGCCGTCGATCAGCTCGGCGCCGAACTCCTGGGCCGCCAGCTCGTAGCCCCAGTCGCGAAAGCCCCCTTCGGTGAACTTCATGATGTTGCCCTTGTGCACCAGGGTCACGCTGGGCTTGTCGTTGTCTATGGCGTACTGGATGGCCTTGCGCACCAGACGCTGCGTGCCCTCGCGCGACACGGGCTTGACGCCAATGCCCGAGGTCTCGGGAAAGCGGATCTTCTTCACGCCAAACTCGTCCTGCAGGAACTTGATGAGCTTTTTGGCCTTGTCGGACTGCGCCTCGAACTCGATGCCGGCGTAGA
>JAGPIX010000114.1:0-5027 GCA_018054745.1 Alicycliphilus sp.
TTGAGCAGGCGGTACTTCATGAACCAGGCCATGAAGCTCTCCTGCAGCGGCTCGATCATCGGCAGCGAGGGCGTGAGCTTGCCGTCGTAGTCGAACTCGATCAGCATGGCCGAGCCTTCGCGCACGATCATCGGGCACGAGGTGTAGCCGTCGAAGATCTGGTCGGCCGGCTGCCCCGCGATCACGCGCGCCAGGTTGTGCGCCACCAGCGGCGCGCTCTTCTTGACGGTGGCCGCCGTCTTGCCGCGCGGCGTGCCGTTGATGTCGCCCACGCCGAACACGTTGGGGTAGCGCAGGTGCTGCAGCGTGTCCTTGCTCACCTCCAGCCAGCCGCCGCCGGCCATGGGGCCCTGCTTGGCCGACAGGTCGCTGTTCTTCACCACGTCGGGCGCGCGCATGGGCGGCACCACGTGCAGGAAGTCGTAGTCGACGCTGGTGCGCTCGCCCTCGGGCGAGGTGAACACGGCCTTGCGCGCGCCCAGGTCCACCGCCACCAGCTTCTGCAGGTAGTGGGTGTTGATGCCCAGCGCCTTCCAGCGCGCCAGCACGTTGTCGTTGACCGACTTGACGCCGAACACGGTGTCGTCGGCCAGGGCGCTGTAGAAGTCGACCTTGGAATTGGCCAGCGTGCCGGCCTGGCGCAGGCGGTCGGCGATCATGAAGGTCATCTTCAGCGGCGCGCCGGCGCATTTCAGCGCGCCGGGCGGCAGCGTCATCACGGCCTGGCCGCCCTTGGCGCGGTAGGCATCCATGGCCTGCCAGGTGGCCTGCGCGGCCTGCGGGCTGGCGTACACGCTGCCCATGCCGTTCTGGCCGATGGCGGCCACGTCCATGCCCTCGATCTGCGCATAGTCGAGCTGCAGGCCGGTGGCGACGACGAGGTAGTCGTAAGTGATTTTCTGGCCGCTCGTGGTGGTCAGGCTGTTGCTGGCGGGGTCGAAGGCGGCCACCATCTCCTGCACCCATTCCACGCCAGCAGGGATGAAGTCGGCGTTGCGGTCGCGCACCTTCTCGATCGGCCACACGCCGCTGGCCACCAGGGTGTAGCCGGGCTGGTAGTTGTGCTCCTGCTTGGCGTCGACGATGGTGATCTTCGCCTCGGGCAGCAGCGCACGCAGCCGGCTGGCCACGGCAATGCCGCCCAGGCCGCTGCCGGCAATGACGATGTGCGCCTTGCTGTTGCTGGTCTGCGCCTGCGCCGCAGTGCTGGCCTGCAAGGCGCTGACGGCGATGGGCGCGGCCCCCATGGCGCGCAGCATGTCGCGGCGGGATGGCGGTCGTGTGGTCCCGCGGCGGGAACGTTCGGTCATGTTGTCTCCTCGATGGGTGGTGGTGGTGAATTCAGGTCGGCTTGCACCGCCCGACCGTTCTGACAGGGGGCGAGTGAAACGGGCGCCCCGGCCCCGTGTGCTTTTCAAGGGCGGCGAGCATGTCCTGCATGGTTCGGCCCTTTATCGATATTGCTTGAGGTAGCGCCGTTCGAAGCGGCGCTTGGCCCAGTGCATCAGGCGGCTGGGCGGCAGCACGATCTGGCGCTGCTCGGTGCGGTAGACCAGCGTGCCCTGATCGATGGCGTCGATGATGCAGATCAGCTTGACCTTGAAGCCGCGCTCGCCCCGCCCGCCCGCCAGCTCGGCCAGCAGGTTGTGCGCCGCGGCCTCGGCCTGCAGATCGGCCATGTGGGCCTGCTTGGGCATCCAGTCGGGGCCGGGAAAGCTGCCGCTGTCGCCGACCACGTAGACGCGCTCGAAGCCGGCCACGCGGCACTGCGCATCGGCCGCCACCATGCCGCCGGGCGAACGCGGCAGCGTGGATTGATCCAGCCAGGCCGGCCCGGTGAGCCCCGGCATGAACAGGATCAGGTCGGCGGCGAATTCCCCGCCCTCGGTGACCACCTTGTCGGCCTCGAAGCGCAGCATCTTGTGGCCCAGGTGCGTCTCGATGCCCTGGCGCTGCATGCGCGCCAGCAGTTGCGCCACCGTCTTCTCGCCCAGGCGGATGCCGGGCTTGGGCGAGGGGTTGAAGAACACCAGCTTGAACTGCTCGCGCCGGCCCTCGCGGCGCAACTGGCGCTCGATGCCGAACAGGAACTCGAACATCGGCCCACCGCGCACGGCGCTTGGCTCGTGGGGGTTGGCGCCGAAGCCGATGGCGATGGTGCCGCCGTCCATGGCGCGCAAACGGTCGCGCACGCGCTCGGCGGCGTCGATGCCTTCGCAGGGCACGACGGCGTGCTCGATGCCCGGCAGCTTGCGGATGAAGCGCGCACCGCTGGCAATGACCAGCGTGTGGTTGGCCACATCGCCCGCCGTGGTGTGCACCACGCGCCCGTCATCCGACAGGCCGGTGACGCTGGCCTGATGGTGCTGCACGTTCATGCGCTGGAAGAAGTTGCCCAGCGGCACCACCAGGTCGGCGCGCGTGCGCAGGCCGCTGGGAATCCAGATGGTGCCCGGCAGGTAATGCAGTTCTGCACGCGGGCCGATCATCGTGATCGGATCGGTGCAGCCGCCCGCGCGCACGGCCCGCACGGTGGACAGTGCACCGAAGCCGGTGCCGAGCACGACGATGTGGGCGCGGGTGGAGGCGTTCATCTACGGTCCTTTCGCGGCGCGCGCGCGGGGGCGTCCCGCGGCACGACAGCGGGCGGCGCGGTCGGCGCCACATCGGCGCGCGCCGGTGCCAGCGCAGCATTGATCTGGCCCATCATGGGTTCGTCCAGCCGGTCGGCCAGCGCGGCCAGGCGCAGGCGCTGCTGCACCTGGCTGGTGCGCGCCTCCGCCAGCGCCAGCGTGGCGCGGGCGTGATCGTTCTCGGCGTTCAGCACGTCCATCAGGGTGCGGTCGCCCAGCTCGCGGCCGGTGCGCGTGGCGTCGAGCCGCGCGGCGCTGGCCTTCAGGCCGCCCTGCAAGGCTGCAACACGTGCCTCGCCCGCCTGCCAGCCCAGCCAGGCGGCGCGCACCTGCTCGGCCACCTGCTCTCGCGCCTGTTCCAGCTGTGCCTGCGCCTTGTCCAGCAGGCGTGCGCCTTCGCTGGCCTGGGCGCGGCTCATGCCGCCGTCGTACAGGGGGATGTTGACCTGCACGCCGACCATGGCATTGGCGTTGCGGTTGCTGGCCGAGCCGAATTCGCCCCGGCCGCCCAGCCGGTCGAAGCCGGCCTGTGCGACCAAGTCCACCGACACGCTGTCGCCTGCGCGGCGCTTGCGCAGTTCCTGCTCGGCCATGCGCACACCATGCGCGGCCAGCTGCACCTGCGGGTTGGCCGCCTGCGCGGCGTCGATCCAGGCTTGCAGCGATTCGCCCAATGCCTGGGTTTGCGCGGGCAGTTGCGCCACGGGCAGCGGCAGGCCGGTGCTGTCGGCCAGCGACTGGCGCGTCAGGTCGCGCTGCAGGCGCGCCGCCTCGACCTGCGCACGCACGCCGGCGAGAGCCGCATCGGCCTCATGCGTGTCGGTCACGGGCACGTCCCCCAGCTCAAAACGGTCGTGCGCCTCGGTGGTGGCGCGCGCCACCGATTCGGCCTGGCGCTCGGTCACGCGCAACTGCTCCTGCGCCACGGCGAGGGCGAAGTAGCGCTCGGCGGTGCGCAGCAGCAGTTCGTTGCGGGCGGCGCGCCAGGCCGTGTCGCCCATCTCAGCGCCCAGATGAAGTTGCGCACGGGCGGCGTCGCGCCAACGATTGACCAGCGGCTGCTGCGCAATGAGGTTGGCGCGCGTGGCCAGTCCCGCGTGCACCGAGGTGGCGAAGTCCACGCCCTCGGACGTGCCGAAGCCGGGCGCCGAGAACTGCGCGCCCTTCATGCGCGTGTCGCTGGCGCCCAGGCCGGCGCCCAGGCCCAGCATCACGTTGGGGCGCCACAGCGCTTCGGCCTGCTCGCGCTTGGTCTGCGCCGCCGCATGCTCGGCACGGGCCACGGCCAGCGTGCGGTCGTGCTGCTCGGCAGCGCGCCACGCGGTGAGCAGGTCCTGCGCGGTGGCGGGCAGCGCGGCCAGCCCCAGCAGGCCGATGGCCAGCCCGCGGCGCACCCAGGCGGGTCGCATGCTCATGCGGCCTTCTCGCCGCCGAACTCCTCGTAGGCGGCAATGGCCGCGGCGGCGTACATCAGCGACGGGCCGCCACCCATGTAAACGCACATGCCCAGCATCTCATCCAGTTCGGCACGCGTGGCGCCCAGCTTGACCAGGGCCTTGGCGTGGTAGCCCACGCACGGGTCGCAGCGCGCGGCCACCGACAGCGCCATGGCGATCAGCTCCTTGGTCTTGGCGTCCAGCACGCCGTCCTTGCCGGCGGCGCCCGCCATGGCGTTGAAGCCCTGCATGACATCGGGGATCCCCTTGCGCAGCTTGGCGGTGTTGGCGGATACGGAAGCGATCAGCTCCTTGTAGTTTTCAACCATGGTTTCTTCTCCTTGAATCAAGATGCACGGGCGCCGACTTTGCGCATGATGGTTTCCATCAGGCACCAGTTGGTGATGCCGCTCTGCAGGAAGTTGGCGCCGACGAAGGCGGTGAACCACAGCCAGTTCGTCGAATGGAAGATGGGGCTGCCGGGCACGCCCAGCGCCAGCGAAAGCAGGATGAAGGTACCGCCGATGAGGCGGGTAAGTTGCCACGATGTCATTCTGTTTGCTCCTTTTCAAGTAGCTGCTTGCGCAGGCGGGACGGGCGCTGGAGCCTGATTTGACTCATGACTCCGGCGGTAGGCGACGTAGTAGAGGATGGGGATGACCACCAGCGTGAGCACGGTGGACACCAGGATGCCGAAGATCAGCGCAATGGCCAGGCCGTTGAAGATCGGGTCGTCGAGGATGAACAGCGCGCCGATCATGGCGGCCAGCGCCGTCAGCGCAATCGGCTGCGCGCGCGTGATGGCGCTTTGCACGATGGCCTGCTTGAACGGCACGCCCTCGGCCTCCTGCAGGTGGATGAAGTCGACCAGCAGGATCGAGTTGCGCACGATGATGCCGGCCAGCGCGATCATGCCGATCATGCTGGTGGCGGTGAACTGCGCGCCCAGCAGCGCGTG
>JAGPIX010000114.1:5127-9487 GCA_018054745.1 Alicycliphilus sp.
CATCGTGCAGGTAGGTGGCGGCGTCGCCCGACAGGCCCATGCGCAGCGTGCTGGCGATGGCCTGCTGCGTCACGCCCAGTTGCGCGGCCTTGGTGCGGTCGACCAGCAGCAGCGTCTTGGGCGCGGCGGTGATGGTGGAATCGTCCACATCGACCACGCCCGGCGTGGCCTCGAACACCGCGCGCACGGCCTTGGCCACCTCGCGCCGGCCCGCTTCTTCCGGCCCATAGATCTCGGCCACGATGGGTGCCAGCACCGGCGGGCCGGGCGGCACCTCGACCACCTTCACGTTGGCGCCGAAGCGGCGGCCGATCTCGTGCAGCGCGGGGCGCACGCGCATGGCGATCAGGTGGCTCTGGTCCTTGCGGTGCGCCTTGTCGACCAGGTTGACCTGGATGTCGCCCACCTCGCCACCGGCGCGCAGGTCGTACTGGCGCACCAGGCCGTTGAAGTTGATGGGCGATGCGGTGCCTGCGTAGGCCTGGTAGTGCAGCACTTCGGGCACGGTGGCCAGATGCGCGCCCAGCGCTCTCAAAACCGCAGCATTTTTTTCAACCGGCGTGCCGGCCGGCATGTCGACGATGACCTGGAACTCACTCTTGTTGTCGAACGGCAGCATCTTCAGCACCACCAGCCCGACCACGGGCAGCGCCACCGACAGCGCGATCAGCCCCGCCACCACCAGCCCCAGCAGGCCGCGGTTGCGGCCACCGCGCCGGTCGTCGAGCAGTGGGCGGAAGATGCGTTCGAACAGCGGCGCCAGCTTGCCTGCCAAACCATGGCCGGCGGCCTTGCCGTCATCGTGCTGGTGCGTCGCCTTCATCCACAGCCGCGCCAGCCAGGGCGTGACGACGAAGGCGATGATCAGCGACAGCACCATACCCATGCTGGCGTTGATGGGGATGGGGCTCATGTACGGCCCCATCAGCCCGCTGACGAAGGCCATCGGCAGCAGCGCGGCGATGACGGTGAAGGTGGCCAGGATGGTGGGGCCGCCCACTTCATCAACGGCGCCAGGGATGATCTCGCGCAAGCTGCGGCCGGGGAACAGCTGCTGGTGACGGTGGATGTTCTCGACCACCACGATGGCGTCGTCCACCAGGATGCCGATGGAGAAGATCAGCGCGAACAGCGACACGCGGTTGAGCGTGAATCCCCAGGCCCAGCTGGCGAACAGCGTCACCGTCAGCGTCAGGATCACCGCCGTGCCGACGATGGCGGCCTCGCGCCGGCCCAGCGCAAAGAACACCAGCGCCACCACCGCGAAGGTGGCGAACAGCAGCTTCTTGATCAGCGTGGTGGCCTTGTCGTTGGCGGTCTCGCCGTAGTTGCGCGTGGTGCTGACCTGCACATCATGGGGAATCACCGTATCGTGCAGCTCGCTCACGCGCTGCATCACCGCATTGGCCACGTCGATGGCGTTCTCGCCCGGCTTCTTGGTGATGGCGAGCGTGACGGCGGGCGTTTCAACCGCGCGCGCTTCACCTTCGCCGCGCTGCACCTCGCCGTGCCACACGTAGCGTTCGGCCGGGGGCGCGCCTTCGCGCACGCTGGCGACTTCGCGCAGATAGACCGGCTTGCGGCCGCGACTGGCCAGCACCAGTTCGGCCACGTCCTGGGCGCTGTGCAGATAGGGGCCGGTCTCGATGGCGATGGCCTGGTTGCCCTGCAGCACGTCACCCACCGGCAGGCCCATGTTGGCCGACTGCAGAGCGCCGCGCACCTCGTGGAGCGTCAGGCCGACAGCGGCCAGGCGCGTGGGATCGACCTCGACCATCACCGCGCGGCCGGGGCCGCCCACGGTCTTCACCTCGCGCGTGCCGGGCACGCGCTTGATCTCGGCCTCGACGCTGCGCGCCACGCGCTCCAGGTCGAAGGCGCCGGTATCGGCCCGAGTGCTGTGCAGCGTGAGCGCGACGATGGGCACGTCGTCCACGCCCTTCGGCTTGATGATGGGCTGCAGCACGCCAAGACCCTTGGGCAGCCAGTCGGCATTGGCGCCCACGGTGTCGTACAGGCGCACCACCGCCGCCTGGCGCGGCACGCCGACCTTGAACTGCACCGTGACCACCGCCACGCCCGGACGCGACACGCTCATCACATGCTCCACGCCCGTCATCTGCGACAGCACCTGCTCGGCCGGCGTGGCCACCATGGCCTCCACGTCCTTCGCGCTCGCGCCGGGGAACGGCACGATCACGTTGGCCATGGTCACGTCGATCTGCGGCTCTTCCTCGCGCGGCGTCACCAACACGGCGAACAGGCCGAGCAGAAAGGCGACCAGCGCCAGCAGCGGCGTGATCTG
The DNA here is from genome assembly GCA_018054745.1 of Alicycliphilus sp. GTDB lineage: Bacteria > Pseudomonadota > Gammaproteobacteria > Burkholderiales > Burkholderiaceae_C > Alicycliphilus > Alicycliphilus limosus. The sequence continues at coordinate 7,433 of JAGPIX010000114.1, forward strand.
CGCGCTCTGGAAGTAGGCCGCGATGCGGCCCGAAATGCCCATGCGATGTTCCTGCATGTCAGTAGCCCTCGGCACCGCAAGTCATGACCGCCCCTGACGGCGCACGACCTCGGCCTGCGGCCGTCGATGACGCGCCCTGCGGGCGCATGACCCAAGATGAGTCATGGCGCGCCAGCGCCGTCATCAATGGCGAAGCCGAAATCATTGAGCGAAGCGAAGTCATGGAATCAACGCCCCCCGGCCACAACGCGCGTGGCTGCCTGCGGGTCGGTGATCAGCTGCTCGCCCGCGTCCAGGCCCGACAGCACCTCGACCTGATCGCCCTGCACCGGGCCCAGGCGCAGCTGGCGCAGTTGCGGGCGCTTGTCGGCGCCCATCACGTAGACCGCCGTCACCTCGGCGCGGCGCACCACGGCCGAGGCCGGCACGAACAGGCGCTTGGCCGCCGCCGCATCGACGGCCGCGCCAGCCAGTTGCAGCCTTGCAAACTGGCCCGGCGCCGCCGCCGTGCCCGCCGGCAGATCGGCGCGCACCTGCTGCGTCAGCGATTGCGGATCGACCGTGGGCAGCACCTGCACGCGGGCCGGCGCCACCGCGGCATCGCTGCCCGACAGCAGCACCTGCGCGCCGCTGGCGCCGCCCTGGAGGGCACTGGCCGGCACGTGCGCCGTCACGCGCAGCGCGCCGGGGTCGTACACCGTCATCAAGGGGCGGCCCGGCATGGCCATGTCGCCGCGCTCCACGGTGAGCTGCGCCACGATGCCGTCGAACGGCGCGCGCACCACGTGAAAGCCGGTCTGCGTGCGCGCCGCGCTGGCCTGCGCCGACTGCGCGTTGACGTGCGCCCGGGCGGCGCGGTACTGGCTCTCGGCCTGCTCCAGCGCGCCCTTGCTGATGTAGTTCTTCTGCGCCAGCGCGCGCTTGCGGGCCAGCTCGGTGGCCGCCACGTCGAGCGCGGCGCGGGCCGCGGCCACCTGCGCACTGCTGGCGGCTGCGCTCTGCTCGGCGGCGCGCGCGTCGATGCGCAGCAGCACCTGGCCGGCACGCACCGTATCGCCGGCGCGCACGTTCAGCTCCAGCACGCTGCCGGGCACCTGCGCGGCGATGACGGCCTGGCGCAATGCCTCTACCTGGCCGTCGTAGGTGGCCGTCTGCGCCCGCTGGGCAGACTGCACGGCCACCACCGGCAACTCGGCCGACTGCGCCTGCCCGGCCAGCACCGACAGGGCGAGCGCCAGGCCCACCGCGCGCAGCGTCGTCGCGGCTGAACGATGACCGAGGGCTAACACGAAGCACTTGCTTTTCAGGTTCATGGCGTTATTATTTGCGCAATCATGCAAATACGCAATAGCGTAACCCCACGTTGGGCTCAGGCAACCGCTAGACTGGCACCCAACCCAGCCGTACCGGAGTGTCCGTTCGTGAGCACCTTGACCCATCTGCCCCCTGCCGCCCTGGAGCACGTGGCGCGCTATTTCCGCACGCTGTCGGAGCCGACGCGGCTGCGCATCCTCAACGTGCTGGGTACGGGCGAGATGAGCGTGGGCGACATCGCCGCGCAGGTGGATTCGAGCATTGCCAACGTGTCGCGCCATCTCACGCAGATGGCGCAATACGGCCTGGTGGCGCGCGAGCACCGGGGCAACAGCGTGCTCTACCGCATTGCCGACCCGGCGGTGCACGAGTTGTGCGACCTGGTGTGCGGCAGCATCTCGCGCCGGCTGGAAGCAACCACGGCCGAGCGCGCCGCCTTCAGCCCCGCGCCGGCCAAGGCGGCCGTAGGGCGTTCGGCGCGCCGCTGAAGCGGGGCCCGGCGCCACCAGGCAGGGGCGCTGATTTCAAGCCAAATCAGGCCGTAGCGCCCGCCAGACAAGCGCTGGAAGCTATCAATTCAGAAGCAATCGCCAGCGCCTCGCTCAGTCGGCGCTGCGCACCACCAGCGTGTTGATCCTGGTGTGCGACAGCACGCTCTGCGCCACGCTGCCCAGCACAAGCTTCTCCAGCCCGCGACGGCCGTGCGAGCCCATCACGATCAGATCGGCGCCGACGGCCTCG
>JAGPIX010000001.1:0-36112 GCA_018054745.1 Alicycliphilus sp.
TCACGCCGAAGTTCCACACCCGGCGCAGGAAGCGGTAGCTGCCCTCCACCGCCGCGTCGTTCCACTCCAGCGTCAGCTCGGGCGGCGCGGTGAACATGGTGTACAGGCGCGCGGTGTCGGCGCCGTACTTTTCGATCAGGTGCTGCGGATCGACGCCGTTGTTCTTGGACTTGGACATGGTGCCCACGCCCTCGTAGGTGATGGCCGTGCCCACGGGGAGCAGGCCGTCGGTGCTCTCGGCGGCGTTCTTCAACTTGGCGCCGACGATCTTGCCCGTCTCGTCGTGGATGTGTTCCACGTCATGCGGCCAGAAATAGTCCTTCGCGCCCTTGGCGCTCTTGCGGCTGTAGATATGGTTCAAGACCATGCCCTGGGTCAGCAGTTTGGTGAAGGGTTCATCGACCTTCACCAAACCCAGGTCGCGCATGACCTTGGTCCAGAAGCGCGCGTACAAGAGGTGCAGGATGGCGTGCTCGATGCCGCCGATGTACTGGTCCATGCCGCTGCCACCGGTGGCGGCATTCTGATCCCGCATCCAGTAGTCCGTGCCGGCGCCGACCATGGCGTCGTGGTTCTGCGCGTCGCAATAGCGCATGAAGTACCAGGAGCTGTCGACGAAGGTGTCCATGGTGTCGGTCTCGCGCCGCGCGGCCTTGCCGCAGCAGGGGCAGACCACGCCGGCGTGAAACTGCTCGCTTTTCACCAGCGGGTTGCCCGAGCCGTCGGGCACCAGATCCGGCGGCAGCACCACGGGCAGGTCCTTCTCGGGCACGGGCTGGGCGCCGCAGTCCGGGCAGTGGATGATGGGGATCGGCGTGCCCCAGTAACGCTGGCGGCTCACGCCCCAGTCGCGCAGGCGCCAGGTGGTCTTGAGCTCGCCCAGGCCCTTGGCGGCCAGGGCGGCGGCCACGGCGGCGACGGCGTCCTTGTGGGCCAGGCCGCTGAAGTTGTCGGAGTTGATGGTCACGCCGCGCTCCTTGTCGGCGTACCAGTCCTGCCAGCGCTCGTGGTCGAAATGCTCGCCATCGACCAGGATCACCTGCTCGATCTCCAGGTCGTACTTCAGCGCAAAGGCAAAGTCACGCTCGTCGTGCGCGGGCACGCCCATCACGGCGCCGTCGCCGTAGCTCATCAGCACGTAGTTGCCGACCCAGACGGCGATCTGCTCGCCGCTCAAGGGGTGGGTGACGAACAGGCCGGTGGCCATGCCCTCTTTTTCCTTCAGCGCCAGCTCGGCCTCGGTGGTGCCGCCCTTCTTGCATTCTTCAATGAAGGCGGCCAGCTTGGCATTGCCCTGCGCGGCGTGCGTGGCCAGCGGGTGCTCGGGGGCCACGGCGCAGAAGGTCACGCCCATGATGGTGTCGGCGCGCGTGGTGAAGACATACATCTTCCCGTCCTGGATCAAATGACCTTGCGCGTCCTGGATGTCGTGCGTGAAGGCAAAGCGCACGCCGGCGCTCTTGCCGATCCAGTTCTCCTGCATCAGGCGCACCTTGTCGGGCCAGCCGCTCAAGGTGGCCTTTTCGCCGCCGACCTGCACATGGTCGAGCAGCTCCTGCGCGTAGTCGGTGATCTTCAGGTAGTAGCCGGGGATCTCGCGCTTTTCCACCGGCGCGCCGGTGCGCCAGCCCTTGCCGTCTATCACCTGCTCGTTGGCCAGCACGGTCTGGTCCACCGGGTCCCAGTTCACCACCTGGGTCTTGCGGTAGGCAATGCCCTTGTCCAGCATCTTCAAAAACAGCCACTGGTTCCACTTGTAGTACTCCGGGTCGCAGGTGGCGACCTCGCGGCTCCAGTCGATGGCCAGGCCCATGGCCTGCATCTGCTGCTTCATGTAGGCGATGTTGTCGTAGGTCCACTGCGCGGGCGGCACCTTGTTCTTCAGCGCGGCGTTCTCGGCCGGCAGGCCGAAGGCGTCCCAGCCCATGGGCATGAGTACATTGAACCCCTTCATGCGCAGCTGGCGCGTGAGCATGTCGTTGATGGTGTAGTTGCGCACATGGCCCATGTGCAGCTTGCCGCTGGGGTAGGGCAGCATGGAGCAGGCGTAGTACTTCGGTTTTGCCTGATCCTCGGTGACGCGGTAGGCATCGCTGGCCGTCCAGTGGGCGTGCGCGGCGCGCTCCACCTCGGTGTGGTTGTATTTGTCTTGCATCGGGAAGCTGGATAAGAAAGGCGGCGGGGAACTGCGCTGCTGCGCAGTGGTCACAAGGGTCTGACAATTGCGCCCAATTCTAGGCGTTCATCCCCCCACCACCGCGCAGCGCCAGCCCATGGGGCCGGCATGCCGCAGCATTGCAAGGAGTTTTCCCGCCCTTGACCGTCCTCACGCTGTTTCTGTCGCTATCACCCTGGATGCAGGCCACCATAGGCCTGGCCTGCCTGCTGCTGCTGGCCTACGTGGTACAGGCGCTGGCGCAATACCTGCTGCTGCACACGGTGCCGCGCCTGCGCGAGCGCATGGATGTGCGTTGGGCACGCGTGTTCTGGCACGACCAGGTGCTGCGCCGCCTGGCGCGCGTGGTGCCGTCGCTGGTGGTGCAGGCGGGCATTGGCGCCGTGCCGCACCTGGACCCGGTGGCCTTTGCGGTGATCCGCAACCTGGCCGTCGCGCTGACCGTGCTGCAGCTGGTGCGCACGCTGAACGCCTTGCTCAACGCCATCCTGCAGGAGCAGGAGAGCAGGCCGGAGGGCGCGCGCACGGCCACCCGCTCCATCAAGAGCTATGTGCAGCTGGGCAAGCTGGCGCTGGCGTTGATCGGTGCCATCGTCATCGTGGCGGTGCTGATCGACCGCTCGCCGCTGATCCTGCTGTCGGGCCTGGGCGCCATGTCGGCGGTGTTGATGCTGGTGTTCAAGGACACCATCCTGTCGTTCACCGCGGGCGTGCAGCTGTCGTCCAACGACATGCTGCGCGTGGGCGACTGGATAGAGATGCCGCAGATGGGCGCCGACGGCGCGGTGATCGACATCGCCCTGCACACGGTGAAGGTGCAGAACTGGGACAAGACGATCACCACCATCCCCACCTGGCGCCTGATGAGCGAGAGCTACCGCAACTGGCGCGGCATGAGCGAATCGGGCGGGCGCCGTATCAAGCGCCAGCTGCGCATCGACAGCGCCACGGTGCGCTTCCTGAGCGACGCGGACATCGACCGCCTGGAGCGCATCGCCCTGCTGGCGCCCTATCTGGCGGCCAAGCGCCAGGCCGTGCACAGCGCCAACGCCGCGCTGGGCGAGGGCGCCGCCGTGCCCGCCAACCTGCGCCGGCTGACCAACATCGGCACCTTTCGCGCCTATGTGCAGGCCTACCTGCAGGCCCACCCCGGCGTGCACCAGGGCATGACGCTGATGGTGCGCATGCTCGAACCCACGGCCGAGGGCGTGCCGCTGGAGCTGTACTGCTTTACCGCCACCACGGCCTGGGTGCAGTACGAGGCCATACAGGGCGACATCTTCGACCACCTGCTGGCGCTGCTGCCCGAATTCGACCTGCGCCTGTACCAAAGCCCCACGGGCTGGGACATCCGCAGCGGGCTGCAGCAAAAGGGCTTGCCATGACAGCGGGAGCACCGGCGTCTCGCCGGTACGCACGACCATGCCGGCGAGACGCCGGCGCTCCCGGAGATGCCTGAATTGGGAGTTGTTTGGCCTATAACGCCCGTACAGCAAGCGCCAGACGCTCTTATTTTTGAGTTGATGGCTGGGCCACGAAACCCATGCGCGTCAGGCCGGCCGCCTGCGCCGCATCCATGACCTCGACCACACGCCCATAGGGCACGCTGCGGTCGGCGCGCAGCTGAACCTCGGTGTCGGGGCGCTGGTTGGCGATCTGCCGCAGGCGCTGGGCCAGGGTGGCGGCGTCCACCGGCGCTTCGTCCAGATAGACCTGGCCGGCGGCATCGACCGCCAGCGATACCGCATGCTCCGGCGTGCCGCCCTGGGCGCCCTCGGCGCGCGGCAGTTGCAGGCGGATGCTGCTGGCCAGCAGCGGCGCGGTGAGGATGAAGATCACCACCAGCACCAGCATCACGTCCACCAGCGGGGTCACGTTGATGTCGCTCATGGGCTCCGCGCCCTTGGTGCGCTCCAGGCGGCCGAATGCCATGGCGTGCCGTTAGTTGGGCGGGTCGGTATCGACGAGCAGCTCGCGCAGGTCGCGCGCGAAGCCCTCCAGGTCGGCCTCGATGCGGGCGCTGACGCGGCCGAACCAGTTGTAGGCCAGCACGGCGGGGATGGCCACCGTCAGGCCGGCTGCGGTCATGATCAGCGCCTCGCCCACGGGGCCGGCCAGGCGCTCTATGCTGATCTGCTCGGCCCCGGTGAGCGCCGTGAGCGCGTGGTAGATGCCCCACACCGTGCCCAGCAGGCCCACGAAGGGCGCGGTGGAGCCAACGGTGGCCAGCAGCACCTGGCCGAATTGCAACCGGCCCAGCACGCCATGCAGCGCATCGCGCAGCACGCGCGTGAGGCGCTGCGACAGGCTGCCCTGACTGGCCAGGGCACCGGCCTGGGCAGCTTCGACCTGCTGCGCCGCGCGCACCAGGGGCAGGATCAGCGCTTCGCGGTCGAAGGCGGGCAGGCGCTCGGCCGCGGTGGCCAGGGTGGGTGCCTGCCAGAAGGCGGCCGTGCAGCGCGGCATGTCCACATGGGCGCGGCGCATCAGGCGCAGCTTCCAGAAGATGACGACCCAGCTGGCCACCGACATGACCAGCAGCAGCGCCGCCGTGGCCTGCGTGACCGCATCCCCCTGGCGCAACCAGTGCAGGCCGTCCATGTGCCCTTACTTCAGGTTCAGCACGTCGAACATGTCGAACATGCCCGCACGTTGTCCGGCCAGGTAGCGCACGGCGCGCAGGCTGCCCTGGGCGTAGCCGGCGCGGCTGCTGGACTTGTGCGTGATCTCCACGCGTTCGCCGGTGCCGGCGAACAGCACCGTGTGGTCGCCCACGATGTCGCCGCCGCGCACGGTGGCAAAGCCTATGCTGCCGCTCTTGCGCTCACCGGTGTGGCCGTAGCGCTCGTACACGGCGCGGTCGGCCAGCAGCGTGCCCTGGGCCTGGGCAATCACCTCGCCCATCTTCAGTGCCGTGCCCGAGGGCGCATCCACCTTGTGCTTGTGGTGCGCCTCGATGATCTCGATGTCGTAGCCCGCATCCAGCGCCTGCGCCGCCATTTGCAGCAGCTTGAGCGTGACGTTCACCCCCACGCTCATGTTGGGCGCGAACACCATGGCCACGCGGCGCGCGGCGGCGTCCAGCTCGGCCTTCTGCGCATCGGTGAAACCCGTCGTGCCTATGACCATCTGCACGCCCAGCTCGGCACAGATGGCGGCATGCGCCAGCGTGCCCTCGGGGCGCGTGAAGTCGATCAGCACGTCGGCGTTCTGCAGGCCCGCGCGCAGGTCGGCGGTAATGGCGACGCCGCTGGCGCGGCCCAGGAAGGCCGCCGCGTCCTGGCCCACGGCGGGGCTGCCGGCCAGATCCAGGGCGCCGGCCAGCAGGCAGTCATCGCTGGCGCAAATGGCCTCGATGAGCATGCGGCCCATGCGGCCGGAGGCGCCGGCGACGGCCACGCGGCGCTGTGCGGTAGAGGAGGTAGAGGTCATGTCGGCTCGCAATCAAAATAAATCGGGCTGGCCTGGCCAGGCCAGCCGCGGGCGCGCGACTCAGCGGCGCGATTCCAGCGGCGGGTAGCTGGCGGCGGGGGCAGGCGTGGGCGCCGCGGGGGCAGCCGAGGCCGGCTTGGCCTTGGGGAAGCGCTCCAGCTGGGCCTCGGTGGCTTCGAGCGGCGGCACCTTGGCCTGGGCGCGCCTGGAGCTGAGCGAGGCCACGAACTCGGCCTCGGAGGGCATCTCGTCGCCCTCGACACGATCGAGCATGTTCTCCTTGAAGAACACGGTGAGCTTGCGCGTCTGCGCCGGCACGTCCGGGCGCTTCAAGGTAAACACATATTCCCAGCGGTCGCCATGGAACAGGCTCACCATCAACGGCGTGCCCAGAATTTCGCGCACCTGCTGGCGCCCCATGCCGGGCTGCAGCGCCTGCACCTGCTCGCGCGAGATGAAGTTGCCCTGCACCACGTCCACCTTGTAGGGCGTGACCATGCTGGCCAGGCGCTCGCCGGTGCCGGCGCAACCGGCCAGGCCGGTGCACAGGCCCAGGGCCGACAACACAATGGCGCCCCGGCGGGCGCCCCAACAGGCGGGAGCAAACATGGGTCTATGCATAGGGGATATGATCCGGGCCATTGTAGCGGCCGGGGCCTTGCGCACAGCCCGCGGGGCTCTCCCAGCTGATTTCGCCCTGGCACCAGAAAGAACCTGTCATGACGAACATCGACGAACTCAAAAGCACCGGCCTCAAGGCCACCCTGCCACGGCTGAAGATCCTGGAGATCTTCCAGAAGGGCACGCAGCGCCACATGACGGCCGAGGACGTGTTCCGCGTGCTGCTCGACGAGCGCTCGGACATCGGCCTGGCCACGGTGTACCGCGTGCTCACGCAGTTCGAGCAGGCCGGCATCCTGATCCGCAGCAGTTTTGAGAGCGGCAAGGCGATCTACGAACTCAACGAGGGCCAGCACCACGACCATTTCGTGTGCACGGTCTGCAGCAAGGTGGAAGAGTTCTACGACCCCGAGATCGAGAAGCGCCAGAACCTGATCGCCAAGGACAAGGGCTGGGTGATCCACGACCACTCGATGGCGCTGTACGGCCAATGCGCCGACTGCGCGAAGAAACGCTGATCAGGCGCCGCTGCCGCTTTCCATGGCCCGGCGGTGGCGCTCCAGGAACTCCTGGTAGGTGTCTATGCCGCGCAACTGCAGGATGGTATTGCGCACCGCCGCCTCGACCAGCACGGCGATGTTGCGTCCGGCCACCACCTGCACAACCACCTTGAGCACGGGCACGCCCAGCACGTCCTGGGTGAGCGGCTCGTAGGGCATGCGCTCGTAGTCGCGCTCCATGGTCTCCTTGCGCACGAGGTGCACGATGAGCTTCAGGCGCATGCGCCGGCGCACGGCCGATTCGCCAAAGATGGCGCGGATGTCCAGCAGGCCTATGCCGCGCACCTCGAGCAGGTTTTGCAGCAGCTCCGGGCACTTGCCCTCGATGGTGGTCTGGTTGATGCGGTACAGATCCACCGCATCGTCGGCCACCAGGCCATTGCCGCGCGAGATCAGCTCCAACCCCAGCTCGCTTTTGCCCAGGCCGGATTCGCCCGTGATCAGCACGCCCAGGCCCAGGATGTCCATGAACACGCCATGCATGGTGGTGCGGTCGGCGAAATGCTTGGACAGGTAGGTGCGCAGCACGTCGATGATGAAGGCCGCCGACTCGTGCGTGGCAAACAGCGGGATCTGCGCACGCTCGCACATCGACACCAGCTCGTCCGGCGCCTGCTGGCCGTCGGCCAGCACCAGCACCGGGGGCTCCAGCGTGACGATGCGCGCAATGCGGCGTTCGCAGTCCTCGGGCGTGGCGTTGGTCAGGTAGGCGATCTCGCGCTCGCCCAGCACCTGCGTGCGATAGGGATGGATGTAGTTCAGGTAGCCCACCAGATCGGCGCTGGAGCGCGCGGCGCGCACGGCGACCTCGGTGAAGCGCCGCTCCGATGCCCCCAGGCCGGCGATCCACTGCCATTTCAGCAGGACGCGGAACTCCTCGAAGAGCGCATCGGCACTGACGACGTTGGGTTTCACGGCGGCTGGCGGGCGGGTGTCGGGCTCATCCGCCCTGGGCGGACTGCCAGCCTGAGATCATGGCGTGCAGGCTGGCGGCGTCGGCGCAGGCCTTCATGCGCTCGCGCAGGCCGCTGTCGCTGAGCAGCTCGGCGATCTCGGAGAGGATTTCCAGGTGCTTTTGCGTCGCCGCCTCGGGCACCAACAGAAAGATCAGCAGCGCCACGGGTTGTTCGTCGGGGGCGTCAAAGCCGATGGGATGCGCCAGCTGGAACACCGCCGCCATGGGCGACTTGAGCCCCTTGATGCGGCCATGCGGAATAGCCACGCCGTGGCCCAGGCCGGTGGAGCCCAGGCGCTCGCGGGCAAACAGGCTGTCGGTGATCAGGGCCCGGGACAGGCCGTGCTGGCTCTCAAACAGCAGCCCGGCCTCCTCGAACGCACGCTTCTTGCTGGTGGCATCGACGCTCACGAGCACTTGTGCGGCAGGCAGTATGGAAGCTAGTCGATTCATGGTCAGTAGGTAACGATTATGCACGCCTAGCGGAAACCCTGAAAGTGTATCTGTCGGCAACAAAAAACCGCCACGGGGGCGGTTGCTGCGCCAGCCGCCGCATGGGCGATGGCGCGGGCCAGGGCAGGCACGGCTGTCAGGACGCCGCGGCGGCCGCCTGGGCCGTGGCGCGGCGCAGGCCGGCCTGGTGATCCTGCTGGCGATCCTTGTGGCGCACGACCATGCGGTCGAGCTTGTCCATCAGTTCATCGATGGCCGCATACAGGTCGAAATGGGCGCTCTCCACGAACAGGTCATTGCCTTTCACATGCAGCGTGCATTCCGCGCGCTGGCGTTTTTCCTTCTCCTTTTGCTTCTCTACGGTCAGTAGTACCTTCACGTCCACCACTTGGTCGAAGTGGCGAATGATGCGATCCAGCTTGGTGGTCACATAGCTACGCAAGGCCGGGGTCACTTCGAGATGATGACCGCTGATCGTCAAATTCATAGACAAGCCTCCTTCAATTGAACAATGCCGCCCACCCGATTGGAAGCTGGGCGACCGGGGATGGCATGCGCACATCCCTGGATTCACTATGCGCGTGCCGGCCGTGGAACGCAACGCCTTTCCTGGCCCGCGGATATGGGATATGCGGAACAAATGTCAAACCAGCAGAAATGTTCCACAATGGGCCGGCTTTCCCCTGCGCGCGGCGCCCGCCTGCGCAACCCGGGCGCACCGCTAGAATGGGCCGCTTTCGCTGCGCCCGTCGGCGCAGCCGATTCGTTTTGCGCGCGCCTGCCCCACCGACATGACCCAGCCCAGCACCCCTGCCCTGCACACCTCCGCCCTGACCTCGCTGCCGCTGCTGGCGCGCGGCAAGGTGCGCGACAACTACGCCGTGGGGGACGACCGCATCCTGATGGTGGCCAGCGACCGGCTCTCGGCCTTTGACGTGATCATGGGCGAGCCGATTCCCGGCAAGGGCGAACTGCTCACGCGCATGGCGCTGTTCTGGTTTGACAAGCTGGGGCATATCGTGCCCAACCACCTGACGGGCGAGGCACCCGAGAGCGTGGTCACGCCCGCCGAGGCACCCCAGGTGCGCGGCCGCTCCATGCTGGTGCAGCGCCTCAAGCCCCTGCCCATCGAGGCCGTGGTGCGCGGCTACCTGGCCGGCAGTGGCTGGAAGGAATACCAGCAGTCGCGCTCGGTCTGCGGCGTGCCGCTGCCGGACGGCCTGACCAACGCCGCCAGGCTGCCGCACAGCATTTACACCCCCGCCGCCAAGGCTGCGGTGGGCGAGCATGACGAGAACATCACTTTCGAGCGCACGGTGGAGATGGTGGGCCCGGAGCTGGCCACGCAGATCCGCGACATCAGCATCCGCCTGTACGAGGCCGCGGCCGCGATGGCCCTGGAAAAGGGCATGATCATTGCCGACACCAAGTTCGAGTTCGGCCTGGACGGCAATGGCCGCCTGGTGCTGATGGACGAAGTGCTGACGCCCGACAGCTCGCGCTACTGGCCCGTCGAGGGCTACGCCGACGCCCTGGCCAAAGGCGAGAACCCGCCCAGCTACGACAAGCAGTTCGTGCGCGACTGGCTGGAGCAGGCCCAGGTGGGCGGCAAGCCCTGGGACAAGACCGCGCCCGCGCCGCGCCTGCCGCGCGAGGTGGTGGAAAACACCGCCGCCAAGTACCGCGAGGCGCTACAGCGGCTCACCGCCTGACCTGGGCCGCATCACGAGGGCTGCAGCGGCGGCTCGTCGTCGTCTGGCGGCGGCTCGCCGCGTTCCTCGGCCACGAAGCGCAGCACGGGCTTGCCGGCCCGATCGCGCAGCTCCAGGCTGCGGCCCTGCTGCCAGTAAGCACGCACCGCATCCAGCCGCTCGAGGTAGGCCAGCTCGCTGGTGCCGCCCTGCAGGCACAGGCGCAGGCCCGACACCAGGGCATCGAAGCGCAACTGCCCCCCGTCCACCTGGTAGCGCGCGGCGAAGCGGTTGCAGCCGCCCGAGCCCATGGCCCGGTCGGAGTCGCGCGCCAGCACCAGATGGGCGGCATCGGCCCCGTCCGCCGGCGCTGCCAGGTCGGCGCCATCCACCAGTTCGATCAGCTTCCAGTAGGTTTGGCGCAGGGGTACGCTGGCGTTCAGCGTGGCCTCCTGCAAGGGCCGGCGCGCCAGGATCACATCCACATGGCGGAACGCGGGGCTGAGCAGCACCGGGTGCACGCCCGGCGTGTCCAGCAGCAGGCGCCCCTGCTGCGTGACCGCGGCATGCACCTCATAGCGGCCCCGCGGTTGTATCAGCGCCTGGCGGTAGGGGATGCGCAATTCATAGGGCAGCGGCCCGGCCGGGGCGATGCGCTGGCGCGCCAGCACCAGGGGCGGCTCGCCCACCTGCGTGACATCCACCAGGGCGGCATCGAACACCGCGTCAGGGGGGATGTAGAGCCGCTCGCGCGCGATGACGGTGCCGGTGATGAAGGCATCGGGCGGCGGTACGCTGGCGCAGCCGGCCAACAGCGCCGCCAGCGCCAGCCACGCGCGGCGGCGCCAGCTCAACTCAGCACGACGCTGGACAGGCGCCGGCGGTAGCTGGCCAGCACCGGATCCTCGGGCGGGATCTGGCCCTCGGCGACCTTGACCCGGGGCGGCTCGATGAGCTCCAAGATGGCGATATAGGTCTTGCGCGCGGCCTCCTCGTTCCAGCCCTTGTCGCGCATCAGGATTTCCAGCAGCTCGTCCATGGCGTCCGTCCAGCGCTGCTGGGCCATGAGCCAGCGGGCGCGGCCGTAGCGCGCCTCGAAATCACGCTTGTTGGCGGCAATCTTTGCATCAAATTCGGCCCCAGCGCCCGCCCCATAAGCGCCTGCAGTTACAAAATCAAGAGCGTCCATCCAGGCCTTGAGCGCGCCCAGGCGGCGCGAGCCCTCGGCCTTGGCGATCACCGGGGCGAAGGCCACCTTGGCGTCGTCCTCGCGGCCCTGCTGCAGCAGCAGTTTGACGTAGTCAAAGCGCGCCTCGTCGTTGGCCGGGTCGGTCAGCACGGCCTGCTGCAGCGCCTCCAGCGCGCCCGCGGTGTCGCCGCCGGCCAGAGCCTCCTGGGCCTGTTCCTCCTGCTCCTCGGCCTGCAACTCCTCGGCGCTGGGCAGGTGCTTGTCCAGAAAGGCGCGCAGCTGGCCCTCGGGCAGGGCGCCGGTGAAGCCGTCCACCGGCTGGCCGTTCATCATCAGCACGCAGGTGGGAATGCTGCGGATGCCGAACATCGCCGCCAGCTGCTGCTGCTGGTCGGAGTCGATCTTGGCCAGCGTGAAGCGGCCGGCGTAGGCCACCTCCAGCTTCTCCAGCACCGGGCCCAGCGTCTTGCAGGGGCCGCACCAGGGCGCCCAGAAGTCCACCAGCACGGGCGTGGTCATGGAGGCGGCAACCACCTCGGCTTCAAAGTTTTCTACGGTGACATCGATCATGTGTTGGCAATCCCGGTGATGCGGCGGCGCGCGAGTTAACAAGGTCAGCGGCGATTCTCGGACATATTCCCGGCGCCGGTGCGCCATGCCCGGCAAACGCGGCCCGGGCATAAAACGTAAAATCGCGGGTTTCCCCTTGCGGGCGTGACCTGCCCATCCCTTACATGAACCCCATACAGATCGGCGTGGTCATGGGCTCCAGCAGCGACTGGGACACCATGCAGCACGCGGTAGCCATCCTCGAGCAGTTCGGCGTCGCGCACGAGGCCCAGGTGGTCTCGGCCCACCGCATGCCCGACGACATGTTCCGCTACGCCGAGAGTGCCGCCAGCCGCGGCCTCAAGGCCATCATCGCCGGCGCGGGCGGCGCGGCGCATCTGCCGGGCATGATCGCCGCCAAGACCGTGGTGCCGGTGCTGGGCGTGCCTGTGGCCAGCCGCCATCTGCAGGGGGTGGATTCGCTGCACTCCATCGTGCAGATGCCCAAGGGCGTGCCCGTGGCCACCTTTGCCATTGGCGCGGCCGGGGCGGCGAATGCGGCGCTGTTTGCCGTGGCCCTGCTGGCGAATCACGACCCGGCGCTGCGCCAGAAGCTGGAGACCTTCCGCGCCGAGCAGACGGCCGCCGCGCGCGCCATGACGCTGCCGCCGGTGGCCGCATGAGCGCCGATCAGGACGTGATCCTGCCCGGCGCCACGCTGGGCGTGCTCGGCGGCGGGCAGCTCGGGCGCATGTTCGTGCAGGAGGCCCAGGCCATGGGCTACTTCACCGCCGTGCTCGATGCCGACCCCACCAGCCCCGCCGGCCTGGTGAGTCACCACCATATCCGCACCGGCTACGAGGACGCGCAGGGCCTGGCCGAGATGGCGCGCCTGTGCGCCGCCGTGACCACCGAGTTCGAAAACGTGCCGGCCGCGGCGCTCGATCTGCTGGCGCAGACGCGGCGCGTGTCGCCCGCAGGCAGCGCCGTGGCCATCGCCCAGGATCGCGCGGCCGAGAAGGCGCACTTTGTGCGCTGCGGCGTGCCCGTGGCGCCGCATGCGCTGATCGAATCGCCCGAGCAGATGGCGGCCGTGCCCGCAGACCTGCTGCCCGGCATCCTGAAAACCGCGCGCATGGGCTACGACGGCAAGGGCCAGGCGCGGGTGACCACTCCGCAAGAGCTGGCCGCCGCCTGGCAAGACTTGGGGGCCGTTCCCTGCGTGCTCGAAAAAATGCTGCCGCTGGCGCAGGAATGCTCGGTCATCGTCGCGCGCGGCCGTGACGGCGCCATGGTGCACCTGCCGGTGCAGCGCAACCTGCACCGGGGCGGCATTCTGGCCGTGACCGAGGTTTATGAGCAAAATCTGCCGCCAGCGCTTGCCGCCCAAGCGCTGGCAGCTGCTAAATCAGTAGCAGATGGCCTGCACTACGTGGGTGTGCTGTGCGTCGAGTTTTTCGTGCTGCAGGACGGCAGCCTGGTGGTCAACGAGATCGCCCCGCGCCCGCACAACAGCGGCCACTACAGCCAGGACGCCTGCGACGTCTCGCAGTTCGAGCTGCAGCTGCGCTGCATGACCGGCCTGCCGCTCACGCAGCCGCGCCTGCACAGCCCGACCATCATGCTGAATCTGCTGGGCGACCTGTGGTTTGCCCAGGGCGATGCGCCCGTCACCCCGGCCTGGGAACAGGTACTGGCCTTGCCCGGCTGCCACCTGCGCCTGTACGGCAAGCGCGACGCAAAACGCGGGCGCAAGATGGGCCACCTGAACGTGACCGGCGCCACGCCCGAGGCGGTGCGCGCCGTGGCGCTGCAGGCGGCGGCCATTCTCGGCATAGCGCCGTTCTGAGGGGCCGCGCGTGATCATCGACGGCAAGCTCGATGCCTCGGTGCAGGCCGCCGCGCAGGCGCTGGCGCGCGGCGCGCTGCTGGGCCTGCCGACCGAGACGGTGTACGGCCTGGCGGCCGATGCCGACAACGACGCCGCCGTGGCCCAGATCTTTGCCGCCAAGGGCCGGCCCGCCAACCACCCGCTGATCGTGCATGTGGCCGATGCCGCGGCCATCACCCATTACGCCAAGGAGGTGCCGCTGTTCGCGCAGCAGCTGATAGACGCCTTCTGGCCCGGGCCCCTCACGCTGATCCTGCCGCGCCTGCCTGCCGCGGCGCGCGCCTCCACCGGCGGGCAGGACAGCGTGGGCCTGCGCTGCCCGGCCCACCCCGTGGCCCATGCGGTGCTGGCGGCCTGCCAGCGGCTCGATCCGCCCGTCTGGGGCGTGGCCGCGCCCAGCGCCAATCTGTTCGGCAAGGTCAGCCCGACCACGGCGCAGCATGTGGCAGAGGCCTTTGGCGACCAGCTGCTGGTGCTGGACGGCGGCCCCTGCGCCGTGGGGATCGAATCGACCATCATCGACTGCACGCGCGGCCTGCCCGTGCTGCTGCGCCCCGGCGCCATCTCGCGCGCCGACGTGCACCGTGTCTGTGGGCTGGAACCACTATCAAAAGAAGAGCTTCCAGCGCTTACCCCACGCGCGTCTGGCACGCTTTTGTCTCATTACGCACCCACGGCACGCGTGCGCCTGATGGATGCCAGGCAACTACAGGCCGGCCTGGACATTCTGGGCGCAGACGCCGCCCACATGGCGCTGTATGCGCGCACGCCGCTGCGCTCGCAGTCCGCCAAGATCATCCAGCGGCGCATGCCCGATGACGCCGCAGCCGCGGCGCAGCAGCTGTTTGCCGTGCTGCGCGGCTTCGACGATGCCGGCGTCAAGCTGATCTGGATCGAGGCCCCGCCCGACCAGCCCGACTGGGAGGGCGTACGCGACCGCCTGCAACGCGCCGCGGCGGCCGGCTGAACACCAAGGCTTAAACTCTCGCACTCTTGAATCCGGAGATATACATGGCAGCAAATTGGATGCGCCGCAGCTTTGTGGCCGCCGCCTGTGCAGCGACCGCCCTGCTGGCGGCCTGTGGTTCCAGCAGCATCGACTCGGCGATCGCGCCGACGCGCATCATCGCCTTTGGCGACGCGATGGCCGACGTGGGGCAAAAGGGCAGCGGCTACACCGTCAATGACGGCAGCCTCTTCAACTGGACCCAGCAGCTGGCCTCGCACTACGGCCTGGTGCTCAAGCCGGTTTCCGCCGGCGGCACCAGCTACGCCCAGGGCAATGCGCGCATCAGCGCCACGCCCGACGCCGCCGGCAATGCCGGCACGCCGACCGTGAAGCAGCAGATCGACCAGTTTCTGGCCAACCCGCAGTTCAAGGCGGACGACGTGATCCTGATCAGCGCCGGCGCCAGCGACATCATTGCCGGCATGGCCGCCGTGCAGGCCGCGGCGCAGACCGAGGCCCAGTATGTCGCCGCCACCGGCCAGGCCGGCAAGGATCTGGCGGCGCAGATCGGCCGCCTGTCCGATGCCGGCGCCAAGCACATCGTGGTCACCGGCAGCTACGACCTGGAGCGCAGCCCCTGGGCCAAGGCCCTGGGCAAGCAGGCCCTGATCCACCAGGCCAGCCTGAGCTTCAACGACGAGCTGAAGGTGGCCATCAAGGACATGGGCAAGACGGTGCTCTACGTGGATCTGGCCTACTACGTCAACCTGTTCGAGGCCAACCCCGGCGGCAATGGCTTCAACAACGGCAAAGACCCCGTCTGCACCTCGGTGGACGCCGGCCCCGGCATTGGCATTGGCGCGGGCCAGGTGAACTCGGCCCTGTGCACGCCCAGCACGATAGTCGCGGGCGCCGACTACAACCGCTATGTCTTTGCCGACAAGGTCTACCTGACGCCCAACGCCCAGCGCCTGTTCGGCGACTACGCCCAGCAGACCCTCAGCCGTCGCTGGTGATCGCCCCCCGCCACGGCGGCGCACAAAAAAAACCGGCCCTGGGCCGGCTTTTTTGCGCCCGCAAGGGTTGGGCGGTCAGAACGTGTAACCCAGGTGGACGGTGAACACCACGGGGTGGAAGCGGATGTCGATGTTGCGCTGCACACCGGCGGTGGTGGTGGTAAGCCGGCTCTTCACGCGTGCCGTCGCCAGGGCGCCGGTGACCGACCAGCGCTCGTCGATGCGGTAGCTCAGGCCCACCTGGCCCGCCAGGCCCCAGGAGTCGGTCAGGCGGATGTCGGTGGGGCCGCCGTTGAGGGCGTTGTTGGCTTGCGTGGACTTGCGCTTGTCGAAGTTGGTGTAGTTCAGCCCCAGGCCGACGAAGGGGCGCCACTGGCTGCTGGCATCGCCAAACTTGTAGTTGAGGAACAGCGTGGGCGCGATCTGGCGCACCTCGGCCAGCTTCTGGCCATTGAAGGCCGCGATATGCGGCGGCAGGTTGCCGGCGATGCGGGCCGTCACGTCATGCGTGGGCGGGTAGCCCAGGGCCAGCTCCAGCTCCATGTTGGGGTTCAGGCCATAGGCCAGCGACAGAAAGGCCGTGGCCTTGTTCTTCACGTCGATGCTGATGCCCGACGGCGGACCGGGCAGCATGGGGCCGACGGCGTCGGTGGCCGTGGAACGGGGTGCGATATGCGTCAGGCCGCCGCGCACGCTCCATTGCGCCGCGGCCGTGCCGCACAGCGCCAGCAGCGCCACGCCGATCAGGGTGGTGGAAATTTTGCGTTGCATGTCGTCAGTCCTTCTTGTCTTGTTGCTCAACCGCCAGATGCCAGCACCTGCTGGAAGAAGGCGCGCGCGGCCACATTGCAGAACGGCGGCACCAGCGAGCCGTGGTAGGCCTGCACCACGGCATTGGCGCCACCCTGGGCGGCGGCGCCGGCCTTGGCCTGGGCAAAGCCGGCCTTGACGGCGGCGAACGGGTCGGCCGCGCCGGCGCTGGCCGAGTCCACGTCCAGCACCGTCAACAGGCCGGCCGGCAAGGCCAGCGGCGATGCCGGGTTGGACCACAGGTTCTGCATCAGCGCGGTGTTGGCGCCATAGAACACCGTCGGGTCGGCATTGCCGCCGCACAGCAGCACCGGGCGCTGGGGCTTCCAGTCGCGCAGGTCGTTGGCCTTGAAGGCCTTGCGCAGCGGATGCTGGGGCGCGGCGGCCTGGGCGCCGGTGGTCACGCTGGGCACGGCCCCGTCGGGGTTGGCGGCGGCATCCTGCAGGTAGGCCAGGCGGGCGCTGTTCTTGACCAGGTTGTTGCTGCCAAAACCCAGCGCGAACAGTGGCGCCAGGGCTGGCGGCTGGGTCGGCGGCGTGATGGCGGCGAAGGCAGGCGCCGGCGGCGTGCTGCTGAACAGCTGCGTCTGCGGCAGCTTGCCCTGGGCCACCAGCGTGGCCAGCGGCGTGGCCGATGGCAGCAGCTGCTCGATACCGGTGGCATAGGCCGCCTCGAACATGTCCGATGGCTGGGCGTAGAGGTTGCCGTAGGCCTTCTGGTAGCTGGCTGCCAGCAGGGGCGTGAACACCGTGGCACCCAGGTTCACGTTGCCGTAATACACGGCGTCGCCAAAGGCGCCCAGCGCGTAGGGGCCGGACATGGGCGCCGATGCGGTCACCGGCTGACCTGCCGCCTGCAGCGCACGGTGTGTGGCCATGGCCACATGGCCGCCCTGCGAATAGCCGGCGACGAGCAGCTTGCCGCCGTCCTGGCTGCCGATGCGCGGCAGCGCCTTGCGCGCGGCGGCCAGCGCGTCGAGCATGTCCTTGGACTGCTGGTCGGCATTCAGGTAGGGGTGGTAGCCGAGCTTGGAGACGTCATAGCCGGCGTAGTTGGGCGCCACCACGATGAAGCCCTGGGCCGCGTACATCGCGGCCAGCAGCGAGCCCTCGGAGGCGCCGGGGCGTGCGGGCTCGGTGATGTCGGCGATGTTGTAGGCGCGGTCGGTGGTCGTGCCATGGGCATACAGCACCACCGGGCGGGCGCCGCCGCAGCCCGCGGCACCGCCCGTGGGCACCATCAGCGCACCCGAAGCGTTGGTTTTTTCGCCGGCACCGCCGACGGTGCCGTACTCGATGTAATGCACGTCCACGCCACACTTGGGCGCGCCCGCCAGGGCCAGCAGGCTCTGGCCGCTGGGGCTGGCCGCCAGCCTGTCCTTGAACTCGGCCGCCGACAGCGCCGTGACGCGCAGCGGCGGGTTGTGCATCAGCGAGCCGCGCGCGCCGCTCAGGTCGGTTTCGGTGCTGCCACCGAGGTCGGATCCGCCTCCACAGGCGGCGAGCATTGCCGCGGCGCTGACCATGGTCAGCCCAAGCCATTGGTTCATTGATGTTCTCCTAAAATAAAACGAACGGTCGTTCTTTTTCAGGCGGCGATGTTAATCCGGCAACCACTGAAGTCAGGGGCGGGTAACTACCAATGCGACACGGAATTTCACGCGCGGCAGATCTGCATCCAGCGTTCAGTCGGCCGCGCTCCAGGCAATCAGCGCATCCAGCGCCGGCCTGGCCGCACCGGCGTTTGGGTGATTCACCATGGCCACCAGCACATAGCGCTGACCGCTGGCGGCCAGGACATAGCCGGCCAGGGCCGTCACGTCGCGCAGGCTGCCGCTCTTGAGATGCGCGGCTCCGGCGGTCAGGGCCGGCCGGCGGCGCAGCGTGCCATCCACGCCGACGATGGGCAGCGAGGCCACGAACTCCGGCATCACCGGCGAGGCCCAGGCCTGCTGCAGCATGCGCGCCAGCGCGCGTGGGCTCAGGCGCGCGGCGCGGCTCAGGCCGGCGCCGTTGTCCACCACCGGCTGGTCGGTCGGTCCCAGGCGCTCCTGCCACCATTGCGCGAGCACGCCACGCGCGGCATCAAAGCTGCCCTGGCCGGCCTTTTGCAGCCCCAGCGTGAGCAGCAGCTGCTGGGTCATGACGTTGTTGCTGTGCTTGTTGATGTCGCGCACCACCTCGGCCAGCGGCGGTGATGGGTTGCTGTACGCCGGCTGCAGCCCTGCGGGCACCTGGCCGTCGCGCACGCGGCCCGCGAGCCTGCCGCCCAGCTCGCGCCACATGCCCTCCACGGCGCGCGCCGCATAGCCGCTGGGGTCGGACGGCGCCACGGACCATTCGCGCGCGCCGCAGGCCGCCGGGTAGGCGCCCTGGAAGGCGATGCGTTCGGCATGGGTCAGTTCGGCCTGCAGGCCCATGCGCCAGTCGCCGCAGGCCGTACCGGCGGGCGCCAGCGGCACGCTGGTGGGCAGCTGCAGGCGCGCCAGGGGCGGCTCGTAGCGCACATGGGCCACGCCGGCGGCGGTATCGGGCGTGAAGCCCATGGCCACGGCCTTGTAGTTCAGCAGCAGGGCGTCGGGCGCGGCGTTGTAGGGACGCCAGGGCTCGCCGTCAAAATCGGCCGCATCGTGCGCGGGCAGGGCAAAGGCACTGCGGTCGAGCACGATGTCGCCGTCGATGGCATCGATGCCCAGCGCGCGCAGGCGGCGCATGAGCAGCCACAGGCGCTCGACCACCAGCTTGGGGTCACCCCGGCCCTGGATGTAGACGTTGCCGCGCAGCCGCCCAGCCACGGGCGTTGTGTCCAGATACACCGGCGTGTCCCAGGTGAAGGCCGGGCCGAGCAGGTCCAGCGCCGCATAGGTGGTGACCAGCTTCATCACCGAGGCCGGGTTCAGCGCCTGATCCGCCTGGTGCATCAGGCGCGGTGCGGCGCGCCCCTCGACCGGCACCACCACGGCCGCCAGCGCATCCTGGGGCAAGCGGGCACGCTGCAGCGCGGCGATCACCGCGGGCGGCAGGGCAGCGGCATCCGTTGCCGGCGCCAGCCTGGCGCCAGGGCCGGCGGCGCAGGCCGTCAGGCTGGTGAGCACCAACAGGGCGCCGGCCACGCGGCGCCGGGCCGATGCGAGGGGGGAAATCAACATGCCAGCCAGTCTATCGCCCACCATCGATAATCACGCCCGCCATGAACCTGCTCGCCTTCGACACCAGCACCGACACCCTGTCCGTCGCCGTACAGCACGGCGCGCAGGTGCTTGAGCACAGCGGCCCCGGTGGCGCCCAGGCATCGACCACACTGATCCCCGCCATACGCGCACTGCTGGCGCAGGCCGGGCTCACGTTTGCGCGGCTCGATGCCGTGGTCTTCGGCCGCGGGCCGGGCTCGTTCACCGGGCTGCGCACGGCCTGCTCCGTGGCCCAGGGCCTGGCCTTTGGCGCACGCGGCGGCCTGGGGGTGCCGGTGCTGCCGGTGGACAGCCTGCTGGCCGTGGCCGAGCAGGCGCGCGCCGAGCATGGCTGCACGCGGGTGCTGGCCACGCTGGACGCGCGCATGAACGAGGTCTACTGCGCTCCCTACCAATGGCTGCCCGACGGCGGCACGCCGGCAGGCGGGCGCTGGAGCGAACCGCAGGATTTTGGCCTGTGCGCGCCCGAGGCCGTGGTGCTGCCCGCTGGCTGGACGCTGGCCGGCAACGCCCGCGCCGCCTATGGCGCGCGCCTGGCGCCCGACTCGCCCACCGCGCCCGATGTGCCCGCCCTGCCCACGGCCGGCGCCATGCTGCGCCTGGCACCCGCGCTGCTGGCCGCCGGCAGGGCCGTGCCGGCCGACGCGGCGCTGCCGCGCTACATACGCGACAAGGTGGCGCAAACCACGGCCGAGCGCGAGGCCGCGCGCCGCGCCAGCGCGGCGCAAGCATCATGAACGCCAACCCGCGCCCCGCTGACGCCATGCAGGCGTCTTTTGCGCCGCTCACGACAGAGCGCCTGGACGCGCTGCTGGCCGTGGAGCAGGCCGCCTACAGCCACCCGTGGACGCGCGGCAACTTCATTGACGCGCTGGCCGCCGGCTACCAGGCGCAGCTGCTGGTGGCGGGCGGGCAGATCCTGGGTTACTTCGTTGCCATGCCCGGGGTGCAGGAGGCCCATTTGCTCAACATCACCGTGGCCCCGGCGTTCCAGCGCCAGGGCTGGGCGCATGTGATGCTGGACGCGCTGGCCCTGTGGGCACGCGGCCAGGGCGCGCAGTGGCTGTGGCTGGAGGTGCGCGCCAGCAACACTCGCGCGCGCCAGGTGTACGAGGCCCATGGCTACCAGCAGGTGGGCCTGCGCAAGCGCTACTACCCGTCCAGCGATGGCGAACGCGAGGACGCCGTGGTCATGAGTCTGCCGTTATGAGCCTGGAACTGGACGCGCGCCAACGCGCCATGCTGCTGGAGATGGGTGTCACCGTCTGGGCCCCGGCCCCGGCCGCCGCGCCAGCGGCGCCGCCGACCAACGAGGCCGCTCCCGTCACTCGCCCCGCACCCGCCGCCACCCCGGCCCGTCCCGCAGCGCAAGCTGCCGCAGCGCCCCCCCCCACCACGCGCCGCCAGGCACCGACGCAAGCTGCCGCGCCAACCCCGGCTGCAGCCATGGCCCAGGCCGGCGGATTGCTGCTGCGCCCACCCATAGCCCTGTACCCGCAGGCCGACCCGACGGCCACGCCGCCGGAACTGGGCTCCGGCTGGCTGGTGCTGCTGGAGAGCCCGACACCGGCCGAACCCCTGGCGGGCGACAGCGGCCAGCTGCTGGACAACATGCTGCGCGCCATGCGCCTGCACCGGCACCCGCGCTGCTTCGTCGCCACCCTGTCACAGCCCCAGCCGGGCCGGCCGGCCGAGGGCGAACCGCCGGCCGCCGGCCTGCAGCAGGCCCTGACCACGCTGCGCCCGGCCATGGTGCTGGTGCTGGGCCTGGGCGCGGCGCGCGTGGTACTGGGCAGCCGCGAGCCGCTGGGGCGCCTGCGCGCCAGCGCGCACCAGCTGGCGGACGGCACGCCTGCGGTGGTCAGCTACGACCCGGCCTATCTGCTGCGCGCCCCGGAAGCCAAGGCCGCCGCCTGGATCGACCTGTGCCGCGCGCTGGCCCTGGTGCGTCGCCAGCCCGGGGCTTGAAACCACCTGGGGGCAAACGCGCGGTCACAGCGCGGTCACGACGCGAATGCGATAATCGCCGGCTTCGCAACACACGCACCGCCCACCCGTGGAAACCTACCCCAGTTGGTAGCTTTCAGCCTCTCCCCGGTCTGACGAGGGGCTGAAAGCGCCCCCCATCACCCCTCGCAGACGCCTCAAGAACAACAGGGAGAGTGAGCCATGCTCAACATCTTTTCACTCGTCAACGGCCGCCTGGTCCAGGAAGAAATCGATTCCCTGGAGGATCAGGCGCCGCAGCATCCGATCTGGGTGGACATGGAGTCGCCCACGGTGCTGGAAAAGCGCTGGGTCAAGCAGCATTACGGCCTGGCCATCCCGCTGGACGTGATGGACGAGGACATCGAAGAGTCGGCGCGCTTCTACGAGGAAGACAACGGCGAACTGCATATCCGCAGCGACTTTCTGGTGGACGACGACGAGGAGCCGCGCTCGGTGCGCGTGGCCTTCATCCTGAACCAGCACAACACCGAGCTGAAAAGCTGCGGCGTGCTGTTTTCCATCCGCGAGGAAGACATCCCCGTGTTCCGACTGCTACGCATGCGTGCGCGCCGCGCGCCGGGGCTGATCGAGGACGCCAAGGAGGTGCTGCTGTCGCTGTTCGACACCGACGTGGAGTATTCGGCCGACACGCTGGAGGGCATCTACGACGATCTGAAGAAGGTCAGCACCCAGGTGCTGGAGGGCCATGTGACCGACGACCACGCGCAGAAGGTGCTGGCCGACATCGCCTGGCAAGAGGATTTGAACGGCCGCATCCGCCGCAACATGCTGGACACGCGCCGCGCCGTCAGCTTCATGATGCGCAGCAAGATGCTCAACGCCGAGCAGTTCGAGGACGCGCGCCAAATCCTGCGCGATATCGAGTCGCTGGACAGCCACACGCAGTTCCTGTTCGACAAGATCAACTTCCTGATGGACGCCACCGTCGGTTTTTTGAACATCAACCAGAATAAGATCATCAAGATCTTCTCGGTGGCCAGCGTCGCCCTGCTGCCGCCCACGCTGATCGCCAGCGTCTACGGCATGAACTTCCGCCTGATGCCCGAGCTGGAATGGGAGCATGGCTACATCTACGCCCTCTGCCTGATGATCGCCAGCGCCGTGGTGCCCATGCTGTATTTTCGCAAGCGCGGCTGGTTGAAGTAGCGTTTGGCGTTAAGCGTTGAGCGTGAACGCATGACGGCTGGCACTGAATACGCCCAACGCTCAACGTCCACCCGGCATGGCGCGCAGCAAACCCTGGATGATGTGATCGGCATAGCGGCTGGCCACATGGCGCACGAAATGCGGAAAGTCCACATGCGCGCTGTCGTCGGCCCGGTCGGAGATGGTGCGCACGGCCGCAAACGGCAGGCCGTAGTCGCGGCACACCTGGGCCACGGCCGCGCCCTCCATCTCCACGGCCAGCACCTGATGGCCGGCGGCGCCCAGCGCCTGGCGCAGTGCGGCGGATTCGGCCGAGGTGGAGACAAAGCGGTCGCCACTGACGATCAAACCCTGGTGCGCGCACGCTGCGTGGCGGTGCGCAATCGCCGGATTGTTGGGATCAAATCCGGCTCTATCGCTTGTCAGATAAGCGCTGGCAGCTTCAAATAGCATAGTGGTCAGCGCCGCATCGCAAGGCATGCGCGCCAGCCCGTAGCCGGGCACCTCCCAGCGCGGGAAGATGGGCGAGGCGTCCATGTCGTGCTGCAGAAAGTCCTGCGCCACCACCACATCCCCTACCTGCACGCCATCGCCCAAGCCGCCGGCCACGCCGGTGAAGACGATGCGCGCCACGCCAAAGCGCTCGGCCAGCAGCGTCGCCGTGGTGGCCGCCGCCACCTTGCCTATGCCCGACAGCGCCAGCAGCACCGGCTGGCCCAGCAGCCGGCCGCGCCAGAAGCTGCGCCCGGCATGGGTGATGCATTCGGGCGCCTGCAGGGCTTGGACGAGGCCGCCCTGCTCTTCGGGCAGGGCGCTGAGGATGGCGGTGGTCATGGGCGGGGCGGTTCACAAGGGCAGAGGGAGCCGCATTATCGCGACCGCCCAGGGCCGCCCGCACCGCAACAGGGCCGGACGGGCGGTGCGATTCATGCCACTCGCATCGTGGATTTGATTTTTCTCAAATGCCAACCCCGAATAAGGGTTCACCATTAGATCGTCAAAAAAACAATGAACTTACGGCTCCCACGATAATCCCCGACCGTTTTACTCGGACATCCACTTCCCGGCGCATCGCCTGCCATGCGCGACCCGTTCTACAAATGGGGCCGCATACTTGTCATTCGATTAACTCCGGGGTATTGGCAATATCCGAAACGGCATTTGATCGAAGGCAGTATCTTGAATATCTCCAGCGCCATCGTTTACGCCAGACCGGGCACGGATGCCACGGTACGCGCACAACTCCCGCATATTCCCGGCGTGGAGGTTCACGCCGCTGCAGAGGACGGCAGACTGGTCGTCACCATAGAGGCGGAGAACGATCGCGGCGCCATGGACACCTATGAGGCCATCGCGCGCATGGACGATGTCCTGAATATCGCCATGATTTTCCAGCAGACAGAAACCCATCCTGACCAGGAGTTAGCCAAATGCAAATAACCCGTCGAGAACTCATCAAGGCGCATGCGGTCACCGCTGCCGCCACGGCCATTGGCGTGAGCGTTCCCGGTGCGCAGGCATTGGCGCAGTCGGCCGGCGCCGCCGACGATATTCGCTGGGACAAGGGCGCCTGCCGCTTCTGCGGCACCGGCTGCGGCGTATTGATTGGCGTCAAGGACGGGCGCGTGGTCGCCACCCAGGGCGACCCGGACGCGCCGGTGAACAAGGGCCTGAACTGCATCAAGGGCTACTTCCTCTCCAAGATCATGTACGGCAAGGATCGCCTGACCCAGCCCATGCTGCGCATGAAGGACGGCAAGTTCGACAAGAACGGCGAGTTCACGCGCATCAGCTGGAACCAGGCCTTCGACATCATGGAGGACAAATGCAAGGCCGCGCTGAAGGCGGGCGGGCCGCGCAACATCGGCATGTTCGGCTCCGGCCAGTGGACCATCTGGGAGGGCTATGCCGCCTCCAAGCTGTTCAAGGCGGGTTTTCGCTCCAACAACATCGACCCGAATGCGCGCCACTGCATGGCCTCGGCCGTGGCCGGCTTCATGCGCACCTTCGGCATCGACGAGCCCATGGGCTGCTACGACGACTGCGAGCACGCCGACGCCTTCGTGCTCTGGGGCGCGAACATGGCCGAGATGCACCCCATCCTCTGGTCGCGCGTCACCGACCGGCGCCTGACGGCCAAGCATGTCAAGCTGCATGTGCTGTCCACCTTCACGCACCGCTCCTGCGAGCTGGCCGACAGCGAACTGATCTTCAAGCCGCAATCAGACCTGGCCATCCTCAACTACATCTGCAACCACATCATCCAGAGTGGCGCGGTGAACGAGGACTTCGTGAAGAAGCATGTCAACTTCCGCAAGGGCGTGACCGACATCGGCTACGGCCTGCGCCCGAATCACCCGCTGGAGCAGGTGGCCGGCAACAACGGCTATCCCGGCGCGGACGGCAAGCCCAAGGGCTCGCCAGACGCCTCGGCGCCCATCAGCTTCGACGAGTTCAAGGCCTTCGTCGCCGAGTACACGCTGGACAAGGCGCACGAGCTCTCGGGTGTGCCCAAGGACAAGCTCGAGGCCCTGGCCAAGGTCTATGCCGACCCCAAGACCAAGGTGACCTCGTTCTGGACCATGGGCTTCAACCAGCACACGCGCGGCACCTGGGTCAACAACATGATCTACAACGTGCACCTGCTGGTGGGCAAGATCTCCGAGCCCGGCAACAGCCCGTTCTCGCTCACCGGCCAGCCCTCGGCCTGCGGCACGGCGCGCGAGGTGGGCACCTTCTCGCACCGCCTTCCCGCCGACATGGTGGTCACCAACCCCAAGCACCGCGAGATCTCCGAGAAAGAGTGGAAGCTGCCCGCCGGCACCATCCCCGACTGGGTGGGCCTGCACGCCGTGGCGCAAAGCCGCGCCCTGAAGGACGGCAAGCTCAACTTCTACTGGACCACGACCACCAACAACATGCAGGCCGGGCCCAACATCAACGGCGAGATCTGGCCCGGCTTTCGCAACCCGGCCAACTTCATCGTCGTGTCGGACTGCTACCCGACGGTGTCGGCCCTGGCGGCGGATCTGATCCTGCCCTCGGCCATGTGGGTGGAGAAGGAAGGGGCCTTTGGCAACGCCGAGCGGCGCACGCAGTTCTGGCGCCAGCAGGTCAAGGCTCCCGGCCAGGCCAAGTCCGACCTGTGGCAGTACGTCGAGTTCTCCAAGCGCTTCAAGACCGACGAGGTCTGGCCCGCCGAGCTGCTGGAGAAGGCCCCCGAATACAAGGGCAAGACCCTGTACGACGTGCTGTATGCCAACGGCCAGGTGAACAGGTTCCCGCTGTCGGATCTGCAAAAGGGTTTCGACAACGACGAATCCAAGGAGCTGGGCTACTACCTGCAGAAGGGCCTGTTCGAGGAATACGCCGGCTTCGGCCGCGGCCATGCGCATGACCTGGCCGACTTTGACGTCTATCACAAGGCACGCGGCCTGCGCTGGCCGGTGGTGGACAACAAGGAGACGCTGTGGCGCTTCCGCGAGGGCTACGACCCCTATGTAAAGAAGGGCGAGGTGCTCAAGTTCTACGGCAAGCCCGACGGCAAGGCCTGGATCTTTGCGCTGCCCTACCAGCCCGCGGCCGAGATGCCGGATGCCGAGTACGACCTGTGGCTGTCTTCCGGCCGCGTGCTGGAGCATTGGCACACCGGCTCGATGACGCGCCGCGTGCCCGAGCTGTACCGTGCCATGCCCGATGCCTGGCTCTACATGCACCCCGAGGACGCCAAGAAGCGCGGCCTGCAGCGCGGCGACACCGTCAAGGTGATGACGCGCCGTGGCGAGGTCGCCACCAAGGTCGAGACGCGCGGGCGTAACAAGCCGCCGCAGGGCCTGGTGTTCATGCCCTTCTTTGACGAGCACCGCCTGGTGAACAAGCTGACGCTGGACGCCACCTGCCCGATCTCCAAGGAGACCGATTTCAAGAAGTGCGCCTGCAAGGTCGTGAAGGCCTGACCCACAGCCCGGGCGCGCAACCTGCATGCGCCCGGCCCACTCCCATCGCTGCACCCACTTAGCCGCCATGACCGCTCCTGTCAGCGCCGCCGCGCGCCGTGAATTCATGCTCGACACCGCGAAGATGGCCTGCGGCATGGGCGTGATCGGCCTGGGCCTGGGGCTGCTCAACCGCCAGGCCAGAGCCCTGCCGGCAGGCGCCATACGCCCCCCGGGCGCGGGCAGCGAGACGGACTTTCAGTCCGCCTGCATACGCTGCGGCCTGTGCGTGCGCGACTGCCCCTACGACATCCTGCAGCTGGCCACGCCGGCGCAGCAGGTGGCCACGGGCACGCCCTTCTTTGTGGCGCGCAGCAAGCCCTGCGAGATGTGCGAGGACATTCCCTGCGTCAAGGCCTGCCCCACGGGGGCGCTGGATCACGGCCTGACCGACATCAACCAGGCAAAAATGGGCCTGGCGGTGCTGGTCGATCACGAGACCTGCCTGAACTTCCTGGGCCTGCGCTGCGACGTGTGCTACCGCGTCTGCCCGGTGATCGACAAGGCCATCACGCTGGAGGTGCAACACAACGAACGCACCGCCAAGCACACCATGTTCCTGCCCACGGTGCATTCCGAGCATTGCACCGGCTGCGGCAAGTGCGAGGCCTCCTGCGTGCTGGAGGTGGCGGCCATCAAGGTCTACCCCATCGCCCAGGCCAAGGGAGAACTCGGCGCGCATTACCGCGTGGGCTGGGAAGAAAAGCGCAAGGCCGGCCAGTCGCTGGTCGAAGAGCGCGGCCTGATCGACCTGCCCGACCGCATGCCCGAGGGCGTCACGCTGCCCGGCCATTTCGACCCTGGCAGCAGTGGCGGAACGGGCGCGTTGGGCACGGGCGGCCAACTGCCCGACGGAGCACCACGATGAAGCCCGCACGCAACGCCTTCGCCCGCGATGCCATCGCCGCCAAGGGCTGGTGGAGCGCGCACCGCTGGCTGCTGCTGCGCCGCAGCGTGCAGCTGGGCGTGCTGGCACTGTTCCTGGCCGGGCCCTGGCTGGGCTGGTGGGTCGTCAAGGGCAACCTCAACTACAGCCTGACGCTGGACACACTGCCGCTGGCCGACCCGCTGGTGATGCTGCAGTCGCTGCTGACTGGCCATGTACCGGAGCGCAACGCCATCATCGGCGTGGCTATCGTGCTGGCCTTTTACCTGCTGGTGGGCGGGCGCGTGTACTGCGCCTGGGTCTGCCCGGTGAACATCGTCACCGACGCCGCCAGCGCGCTGCGGCGCAGGCTGGACATACGCGGCGGTGGCGACCTGCCGCGTCAGACGCGCTACTGGATGCTGGCGCTGATCCTGGCGCTGGCGGCGGGCACGGGCAGCATCGTCTGGGAGCTGGTGAGCCCGGTGTCGCTGCTGCCGCGCGGATTGATCTTCGGCATGGGCGGCGGCTGGCTGCTGATCGCGGGCATCTTCCTGTTTGACCTGTTCGTCATGAAGCGCGGCTGGTGCGGCCACCTGTGCCCGGTGGGCGCGTTCTACGGCCTGCTGGGGCGCGTCGGCCTGGTGCGCGTATCGGCCACGCGGCGCGAGGATTGCAACGATTGCCTGGACTGCTTTGCTGCCTGCCCCGAGCAGCATGTCATCCGGCTGCCGCTCAAGGGCGCACACAAGGGCGTGGGGCCGATGATCAAGGACAGCGACTGCACCAGCTGCGGGCGCTGCATCGATGTGTGCGCCAAGGATGTTTTCCAGTTCGTACCGCGCTTTGCGCCCAACGCGGATGACCAGGCCCGGCCCGGCGCCCAACCAGAACAATGACCTCAAACAACTTTCACCCGTGGAGAAGCCCATCATGAAGACGCTCGTCAAACTCTCTCTGGCAACCCTGCTGTCCGTGGCGGCGTGCTGGGGCACGGCGCAGACGCTGAGCAGCATCCGGGGCAGCGATGTCTCGACCGTGGACCAGGCACCCGAGATCAAGAACTACCAGGGCAGCAAGCCGGGCGGCCAGGCGTTGATCCAGCGCACCTTCGCGCAGCAGCCGCCGCTGATACCGCACAAGGTGGACGGCTTTGACGACATCACCGCCGAGGAAAACACCTGCCTGGACTGCCACATCCACAAGGAGGTGCGCGGTCAGAAAATCCCGCAGATCAAGGAGAGCCACCTGATCAAGCCGGTCAACGCCGATGCCCCGCAGGTGCACAACTCGCGCTGGCAATGCAATTCCTGCCATGTGCCACAGATAGACGCCAAGCCACTCGTGGAAAACGTCTTCAAGGGCAACGCCAAAAAATAAGGCGGGCCGCTTCTGCAGCGCCCGCCAGTCGCCTCCCCCCGGCCCAGCCGGGGCAGGATCACTTCTTGTCGCGCAACTCACGCCGCAATATCTTGCCCACCGGGGTCTTGGGCAGCTCGGTGCGGAACTCGATCACCTTGGGCTGCTTGTAGCCCGTCAGGTTGGTGCGGCAATAGTCGCGCACCTGGGCCTCGGTCAGGGCCGGGTCTTTCTTCACGATGACCAGCTTCACGGCCTCGCCCGTCTTCTCGTCGGGCACACCGACAACGGCGCATTCCAGCACCCCGGGTATCAGGGCCACCACGTCCTCCACCTCGTTGGGGTAGACGTTGAAGCCGCTGACCAGCACCATGTCCTTCTTGCGATCGACCACCTTGAAGTAGCCACGCTCGTCCATGACGCCGATGTCGCCGGTCTTGAAGTAGCCGTCCTCGGTCATGACCTTGGCGGTCTCGTCGGGGCGCTGCCAATAGCCGGCCATGACCTGCGGGCCGAGGATGGCGATCTCGCCAGGCTGGCCGGTGGCCGAGATGTCGCGCCCCTCATCGTCGATGATGCGCATGTAGGTACTCGGCATGGGCACACCGATCGTGCCCGAGAACTCCGTTGCCGTGACCGGGTTGGCGCAGGCCACCGGGCTGGTCTCGGACAGGCCATAGCCCTCGCAGATGGGGCAGCCGGTCTTCTCCAGCCACAGCTTGGCCACGGCCGCCTGCACGGCCATGCCACCTCCCACCGAGAGCTTCAGATGGCTCCAGTCCACCGTGTTGAAATCCGGGTGATTGGCCAGGCCGTTGAACAGCGTGTTGACGGCCGGAAAGCTGTGGAAGCTGTGTTTGGACAGTTCCTTGAGCGTCCCCGCCAGATCGCGCGGGTTGGGGATCAGGATGTTCTTGCCCCCCATGCGCATGTACAGCATCATGTTCACCGTGAAGGCGAAGATGTGGTAGAGCGGCAGCGCGCACACCGCCGCGGTTTGCTCGCCCGCCGGTATCTTGCCCAGGGCCGGCGCATTCCAGGCCTCGGACTGCAGCACGTTGGCGATCACGTTACGGTGCAGCAGTACGGCCCCCTTGCTAACACCCGTGGTGCCGCCCGTGTACTGCAGCAGGGCAATGTCGTCAGGCCCTATGTCCACCGGCTGAAGAGCGGCACCCGCCCCCTTGGCCAGCGCGTCATTGAAACGCACGGCGCCCGGCAGCTGAAACGGCGGCACCAGTTTCTTGACATTGCGCACCACATAGTTGACGAGCATGCCCTTGAGGATACCCAGCCGGTCGCCCATGGCGCACAGCACCACATGCTTGACGGCCGTATTGGCAATGCAGGCCTGCAGCGTGGCGGCGAAGTTCTCGATGATGACGATCGCCTTGGCGCCCGAGTCTTTGAGCTGGTGCTCGAGCTCTCGCGGCGTATACAGCGGGTTCACGTTCACCACCACAAAGCCCGCGCGCAGTACGGCCGCCACGGCCACCGGATACTGCGGCACATTCGGCATCATCAGCGCCACGCGGTCACCGCGCTGCAGGCCCAGGTTTTGCAGATAGGCACCGAGCTGACGGCTCTGTGCATCGGTTTCGGCAAAACTGACGTCCTTGCCCATGAAGCTGTAGGCGGTGCGGCCCGCATAGTCGCGAAACGCCTGCTCCATCAACTGCACCAGCGAGCGGTATTGCGTCGGGTCGATGTCGGCGGGCACGCCGGGTGGGTAACTCTTGAGCCAAATGCGATCGGTCATCTCCAAGCCTCCTGGTTCTTGTCATGAGGGGCATGGAAATCCCCCCGAAGCCTGCTCATTTCGTACGGCCGCAGCCCCTGATCTCGGGCTTATCGACCCTGGCGCAGTCCGGCGACGAGAAAGCCGTCGAATTTTAGCACGGCCGTTCTTTTTTAAAGTGACGATCGTCAGGCCCTGAGTGCCGCCAGCACCTCGTCGAGCATTTTCTTGGCGTCGCCAAACAGCATGCGGTTGTTCTCTTTGTAGAACAGTGGGTTGTCCACACCCGCATAGCCCGAGGCCATGGAGCGCTTCATGACGATGGAATGGCGCGCCTTCCAGACCTCCAGCACCGGCATGCCGGCAATCGGGCTGCTCGGGTCTTCCAGCGCGCTGGGGTTGACGATGTCGTTGGCGCCAATGACGATGGCCACGTCGGTGTCGGGGAAGTCCTCGTTGATCTCGTCCATCTCCATCACGATGTCGTAGGGCACCTTGGCCTCGGCCAGCAGCACGTTCATGTGGCCCGGCATGCGGCCGGCCACGGGGTGGATGGCAAAGCGCACATTGACGCCCA
Source organism: Alicycliphilus sp. (assembly GCA_018054745.1). Lineage (GTDB taxonomy): Bacteria > Pseudomonadota > Gammaproteobacteria > Burkholderiales > Burkholderiaceae_C > Alicycliphilus > Alicycliphilus limosus. The sequence continues at coordinate 31,174 of JAGPIX010000001.1, forward strand.
TCTCGCGCAGGGTCTGGGTGATCTCGAACACCGTGTGCTGGGCCTGGGCCACGGCCATGCCGTAGCCGGGCACGATGACCACGTTCTTGGACTCGCGCAGCATCTCGGCCGTCTCCTGGCTGCTCACCGGCACCACCTCGCCCTGGGGCTCGGCGGCGTCGCCCTTCTTGGCCGGTGCACCGCCGCCGGAGCCGAAACCGCCGGCGATGACGCTGATGAAGTTGCGGTTCATCGCGTTGCACATGATGTAGGAGAGGATGGCGCCCGAGGAGCCCACCAGAGCGCCGGTGACGATGAGCAGGTCGTTGGAGAGCATGAAGCCCGTGGCCGCCGCCGCCCAGCCGGAGTAGCTGTTGAGCATGGAGACCACCACCGGCATGTCGGCGCCGCCAATGGCCATGACCATGTGCACGCCGAACAGCAGGGCGATGACGGTCATGATGATCAGCGGCGCCATGCCGGACTGCACGTCATGCGCGTTCACGAAGGCGCGGCCGAACCAGATCACCACCAGCAGGCCCACCAGGTTGAGCCAGTGGCGCGCGGGCAGCAAGAGCGGCTTGCCGCCGATCTTGCCGCTGAGCTTGCCAAAGGCGATGAGCGAGCCCGAGAAGGTGATGGCGCCAATCAGGATGCCGACGTAGATCTCCACCTCGTGGATGGTTTTTTCCACGCCCTGGAGCGGCATCGAGGTATCGACATAGCTGGCGAAACCCACCAGGCAGGCCGCCAGGCCCACCAGGCTGTGCATCAGCGCGACCAGCTCGGGCATCTGGGTCATCTTCACGACCTTGGCGGCATACAGGCCGACACCGCCGCCGATCACCAGCGCGGCAATGATCCAGGCCAGCCCCGCGCTGCTGACGCGCGGCCCGAGCACCGTGGCCAGCACTGCCAGCGCCATGCCGACCATGCCCAGCAGGTTGCCGCGGCGCGAGGTTTCGGGGTTGGACAGCCCTCCCAGGCTGAGAATGAAAAGTATGGCGGCGCCGATATAGGCGACGGTAGCGAGACTTGCGGACATGTTCTGTGCTCCTCTGTGTTCTTGTCGTTGTTATTTGCGGAACATGGCCAGCATGCGGCGCGTCACCGCAAAGCCGCCGAACATGTTGACGGCCGTGAGCACCAGGGCGGCAAAGGCCAGCCACATGATGAGCCCGTCCGGCCGCCCATTCGCGCCTGCCTCCGGCGGCGCGATCTGCACCAGCGCGCCGATGGCGATGATGCTGGAGATGGCGTTGGTGACGCTCATCAGCGGCGTGTGCAGCGCCGGCGTGACGTTCCACACCACCATGTAGCCGATGAAGCAGGCCAGCACAAACACCGTGAAGTGACCCAGGAACGCCTCGGGCGCATAGGCGCCTATGAGCCAGAACAGCACCGCGCCGATGGCGAAGACGATGCTCAGCGCCTTGGCCGACATCGGCTCGCCCGGGCCATGGGCAGACTTTTTCTCGGCCATGGGCGCAGCAGCCGCCTTCGGCGCGGGGGCCGGCGGCGCCTTCAGTGGTGGGGCGGGCCAGGTCACGCTGCCATCCTTGATGACCGTGAGGCCTCGGATCGCGTCGTCCTCCATGTTCACCACGGCCACTCCGTCCTTGGCCTTGCACAGCTCCTCCATCAGGCGCAGCAGGTTGGTGGCATACAGCGTGGACGACTGCTTGGCCAGGCGCGAGGCCAGATCGGTGTAGCCGATGATGGTCACGCCATGGCGCACCACGGCCTCCCCGGGCACCGTCAGCTCGCAGTTGCCGCCCTGCTCGGCGGCCATGTCCACGATCACGCTGCCGGGTTTCATGCTCTGCACCATCTCGGCGGTGATCAGCCTGGGCGCCGGCTTGCCGGGGATCAGCGCGGTGGTGATGATGATGTCTGCGTCCTTGGCCTGGGTGGCGTACATCTGGCGCTGCGCGGCCTGGAAGCCCTCGCTCATGACCTTGGCGTAGCCGCCGCCGCCCGAGCCCTCTTCTTCGTAATCGACCTTGACGAACTCGCCGCCCAGCGACTTGACCTGGTCGGCCACCTCGGCGCGCGTGTCGTTGGCGCGCACGATGGCGCCCAGATTGGCCGCCGTGCCGATGGCCGCCAGGCCCGCCACGCCGGCGCCGGCAATGAACACCTTGGCCGGCGGCACCTTGCCCGCGGCCGTGATCTGGCCATTGAAATAGCGGCCAAAGGCATTTGCCGCCTCGATCACGGCGCGGTAGCCGGACACACCCGCGGTGGAGGTGAGCGCATCCATCTTCTGCGCGCGCGAGAGCGTGCGCGGCAGGCAGTCGATGGCCAGCACCGTGGCCTTGCGCGCCGCCAGCTGCTCCATCAGCTGGGGGTTCTGCGCCGGCCAGATGAAGTCGATCAGCGTACCGCCGCCCCGCATCAGCCCCACTTCGTCCTCGCTGGGCGGGCGCACCTTGAGCACGATGTCGGACGTGGACCACAGCTGCGCGGCCCCAGCGACGACTTCGGCACCGGCGGCGCGGTAGGCGTCATCGCTGAAATTGGCCGCATCTCCCGCACCGGATTCAACGGCCACCGTGAAACCGAGTTTGATCAGTTTTTCCACCACATCGGGCACGGTGGCGACGCGTTTCTCGCCAGGGAAGGTTTCCCTGGGCACGCCAATGCGTTGTGGCTGCGCCTGGGGCGTGGGTTCAGTCTGCATGGGAGGTCTCCTTGAGTTTGGTAATCGTTGTGCAAGTCTGGGAGGCTGGGGGCTTGCGTGCGTCAGGGCGCGGCCGCTGCGTAGGGGAAGGGCGGAATGGCCAGGTAGCCGTCCATCATGCCGGTGCTCACGCGCACCGCCTGGGCCAGCTCATGGCCCCATTGCAGCGCGGGCCGGCCCGCGACCAGGAATTCCTCGTTGTTGCGCGTCCTGGGGCGCAGCAGCCGCTGATCGGCGAGCACATCCACCGCCACCATGGCACCACCCTCGGTGGCATAGCGGTAGCTCATGTACGAATAGGGTGCGCTCACGGCCAGCTTGCGGCCAAGCAGCCACCGGGCGAAATCCGGCTGGTTCTTTTCCAGCCACTGCGGGCCATCCACCCAGCGCTTGAAGCGCAGGCAGTCCACGCGCACGCGGCTGCCTTTGGTGGCGTCCTCTACCGCCACGCCCTGCTGGGGCAGACAGCTGCCCGTCCAGAACATCGGGCCTTGCCAGTCGTTGCCTCGGTTGGTCTGCACGCGCAGCACGGCCAGCAGCTCCTGCTGTGCGCCACGCAGGCCCAGCACGCGGCTTTGCAGCGCAATGCGGCCATCGGGCTGCGGCAACAGGCGAACCGCCTGGTCCGAGGTGCCCAGATCTTCCCACGCTCCAGCCGGCAACGCCAGGCGCGCACGGCCGGCGGGGTATTCCGCCTGCTGCGAAGCCAGGGGCGCGCATGCTGTCAGCGTCAGCAGGGCGCATGGCAACAGGCATTTGATTGTCGAAATCGCCAGATTCATGAAGGGAAAAAGCAAGAACCGCCCACAGCATGACCGCTCGGGCCTACTGACCCCAAGCTTACACGAAAGAACTTTAGCGCCCGCACACCTGGGGGACAAATGGCGCGGCGGTGCATAGCGCGAAAAAAACCCGGCTCCCCTGCGGGGCCGGGTCTTTTCATGGCGTGCGCTCAGCGTGGCATCAGTTCACCACCTGGCGCAGCGCGCCTGCAGCGTACCTGGCCGCCATTTCGTCGAGCGTGTAGCCCTTGATCTTGGCAGCCTGGCCCTCGCAGCCGAACTCCAGATAGCGCTGCTTGCAGATCGCCTTGGCGGCCTCGCGTGCAGGCTTCATCCACTCGCGCATGTCGAACTTGTCCGGGTTCTCGAACTGGAACTTGCGCACCGCGCCGGTCATGGCCATGCGGATGTCGGTGTCGATGTTGATCTTGCGCACGCCGTGCTTGATGGCTTCCTGGATTTCCTTGACCGGCACGCCGTAGGTCTGCTTCATCTTGCCGCCGTACTGGTTGATGATGTCCAGCAGATCCTGAGGTACGCTGGAGCTGCCATGCATCACCAGGTGGGTGTTGGGAATGCGTGCGTGGATTTCCTTGACGCGGGAGATCGCCAGCACGTCGCCCGTGGGCGGGCGCGTGAACTTGTAGGCGCCGTGGCTGGTGCCGATGGCTATGGCCAGCGCGTCGAGCTGCGTGGCCTTGACGAACTGGGCGGCCTCCTCGGGGTCGGTCAGCATCTGGGCGTGGCTGAGCTTGCCCACCGCGCCGATGCCATCTTCCTCGCCGGCCTCGCCGGTCTCCAGGCTGCCCAGGCAGCCGAGTTCGCCCTCCACCGTGGCGCCGACCTTGTGGGCCATTTCGACCACCTGCCGCGTGACGCGCACGTTGTAGTCGAAGTCGGCCGGGGTCTTGCCGTCTTCCTTGAGGCTGCCGTCCATCATCACCGAGCCAAAGCCCAGATCCAGCGCACCCTGGCAAATGGCGGGCGAGGTGCCGTGATCCTGGTGCATGACCAGCGGAATATGCGGATAGGCCTCGGCAGCGGCGGCGATCAGGTACTTGATGAAGCTCTCGCCGGCATATTTGCGCGCGCCGGCGCTGGCCTGCAGGATCACGGGAGCGCCCACCTCGTCGGCGGCCGTCATCACGGCCTGCACCTGCTCCAGGTTGTTGACGTTGAAGGCGGGGATGCCATAGCCGTTGTCGGCGGCATGGTCGAGCAATTCGCGCATCGAGACGAGAGGCATGGGGAGGATCCGTTCGAGGGTTGAGGAAAAGCGGTGGTAACCGCTTGGTAACCGCCGATTTTAACCGCCTGCCCCACCCGGGCCACCCATGCCCACATGCGCGCCAAGGCGCGCAGGATCAATGCACCCGGCAGATCTTCAGCATATTGGTGCCACCCGGCTGGCCCATGGGCTCGCCGCAGGTGATCACATACAGGTCGCCCTGCAGCACGATGTTGCGCATCTTGAGGTGGTTTTCGGCCTGCTCCA
>JAGPIX010000001.1:36212-47648 GCA_018054745.1 Alicycliphilus sp.
TGCACCCGGCAGATCTTCAGCATATTGGTGCCACCCGGCTGGCCCATGGGCTCGCCGCAGGTGATCACATACAGGTCGCCCTGCAGCACGATGTTGCGCATCTTGAGGTGGTTTTCGGCCTGCTCCAGCGCCGTGTCGCGGTCGGCGCTGGTGTCCATGAGCAGCGGGCGCACGTTGCGGTACATGGCCATGCGCCGCTGCGTGGCCACCTTGGGCGTGAGCGCATAGATCGGGATATGGATGCGGTTACGGCTCATCCACAGCGCGGTGGAGCCGCTGTCGGTCATGGCCACGATGGCCTTGGCGCCCAGGTGGTGCGCCGTGAACAGCGCGCCCATGGCCACGGACTGGTCGATGCGCCCCAGGGTCTGGCCGTCGAAGTCGGCGTCGCGATCCGGGTCCTCGGCGGCCTCGGCGGCGGCGCAGATCTTGGCCATTTCCTCCACCGTCTCCAGCGGGTACTTGCCAGCGGCGGTCTCGGCGCTGAGCATCACGGCGTCGGTGCCGTCGAGCACGGCATTCGCCACGTCACTGACCTCGGCGCGCGTGGGCACGGGGTTGGTGATCATGCTCTCCATCATCTGCGTAGCGGTAATGACCACCTTGTCCATGTCGCGCGCCATGCGGATCATCTTCTTCTGCAGCGCCGGAACGGCGGCGTTGCCCACCTCCACCGCCAGGTCACCGCGCGCGACCATGATGCCGTCGCTCACCTTGAGGATTTCCTCCAGGCGCGGAATGGCCTCGGCGCGCTCTATTTTTGCGATCAGGCCCGGCCTGTGGCGGAACTCGGCCGCGGCCACGTTGCACAGCTGGCGCGCCATCTCCATGTCGGTGGCGTTCTTCGGAAAGCTCACCGCCACATAGTCGGCCTGGAAGCTCATCGCCGTCTTGATGTCCTCCATGTCCTTGGCCGTCAGCGCCGGCGCCGTCAGACCGCCGCCCTGCTTGTTGATGCCCTTGTTGTTGGACAGCTCGCCGCCCAGCTTGACGGTGGTATGCACCGCATCGCCGCGCACGGCATCCACCGTGAGCACGATCAGGCCGTCGTTGAGCAGCAGCGTGTCGCCGGGCTTGACGTCGCGCGGCAGCTCCTTGTAGTCCAGGCCCACGCCCTGCAGGTCGCCGGGCTCGGTGCGCGAGGCGTCGAGCACGAAGGGCGCGCCCGGCTCCAGCATCACCTTGCCATCGGCAAACTTGCCGACGCGGATCTTCGGGCCCTGCAGGTCGGCCATGATGGCCACCTCGCGCCCGGCGCGCCGGGCAGCCTCGCGCACCATGGTGGCGCGATCCACATGGTCGCTGGCCTTGCCATGGCTGAAGTTCAGGCGCACCACGTTCACGCCCGCGGCAATCATCTGCTCCAGCAGCTGCGGGTCGCTGGAGGCGGGGCCCAGGGTGGCGACGATCTTGGTGGCGCGGCGGACTTGCATGGCTCGGTCTCTTTCTGTTCGTGTAATCGAGTTTCGATTTTTGCACAGAACACCTCACATGCAAGCCCCTTGCCGGCACGCCGTGCTCAACTGCTGCCGGCGCGCAACGCCCTGGCAGCAGCCACCATCTCGGTCAGGGCTGGCACCACCTCGGCCCATTGGCGGGTCTTGAGCCCGCAGTCCGGGTTGACCCACAGGCGCTCCGCAGGAATCCGCTCGGCTGCTTTTTTTATGAGCGCAATCATCTGCTGTGCCGCGGGAATATTGGGTGAATGAATGTCGTAAACGCCCGGCCCGATCTGGTTCGGATACTGGAAATCCTCAAACGCGTCGAGCAGCTCCATGTCGGAACGGCTGGTCTCGATGGTGATCACGTCGGCGTCCATGGCGGCGATCGCGGCCATGATGTCGTTGAATTCGGAATAACACATATGCGTGTGTATCTGGGTTTCATCGCGCACACCGTTGGCGGTGATGCGGAAGGCCTGCACCGCCCAGTCCAGGTATTGCGACCACTGCGCGCGGCGCAGCGGCAGGCCCTCGCGCAGCGCGGCCTCGTCGATCTGGATCACGCGCACGCCGGCGCGCTCCAGATCCAGCACCTCGGCACGCATGGCCAGCGCCAGCTGCCGGCAGGTGGCCGCGCGCGGCTGGTCGTCGCGCACGAAGGACCAGTTGAGCAGGGTCACCGGGCCGGTGAGCATGCCCTTCATGGGCCTGTCGGTCAGCGACTGGGCAAAGCGCGTCCAGTCCACGGTCATGGCGCGCGGGCGCTGGATATCGCCAAACAGGATGGGCGGTTTGACGCAGCGCGAGCCGTAGGACTGCACCCAGCCGAACTGGCTGAAGGCGTAGCCGTCGAGCTGCTCGCCAAAGTATTCGACCATGTCGTTGCGCTCGGCCTCGCCATGCACCAGCACATCCAGGCCCAGCTCTTCCTGCGCGCGCACGCTGCGCGCGATCTCGGCACGCATCGCCTCACGGTAGGCCGCGGCATCGATCTGGCCGGCCTTGAAGGCGCTGCGCGCCTGGCGGATTTGCGCGGTCTGCGGGAACGAGCCAATCGTCGTCGTCGGGTACGCCGGCAGCTGCAGCAGCGCCGCCTGCCTGGCCGCGCGGCTGGCGTAGGGGCTTTGGCGCCGGCCCATGTCGGCCGTGATGGCCGCCACCGCCGCCCGCACCGCCGGGCTGTGCACGCGCGGCGAGGTGCGGCGTGCGACCAGCGCGGCGTGGTTCTCGGCCAGCTCGGCCTCGACCGCGCCACGCCCGTCGCGCAGCGCCCGGCCCAGCAGCCGCAGCTCGTCTAGCTTTTGCAGCGCAAAGGCCAGCCAGGACTTGAGCTCGGCGTCCAGCCGCTGCTCCTGCGCCAGATCGACCGGCACATGCAGCAGCGAGCAGGATGGCGCCAGCCACAGGCGCTCGCCCAGGCGCGCGGCCAGCGGCTCCAGCCAATCGAGCGTGGCGTTCAAATCGGTTTTCCAGACATTGCGGCCATTGACCACGCCCAGCGACAGCACCTTGTGCGCCGGCAGCAGGCCCAAGAGGGGCAGCACGCCGTCCGGGTCACTCACGGCGTCCACATGCAGGCCGGCCACGGGCAGGTTGGCGGCCAGGTAGGCGTTGTCCTGCAGCTGGCCGAAATAGGTCGCCAGCAGCAGCTTTACGCGGCAGGACTTGAGCTGGTGGTAGGCGGTGGTGAAGGCGTGCCGCCAGTCGGCGTCCAGCTCGGTGACCAGGATGGGTTCGTCGATCTGCACCCACTGCACGCCATGCGCAGCCAGGGTATCGAGCAACTCGGCATAGACCGCCAGCAGGCGCTCCAGCAGGGCCAGCCGGTTCGAGCCGTCCTTGGCCTTGCCCAGCGCCAGATAGGTCACCGGGCCGATGAGCACCGGCTTTGCCGGCACGCCCTGGGCGCCGGCTTCGGCCAACTGGGCCAGCAGGCGCGAGGCGTCCAGCCGGAACTGCGTGGCGGCGGTGAATTCGGGCACGATGTAGTGGTAGTTGGTGTCGAACCACTTGGTCATCTCGCCCGCGGCCACTGCGCCGCAGCAACCCTGGTGAGCCTCGGCCTGGGCGCTGCGCCCGCGCGCCACGCGGAAGTAGTTGTCCAGCGCGTCGCCATGAAAGCCCTGCACGCGCTCGGGCAGGTGGCCCAGGGTAAAGCTCATGTCCAGCACCTGGTCGTAGAACGAAAAATCGCCCACCGGCACCCAGTCCAGCCCCGCCTGCTCCTGCCAATGCCGCTGGCGCAGCCGCGCGCCCTGCTCCTGCAGCGCCGCGCGCGAGGATTCGCCGCGCCAGTAGGACTCGAGTGCAAATTTCAGCTCCCGCCGCGCGCCCATGCGCGGAAAGCCGAGGTTGTGGATGGTGGTCATGTGCCGCTCCCTTTGAATGATGAATGGGCGCATCGTAGGCAGCGCGGCCCATGACGTAAAATGGTTTTATCTCACTGATTCATGAATTTTGTTCATTTGAAATGCTGGACCGCATCCATCTCGCCGTGATCCAGGAGGTCGAGCGCCAAGGCTCGCTCACCGCCGCCGCAGACAGGCTGTGCGTCACCCAGTCGGCCCTGAGCCACAGCATGAAGAAGCTGGAGCAGCAGCTGGGCACCCCCATCTGGCTGCGCGAGGGCCGCAGCCTGCGCCTGACGCAGGCCGGCCGCTACCTGCTGGAGCTGGCCGGCCGCGTGCTGCCGCAGCTGCAGCTGGCCGAGGAACGGCTGCGCCAGTTCGCGCAAGGCGAGCGCGGCAGCCTGCGCATAGGCATGGAGTGCCATCCCTGCTACCAGTGGCTGCTGAAGGTGGTGTCGCCCTATCTGGCGGCCTGGCCCGACGTGGACGTGGACGTGAAACAGCGCTTTCAGTTCGGCGGCCTGGACGCGCTGCAGGACCATGAGATCGACCTGCTGGTCACGCCCGACCCGGTGCAGCGCCCCGGCCTGCACTTCGAGCCGGTGTTCGACTACGAGCAGGTGCTGGTGGTGGCGCGCGGCCATGCGCTGGCCGGCGCGGCCCACGCGCTGCCGCGGCAGCTGGCGCAGGAGGTGCTGATCGCCTACCCCGTGGCGCCGGAGCGGCTGGACATCTACACCCGCTTCCTGCTGCCCGCCGGCGTGGCACCGGCGCGCCACAAGACGATCGAGACGACGGACATCATGCTGCAGATGGTCGCCGGCGGCCGCGGCGTGGCCGCCCTGCCGCGCTGGCTGGTGCAGGAATACGCCGCCCGCATGGACGTGGTCCCGGTGCGCCTGGGGCCGCGCGGCATTGCCAAGCAGATCCACCTGGGCGCGCGCGTGGCCGATCTGCAGACCGACTATTTGCAGGCGTTTATTGCCTTGGCGCGCTCCATGTCTGCGCAAAAAGCTATTAATTTAGAAGCAATCCAGACATAGCACCGGCCGCGCCAATCATTGGCGCTGGGCACCCAGCATGGCCTGCGCCCAGGCAGGCAGAGGGGCAACCACCGGCGTGCTGTTGCCCGCACTGCGCACGGCCACCAGCTGCGGGCCGCCGGCCCGCACTTCAGCCGCGTCGTACAGATAAGCCACGTCCGCCTGCCGCACCGCCTGCGCCAGCAGGGCCATGGTGCGCGGGTAGCGCGCCAGGATGCGTTCGGGCGGCACCGGGTGGCCGCCTTCGCGCACGCGCTGCGCCACGCGCCCCAACAGGCGCTGCGGATCGTCCAGCGCGACCACGTACAGTGCCACGGTAAAGCCCTGGCGCTGCGCGTTGGCAATCAGATCAAGCTTGGTCGGGTGCGAGAACACCGTTTCGGTCGCAAAGGGCGTGCGTGTGGCCAGCAATGTGGCGCGCCGGCCATCGGCCCAGGTCCTTGCCGCCCGCGAGCGTTCTTCGCCGCTGGTGATGTGCTGCAGGTGCGCGCGCTCGTGCGGATCGGCGTTCACGAACTCCAGCGGCGGCCCGAGGATGCCCTCGCGCACCAGGGCGCGGTACAGGGTGGATTTGCCCGCCCAGCAAGTGCAGCCACAACGGCCCGGGCGTGGCGGTGGTCATGGGGTTCAGCTGGCGCGTGCCTGATTTTCTTGCACTACCTGGCGCACCCGTTCAGCCAGCGAACCCTGCGTTTGCGCCGCCACCAGGCGGGTGGTGAGCGCATCGATCGATGCAGGTGGTGTAGGCGTGTGCCGGGCCTCGTATTGCTCGATGGCGGCGCGTGCTTCCTGCACGCTCAGGCCGGTGTGCTCGACGATCTGGCCCAGGGTGGCCCAGTATTCGATCTGACTGGCGACAGAGCGGCGCATGGGCTGCGCAGCCTGGCGGGCCTGTTCCACCAGCGGGCTGGGGAGCTTGACGGATGCAAAAGCGGTATGTGCCATAACAGACTCCATTTGGCGCATTTTGCGCCAAATCGGAAAAATTCCAAGGCGCACGATCGATGGGCTGTAGCACGGCCCATCCTCCCTATCATTGGCCGCATCGAGTGAATGCGCGGGCCAAGAGCAGACAGACACACCATGCACCACGATCCTGGCGGAAAACACAAACCCCAATGGCCCTCGGGTTCTGTGGTTCAGGCGCAGTTTTCCGGTTGCGGACGGTACCGCTACAGCCTGTCGGAGGTGTGGGACACAAACCGGGCGTTGGTGATGTTCTTGCTGATGAACCCTTCGGTAGCGGGGGTGGAGCACGCCGACCCAACGCTCATCAAAACGGGCAAATATGCGCGGGCTTGGGGCTATGGCGGGCAGCTGGTTGGTAACGTCCACGCCTACCGTGTGACGGACAGCCGTCGGCTCGTGGAGGCGGACGACCCGGTCGGCCCTGAAAACGATGCAAGGCTGCTACACATGGCGCGCCAGGCCGAGAGGGTTGTTTTGGCCTATGGCTTGCCACCCCAGCCGCTGCGCGCGCGTGCCGCAGCGGTGGTGCAGATATTGCGAAGGGCCGCGCCCCTCCAGTACCTGCAACTGACCAAGAACGGTACACCCCGCCATCCGTTGTATCTGAAGGGCAGCCTGCTGCCCCGCGATTTCGTTGCGTGATGAATGGGCGCTCGGCTACCCCCGGTATTTTTCCTCCAGCGCATCCCAGCCCGGCTTGCCCACCAGGCGCTGGCGCTCGGCAAAGGGGGTGACCAGGCCGCTGCTCTCCAGCACCTGCTTGTCGTCGCGCAGCGTGCTCAGGGCCTTGTGCATGCCCATCACCGCGCCCTGCAGCGCGGCGTTGGCGTAGAGCACCAGGCCGTAGCCCAGCTCGCCCAGCTGCTCCGCGTCGAAGATGGGCGTCTTGCCGCCTATCACCATGTTCATCAGCTGGGGCGTGGCCAGGCGTTGCGGCAGGGCGCGCACCTCCTCGGCCTGGGTCACGGCCTCGACGAACAGGATGTCGGCGCCGGCCTCGGCAAAGCGCTGCGCGCGCTCCACGGCGGCCTCGAAGCCGTGCGTGGCGGCGGCGTCGGTGCGCGCCATGATGAGAGTGGCGCTCTCGCGCCGGGCATCGACGGCGGCCTTGATCTTGGCAACCGCCTCCTCGGTGCTGATGACCTCCTTGCCCGAGAAATGACCGCAGCGCTTCGGATGCACCTGGTCTTCCAGCTGTATGCAGTCGGCCCCGGCCCGCTCCAGCGTACGCACCGTGTGATAGACGTTGAGCGCATTGCCAAAGCCGGTGTCGGCATCGACGATCAGCGGCAGCTGCACCGCATCGCGGATGCGCGCCGTGTGCTCGGCGATTTCATGCAGGCCCATGAAGCCCTGGTCGGGCATGGCAAACCACATATTGGTCACGCCGGCGCCGGTGATGTAGATGGCCTCGAAGCCCAGGTCTTCGATGAGCTTGGCCGACAGGGCATTGAACGCGCCGGGCACCAGGGCGCCGCGGCGCGCCCCGGCCAGGGCCTTGAGTTGTTGCTTGGTATTCATGGATCGCGACCCAATACTATTGATTTAATAGCTCCTTGCGCTTGATGCACAAGCGCTGCAGCCCTGTTTTACCTGACTAGGCACATGCCTCAGACTGGTCCGCGAGCCCTCACCCCCACCCTCTCCCAGAGGGAGAGGGAGTAAAGCCGGCGCAACCGGTCGCCCTCGCCCCTTTGGGGCTGAAGGCTGCGGCTCCAGTTCCGCCGGTGCGGAACTGGACAGCTTGAAGAGCGACAGCGTCTCGCTGTCGCCCCCGGGAGGGGTGAGGGGCGGCTGCGGCATGTACATAGTCAGGCTGTTTTGCTTAAAAGCTGCCGGCGGGAATGCGCACCATGCCCTCCATCAGAATGCGCGCGCTGCGGCTCATGGCGGCCTTCGTCACCTGCCATTGGCCGTCCACCCGCGCCACCTCGGCGCCCACGCGCAGGCTGCCCGAGGGGTGGCCGAAGCACACGGTGTTGCGCGTGCCGCCGCCAGCGGCCAGGTTGACCAGCGTGCCCGGCACGGCGGCGGCCGTGCCTATGGCGACGGCCGCCGTGCCCATCATGGCGTGGTGCAGTTGCCCCATCGACAGGGCGCGCACCAGCAGATCGACAGCGCCGGCCTCGACGCGTCTGCCGCTGGACGTGGCGTAGCCGGCCGGCGGGGCAACGAAGGCAATTTTTGGCGTGTGCTGGCGCTGCGCGGCCTCGGCCAGGTCGGCGATCAGGCCCATCTGCAACGCCGCCCAGGCACGGATGGCCTCCAGGCGCGCCAGCGCTTGCGGGTCTTGGTTGATGTCGCGCTGCAGCTCGGTGCCGGTGTAGCCCAGGTCTTGTGCGTTGAGGAAGACGGTGGGGATGCCGGCGTTGATCAGCGTGGCCTGAAAGCTGCCCACGCCGGGCACATCCAGCATGTCCAGCACCTGACCGGTCGGGAACATGGCCCCATCCTCGGCGGCGGGGGCCATGAACTCCAGCGCCACCTCGGCGGCGGGGAAGGCCACGCCGTCCAGCTCGAAGTCGCCCGTCTCCTGCACCTGGCCATGGGTGATGGGCACATGCGCGACGATGGTCTTGCCAATGTTGGCCTGCCAGATGCGCAGCGTGCACAAGCCGTTCTCGGGAATGCGCGCCGCGGCTATCAAGCCCATGTGGATGGCGCAGGGCCCGACGGCGGCCGACAGGTTGCCGCAGTTGCCGCTCCAGTCGACCAAGGGCCGGTCTATGGCCACCTGGCCAAACAGATAGTCCACGTCATGCCCCGGGCGCTGGCTGCGGCTGAGGATGACCGCCTTGCTGGTGCTGGACGAGGCATTGCCCAGGCCGTCGATCTGCTTGCCATAGGGGTCGGGGCTGCCCAGCACGCGCAGCAGCAGCGCGTCGCGCGCAGCGCCGGGTTGCCGGGCGGATTCGGGCAGATCCGGCAGGTGAAAGAACACGCCCTTGCTGGTGCCGCCGCGCATATAGGTGGCGGGGATGCGGAGTTGTGCGGATTTACTCATTTTTTGATAGCTGTTTGCGCTTTATACAAGCGCGTCAGAGGCATGTTTGGCTAAAAAATCCTGGGCAAAGCGTTGCAACACACCGCCGGCTTCGTACACCGACACCTCCTCGGCGGTATCGAGGCGGCAGGCCATGGGCACTTGCAGCCGCTGGCCATTGTGGCGCTGCACCAGCAGGGTCAGCGTCGCGCCCGGGGTCAGGCGGCCTTGCACCTCGTAGGTCTCGCTGCCGTCCAGCCCCAGGGTGCTGCGGTTCACGCCCGGCGCAAACTGCAGCGGCAGCACGCCCATGCCGATCAGGTTGGTGCGGTGGATGCGCTCAAAGCCTTCGGCCGCCACCACCTCCACCCCGGCCAGGCGCACGCCCTTGGCGGCCCAGTCGCGGCTCGAACCCTGGCCGTAGTCGGCCCCGGCAATGATGATCAGCGGCTGGCGGCGCTGCAGATAGGTTTCTATCGCCTCCCACATGCGCACCACCTGGCCCTCGGGCTCGATGCGCGCCAGCGACCCCTTTTGCACCTGGCCACCCACCACGGCCATTTCATTGACCAGTTGCGGGTTGGCAAAGGTGGCGCGCAGGGCCGTGAGGTGGTCGCCCCGGTGTGTGGCGTAGGAGTTGAAGTCTTCCTCGGGCAGGCCCATTTTTGCCAAGTACTCGCCCGCGGCCGAGTCGGCCAGGATGGCGTTGGACGGCGAGAGGTGGTCGGTGGTGATGTTGTCGCCCAAGAGCGCCAGTGGGCGCAGGTTGGTCAAAGTGCGTGGGAAGGCCGCCAGCGCGCCCACGCCCTCGGTGTCCCAGTAGGGCGGGCGGCGGATGTAGGTGGACTGTGCGCGCCAGGCGTACTGCGGCGCGGCGGGTGCGGCAGCGCTTTTGCGCAGGCTGAACATGGGCTGGTACACGGCGCGGTACTGTGCGGGCTGGACGGCGCGGGCCACCACGGCGTCGATCTCGGCGTCCGAGGGCCACAGGTCGTGCAGGCGCACCTCCTTGCCATCGACCACGGCGAATACATCGTTTTCTATGTCAAAGCGCACCGTGCCCGCCAGCGCGTAGGCCACCACCAGCGGTGGGCTGGCCAAAAACGCCTGGTTGGCATGGGGGTGGATGCGCCCGTCGAAATTGCGGTTGCCCGAGAGCACGGCCGTGGTGTAGAGGCCGCGCTCGGTGATTTCTTGTTGAATGGCGGGGTCCAGCGCGCCGCTCATGCCGTTGCAGGTGGTGCAGGCAAAGCCGACGATGCCAAAGCCCAATGCTTCCAAATCCTCCAGCAGCCCGGCCTCTTGCAGGTACAGCTCTACCGCCTTGGAGCCGGGGGCGAGCGAGGTCTTGACCCAGGGCTTGCGGCTGAGGCCCAGGCGGCGCGCGTTGCGTGCCAGCAGCGCGCTAGCGATCACGTTGCGCGGGTTGCTGGTGTTGGTGCAACTGGTGATGGCGGCGATGATGACCGCGCCATCGGGCAGCAGGCCTTGGGCTTCATCGGCGCGGGCGGCGGCCAGCTGGGCGGCATCGGCAATGCCGCGCTCGGCCAGGGCGCTTACCGGCAAGCGCCGGTGCGGGTTGCTGGGCCCGGCCATATTGCGCACCACGCTGGAGAGGTCAAAGCGCAGCACGCGCTCGTACTCGGCGGCTTGCAGCCCATCGGCCCAGAAGCCCGCGGCCTTGGCGTAGGCCTCGACCAACTGCACCTGCTCTGGGCTGCGGTCGGTCAGGCGCAGGTAGTCCAGGGTCTGCTGGTCGATATGGAACAGCGCGGCCGTGGCGCCGTACTCCGGGCACATATTGCTGATGGTGGCGCGGTCGCCCACCGACAGGCTTTGCGCCCCCGCGCCAAAGAACTCGACATACGCGCCCACCACCTTTTCGCGGCGCAAAAATTCGGTCAGCGCCAGGGCGATGTCGGTGGCGGTGATGCCGCTGGCGGGCTGGCCCGAGAGCTCCACGCCCACCACCTCGGGCAGGCGCATCCAGCTGGCGCGGCCCAGCATCACGTTCTCGGCCTCCAGCCCGCCCACGCCTATGGCCAGCACGCCCAGGGCGTTGACGTGCGGGGTGTGGCTGTCGGTACCCACGCAGGTGTCGGGGTAGGCCACGCCGTCCTGGCTGGCGACCACGGGCGACATCTTCTCCAGATTGATCTGGTGCATGATGCCGTTGCCCGCCGGGATCACCTGCACATTGGCAAAGGCCTGTTTGCACCACTCGATGAAGTGAAAGCGATCCGCGTTGCGCCGCTCCTCGATGGCGCGGTTTTTGGCAAACGCCTCGGGGTCAAAGCCGCCGCACTCCACGGCCAGCGAATGGTCCACGATGAGCTGCACCGGCACCACCGGATTCACCTGCGCCGGGTCGCCGCCTTCTTGTGCGATCGCATCGCGCAGCCCCGCCAGGTCCACCAGCGCCGTCTGGCCCAGGATGTCGTGGCACACCACGCGCACCGGGTACCAGGGGAAGTCGATGTCGCGCCGGCGCTCTACGAGCTGGCGCAGGTAGTCGTTCAGCTGCGCTGGATCGGCACGGCGCAGCAGGTTTTCGGCATGCACGCGGGCGCTGTAGGGCAGGCGGGCCCAGGCACCGGGGGTGAGGGCTTCGACGGCGGCGCGGGCGTCGAAATAATCCAGCGCTGTGCCGG
>JAGPIX010000001.1:47748-63502 GCA_018054745.1 Alicycliphilus sp.
GCTGGATCGGCACGGCGCAGCAGGTTTTCGGCATGCACGCGGGCGCTGTAGGGCAGGCGGGCCCAGGCACCGGGGGTGAGGGCTTCGACGGCGGCGCGGGCGTCGAAATAATCCAGCGCTGTGCCGGGCAGGGGTTTGCGGTGGGCGGTGTGGGTCATGAAGTAACGCGAGTAATTGGACGTGGCGAAAGGATTTGCAGCGTGTCAAAACGGTTGAATTCGCTGGTATCCAGCGCCATCGCGCAAAAAGGTTCAAATAGGTAGAGCACCAAAGGGTTGGGAACTTCAACAAAAGCGATACGGGCTTGTGCCAAAGTGCTTTGCGCGTCTAAAAATGCCTGCGTAAATCCAGGATGACGTTTGGCTTTTGAAATAGGCACACCAAGGTGTTTGGCTGCCATGCGAACGGCCAGGTTGGCACGCGATGGATCGGGGCATAGGTGATCCTTGATACGCCGTCGGAGTCGGTTCGCAATCCCTACATAAATGGGTTTGGTTCCCACCAGCCAAACATAGGCTCCACGCACATCAGGGATCACTCCAGCATCATTCAGCACTACCAAGGCTGAGCACGGCTGCTCCATGTGCTGACGCAGCTTGGCCATCAGGCCAGGCAGTACGTCACTAGCCAATTCCTGGAAGCTGTAAGGACAGTCGTGCAAAGGCATGGCGCTTATCTCTCCTCAATGGGTACAAATTTCTGATCTTCCGGCCCGGTGTAGTTGGCGCTGGGGCGGATGATTTTGTTGTCCTGGCGCTGCTCGATCACATGCGCCGCCCAGCCGCTGGTGCGGGCGATGACGAACAGCGGCGTGAACATGGCCGTGGGTACCTGCATCATGTGGTAGCTGACGGCGCTGAACCAGTCCAAGTTGGGGAACATTTTTTTCTCCTCCCACATCACCACCTCCAGACGCTCGGCAATGTCGTACATCTTGGTCGAACCAGCCGCCTGCGACAGCTGCTTAGCCACGCCCTTGATGACGACGTTGCGCGGGTCGCTCACGGTGTAGACCGGGTGGCCAAAGCCGATCACCACCTCCTTGTTGGCAACGCGCTGACGGATGTCGGCTTCGGCCGCGTTGGGGCTGTCGTAGCGCTTTTGCACCTCAAACGCCACCTCGTTGGCACCGCCATGCTTGGGGCCGCGCAGCGCGCCTATGGCGCCGGCGATGCTGGAGTACATATCGCTGCCCGTGCCGGCAATCACGCGTGCGGTAAAGGTGCTGGCGTTGAACTCGTGCTCGGCGTACAGGTTCAGGGACGTGTGCATGGCGCGCACCCAGGCCTCTTGCGGTTTTTGGCCGTGTAGCAGGTGCAGAAAATGCCCGCCAATGGATTCATCGTCGGTCTGCACCTCGATGCGCCTACCCGAGTTACTGAAGTGGTACCAGTACAGCAGCATGCTGCCCAGGCTGGCCAGCAGGCGGTCGGCAATGTCGCGGCTGCCCGCCAGGTTGTGGTCGTCCTTCTCGGGTAGGGCGCAGCCCAGGGCGGAGACGCCGGTGCGCAGCACATCCATGGGGTGGCTGGCGGCGGGCAACTGCTCCAGCGCGGCCTTCACGCTGCCGGGCAGGCCGCGCAGGGCGCGGAGCTTGGCTTTGTAGCTGGCAAGTTCGGCGCGCGTGGGCAGCTTGCCGTGCACCAACAGGTGGGCGATTTCTTCAAATGCGCAGACCTCGGCCATGTCCAGGATGTCGTAGCCGCGGTAGTGCAGATCATTGCCCGTGCGGCCCACGGTGCACAGGGCGGTATTGCCCGCCTGCACGCCCGAGAGGGCGACGGATTTTTTGGCCTTGGGCGCGGCCGGTGCGTCGGCGATGGCGGTGTTCATGTGCGGGGCTCCTTGTTGCTGATGCGCTTGCGATGCTTCGCAATTTACGCAAAATACCCCCATACCAACAGGGCTGAAAAGGCGAAGTCTTGCGAATCACACACCGACAAATTGCAAATTTTGCGAATCCCCAGAGCCGCGGAGGGCGCGCATGAGAAAGACCTTCATGGGCGTGAAGCTGCGCGCGCTGCGTGCCGAGCGCGGCCTGTCGCAGACCGCGCTGGCCCAGGCGCTGGAACTCTCGCCCAGCTACCTGAACCAGATCGAGCAGAACCAGCGCCCGCTCACCGTGCCGGTGCTGCTGAAGCTGCACCGCGCCCTGGGCGTGGACATACAGCAGTTCTCCGAGGACGAGGAGGCGCGCCTGATCGCCGGCCTGCGCGAGGCCCTGGCCGACGCCGCCGAGCCCATCGCCCTGCCCGAGCTGCAGGAGGTGGCGGCGCAGATGCCGGCGCTGGGGCGGGCGCTGATCGCCCTGCACCGGCGCCGGCTGCAGGCCGATGAGCGGCTGGAGACGCTGGCGCTGGGCCTGGGCGACGACCGCGGCCAGGCCGTGGCCGCGCGCGCCATGCCTTTCGAGGTGGTGCGCGACTTCTTCTTTGACCACCAGAACCATTTCGACGCCGTGGACCGCGCCGCCGAAACCCTGGCCGCCCAGGCGCCGGGCGCGCAGGGCGGCCAGCTGGGCCCATGGCTGACCGAGCGCCTGCGCCAGCGCCATGGCGTGCAGCTGGTGTTGGCGGGCGACGGCAGCGGCGCCAAGCGCAGCTACGACCCGACCCAACGCCGGCTGCTGCTGTCGCCCGAGCTGGAGCCGGCGCAACAGGCATTCCAGCTGGCCACGCAGCTGGCGCTGCTGGAGCTGCCGGCGCTGATGGATCAGCTCACCGATGCCCCGCCGTTCAGCCATGACGAGGCCGCGCGCAGCCTGGCACGCATAGGCCTGGCGAACTACTTTGCCGGCGCGCTGCTGCTGCCCTACGGCGCCTTTTTGCAGGCGGCCGAGGCGCTGCGCTACGACATAGGGCTGCTGCAGCAACGCTTTGGCGTGGGCTTCGAGACCGTGTGCCACCGCCTGTCCACGCTGCAGCGCCCGGGCGCGCCGGGCGTGCCGTTCTTCTTCGTGCGCGTGGATCGGGCGGGCAACATCAGCAAGCGCCAGTCGGCCACGCAGTTCCACTTCAGCCGCACCGGCGGCACCTGCCCGCTGTGGAATGTGTACGAGGCCTTCGAGCAGCCCGGCCGCGTGCTGCGCCAGCTGGCCAGCATGCCCGACGGGCGCAAATACCTGTGGATTGCGCGCACGGTCTCGGGCGGCGGACGTGGCTATGGCGCGCCGCGCAAGACCTTCGCCGTCGCCCTGGGCTGCGACATGCGCCACGCGCCGCGCCTGGTCTATGCCCAGGGGCTGGATCTGAACGCCGCCGCCACGCCTATCGGCATGGGCTGCAAGGTCTGCGAGCGCGCGCAATGCCCGCAGCGCGCGTTTCCGTACATGGGCGCGGCGCTGGCGGTCAACGAGCACCAGAGCCGGCTGGTGCCCTACGGCTTTGCGCCGTAGCCTTATTGACGCATTAGCGCTTCGATCTCATCGACCGCCACGGACACGCCGCACGCTATGGACCCGCAGTCGGACTCGGTGACGATGGTGTCGTCTTCGATGCGGATGTCGAGGGGGGCTGCTCGCGCACGCTCGGCGTGCATTAAACAGTCTCAGCAAAAATGGATCGTCCTACCTAAAAAACTTGGTTTGCCACCGCCTTTGGCGCAGCAGCAATCGCAATGGCAGGCCCGGCAGCGGCTGTGCCGGTAGCAGTGGAATTGGCCTTGCTGGTGGATGTTTCCGGAAGCGTCGACAACTCTGAGTACAACCTGCAAAAAACGGGTTATGTGAACGCGTTCAAGGACGCCATCATTCAGTCCAACATCGCCAGCCTGACCGGCGGCATCGCGGTGACCTACATCGAGTGGTCAGGCGCAAACCAGCAATCCTCCCTGGTCAATTGGACACATGTCACCGACGCCGCCAGCGCAAATGCCTTCGCGGACGCAATTGCTGCCACTACGCGCGCCTTCTCAAGTTTGACTGCTCCGGGCAGCGCGATCAACTATGTCGCTCCTGGCTTTTCGGCTAATTCCTACGAAGGCGCACGCTGGGTGATCGACGTTTCTGGCGATGGTCCCCAAAACGATGGTGCCAACACCGCCACCGCCCGTGACAACTTCCTCAACAGCGCCCCCACGGGGGTGTCAGCGGTCGTCAACGGCTTGGCGATCCTTGG
Source organism: Alicycliphilus sp. (assembly GCA_018054745.1). Taxonomy (GTDB): domain Bacteria; phylum Pseudomonadota; class Gammaproteobacteria; order Burkholderiales; family Burkholderiaceae_C; genus Alicycliphilus; species Alicycliphilus limosus. The sequence goes on from JAGPIX010000001.1 coordinate 51,864, forward strand.
CGAGTTCGGTCTGCAGGACTGGTACCAAAACAACATCCAGGGTGGTACCAACGCCTTTGTGATCGCAGCGAACGGTTTTGCAGATTTCGACAACGCAGTAAAGACCAAGATCGGAAAGGAGATCCATGACGGCGGCGGCAACGTTCCAGAACCTGCCACACTCGCACTGGTGGGCTTGGCGCTGCTGGGCGCTGGTGCTGCACGTCGCAAGGGATCCAGGAACTGACACCTTTGGCGGTCAGAAGTGGCGACAGCAACGGGCCGAGTCATCGGCCCGTTTTATTTTCATGGGTGCCACCGATCTATGGCGATAGCCCTGATGCCGTCCGGGAGGCGCAAGCCGAGCATCGGCCGCTTATCCCTGAACGCTGCAACCACGCCCGTGAGCGTGGCTGCAAGCCCTGCGGGCACCAAACCAGCCCGCAGTGCATCTTTCCATACACAAGCCTGCCGCTGCAGGTGCAGTGAAAGGCACAGTTGCGGTGCACCCCGCAGCTTTGCGCCTTAGGGCAGGGTCTGGGCTTCTGAGTCAGGCGCGCATCAGGGCTTCGATTTCATCCGGCTCGACCGGCACGCCGCGCGTCATCAGCTCGCAGCCCGCGTCCGTCACGAGGGCGTCGTCCTCTATGCGTATGCCGATATGGTGGAAAGCCTCGGGCACGCCGGGCGCCGGGCGCACGTAGATACCGGGCTCTATGGTCAGCACCATGCCGGCGCGCAGGATGCGGCTGGGGCGGTTCAGGATGAGCTCGCCCGACAGCGGATCCTTGCGCTCGCTCACCTGGCCGACCTCGCCGGGCTCCACATAGCTGCCGCAGTCATGCACGTCCATGCCCATCCAGTGGCCCGTGCGGTGCATGTAGAACTGGAAGTAGGCGCGCTTTTCGATCACGTCCTGTGCGCTGCCGACCTTGTTCTTGTCCAGCAGTCCGACATCCAGCATGCCCTGGGCCAGCACGGCCACGGCCGCGTCATGCGGGTCGGTAAAGCGCGCCCCGGCGCGCGTGGCGGCTATTGCCGCCTTCTCGCTGGCCAGCACCAGGTCGTAGAGCGCGCGCTGCGGCCCGCTGAAGCGTCCATCGGCCGGGAAGGTGCGCGTGATGTCTGACGCATAGCCATCGAGCTCGCAGCCGGCGTCGATCAGCACCAGCTCACCGGCGCGCACGGGTGCGGTGTCGGCACGGTAGTGCAGCACGCAGGCGTTGGCGCCGGCGGCGACGATGGAGCCATAGGCCGGGTACTGAGAGCCATGGCGGCGGAACTCGTGCAACAGTTCGGCCTCCAGGTGGTATTCGCGCACCTCCTGGCCGGCGCGCAGCATGCGGGCACTGGTCTGCATGGCGCGCACATGGGCGCCGGCGCTGATGCTGCCGGCGCGGCGCATGATGGCCAGCTCATGCTCGTCCTTGATGAGGCGCATCTCGTCGAGCAGGGCGCACAGGTCGCCCTGCTGTTGCGGGCACAGCGCGCCGTAGCGCACGCGCGCGCGCACCTGGTTCAGCCAGCCTTCGACGCGCGCGGCCAGGCCCGCGTGGGTGGCAAACGGAAACCACACCTGGCGGCGGTTTTCCAGCAGCCGCGGCAGGCGTGCATCGAGCTCGGCCGTGGAATGCGCGTCCGTCAGCCCCAACTGGGCCACGGCCGCCTCGGGGCCCAGGCGGTAACCGTCCCAGATCTCGCGCTCCAGATCCTTGGGCTGACAAAACAACGTGGCCTGGCCCTCGGCCGTCAGCACCAGCCAGGCACCCGGCTCGGTGAATCCGGTCAGGTAGTAGAAGTAGCTGTCGTGCCGGTACAGGTAATCGCTGTCGCGGTTGCGTGGGCGTTCCGGCGCGGTGGGCAGGATGGCGATGCCGCCGGCGCCCAATTGGGCTGCCAGACGCGCACGCCGTTGGGCGTAGATGGAGGTCATGCGCTATCGTACTGCGGCGCCGGCCCCCGCCCGGGCCGGCAGCGGCCACAACCCCATGGGCCACAGGCCCGGCGCTGCCTCAGGAGCGCTTGCTCTTGCGCTCCAGGAAGGCGTTCATATGGTGCTGCGGCTCGCCCGTCTTGAAGGCCTCGCCGAACTCGGCAATGCTGTCGTCGATGGCCGCGTCCACCGTCATGCGCTCCCAGCGGCGCAGCAGGCGTTTTTGCTGGCGCAGCACCACGGGCCCGATCTCGGCCAGGCCGGCGGCGATCTGCAGGATGCGCGCGTCGAGTTGGTCCCTGGGCACGCATTCGTTGATCAAGCCCCATTGCTCGGCCTTGGTCGCAGGGATGTTCTCGCCCGCCAGCAGCAGCCAGGCGGCGCGCGTGGCGCCGATCTGCGCCGGCATCAGGGCGGCGTGGATCACCGAGGGAATGCCCACCTTGACCTCGGGCATGCCCACCACGGCATCGTCTGCGGCGATGCGCAGGTCGCCGGCCATGGCCAGCTCCAGGCCGCCGCCCAGCGTGTGGCCCTCCAGGCGCACGATCACCGGCACGGGGAAATGCCGCACGGCATTGCACAGGTCGCGCAGCGCGCCGATGAAGGCCCTGCCGGTCGCGGCGGTCAGCGTGGCCAGCTCCTTGATGTCGGCGCCAGCGATGAAAGCGCGCGAGCCCGAACCGCGCAGCACCAGGCAGCGCAGTTCCTGGTTCTCCGCCAGCTCGCCGAGCTGCTTGGTCAGCGCGTGGATCACGGGCGTGCTGAGCACGTTCAGCGGGCCCGCGTCGGTGATGGTCAGAACGGCCGTGGTCGGCGTGGGATAGGAAACCTGGGAATACATGGCTGTGTCACCTTTCACATTTTTTCGAAAGCGATGTCCTTGACGAGGCGCGCCCAGGCTTGGTTAGAGCGCTCCACCGTCTGCCTGAACTGCTGCGGCGTCTGGTAGTCCACGATGGCCGACTGCTGCTCTATGGTCTTGACAAGTTCTGGGTTTTGCAGCGTCTTCTTCAACGCGGCGCTCAGCTGGTTCAATACCGCGGCATCCAGATGGGCCGGCGCGCCAATGCCGTACCAGGACATCTGGTTCATGGGCTTGAGCCCGACCTCGGCATAGGTGGGCACATCGGGCAGGCTGGCCAGCCGCTTGGGGCTGGAGACCGCCAGCGCGCGCAGCTTTCCGCCCGCAATCAGGCCGCCGGACGATGGCATGTTGTCGAACACCACGTCGATCTGCCCGGCCATCAGGTCATTCAGCGCCGGGCCCAGGCCCTTGTAGGGCACATGGGTGATCTGCGTGCCCGTGGTGTTGCCGAACAGCGCCCCGCTCAAATGGCTGTAGCCACCATTGCCCGAGCTGCCGTAGTTGAGCTTGCCCGGCGCCTTGCGCGCCGCCTCGGCCACGTCCTGCGCGGTCTTGTAGGGCGAATCGACGCCGACCACCATCACGCCCGGCACGTTGGCGATGTTGCTGATGGGCGTGAAGTCCTTCAGCGGGTCATAGGCCGGCTTGGCGTAGACGTTGGGGTTCACGGCGTGCGAGCTCTCCACCATCATCACCAGCGTGTAGCCATCCGCGGGCTGCTTGGCGGCGTAGAGCGATCCGGTGCTGCCGCCGGCGCCGGGCTTGTTCTCCACCACCACGGGCTGGCCCAGTTCTTCGCCCAGATAGCGCGCCACGACGCGGCCGATCACGTCCGTGGCGCCGCCCACGGCGTAGGGCACGACCAGGCGCACGGGGCGCTCGGGGTAGCCCGCGGCCCAGGCCGCGGGCGCGGTGGCTGCGCAGAGCACCAGCCATGTCTTCGTCATCTTTTTCACTCATGTCTCCTGTTGTGTGTAGTGAGGTGCCTCGGGCAGGGCCGCAGGCCCGAGTACCGGCGGGGGTGTGATGGCCTCCACCTGGCCAGGCTGCACCATGGGGTTGCGCACCAGCTTCAAAGGGCCGAGCTGCGGGTGCTGCACGGTCTGCAGCATCTGGCGGTGCCGCACCTGGGGATGCTCGAACACCTGCTCCAGGTCGTTGATGTTTCCCCAGGAAATGCCATGGGCATCCAGCGCCTGGCCCAGCTCGGCTATCTGCCACGCAGCCAGCTGCTCGCGCAGCAGCGGGCGCAATTGCCTGATATGCGTGAGCCTGCCGGCGTTGGTGGCGAATTCCGGCGCCAGGTGCCAGTCCTGGCCCATTAGCTTGCAGAACGCCGCGAACTGGCTGTCGTTGCCAATGGCCAGGATCATGTAGCCGTCGGCGCAGGCAAACACCTCGTATGGCGCCAGGTTCGGGTGCGTGTTGCCGCTGCGCGCCGGGCTCTCGCCCGACACCAGGTAGTTGCTCGCCTGGTTGGCATTCATGGCCACGGCCACGTCCAGCAGGGCGATGTCCAGGTGCTGGCCCTGCCCCGTGCGCCCACGCTGCACCAGGGCCGCCAGCACGGCGCTGGTGGCATACATGCCGGTCATCAGGTCCACCACGGCCACGCCGGCGCGCAGGGGGCCGGCGCCCGGCTCGCCATCCTCCACGCCGGTGTAGCTCATCAACCCGCCCATGCCCTGAAAGATGTAGTCGTAGCCCGGCCGGCTGGCATAGGGGCCGCTCTGGCCGAATCCGGTGACCGACAGGTAGATCAGCCCCGGGTTGAGCGCGGACAGCGAGGCGTAGTCGAGGCCGTATTTCGCCAGCGTGCCGACCTTGTAGTTCTCCACCAGCACGTCCGCGTCCCGGATCTGGCGCAGCAGCCAGTCGCGGTCGGCGGCCTGGGCAAAGTCCGCCGTCACCGAGCGCTTGCCGCGGTTGCAGGACAGAAAGTACGCCGCTACCTTTTCACCAGACTCGGCCGTGACGAAGGGCGGCCCCCAGGCGCGCGTGTCGTCGCCCTGCACGGGCCGCTCGATCTTGAGCACGTCGGCCCCCAGGTCGGCCAGGTTCTGGGTGCACCAGGGCCCGGCCAGGATGCGCGACAGGTCCACCACGCGCACCCCATGCAATGCGCTTGCCAGCATCACGCCCCTCCTACAACTCTGACGACAAAATCGCCGTGGCCTCGCTGGACAGCACGCCGCCATTGCCGTGCACCAGCGCCGTCTGCGCGCCGTTGACCTGACGCGCCATGCCCTCGCCGCGCAGTTGCGTCACGGCCTCGATGATCAGGAACAGGCTGTACATGCCCGGGTGCACGCAGGACAGACCGCCGCCGTTGGTGTTCATCGGGAAGGCGCCGCCCGGCGCGATGCGCCCGCCCGATACGAAGGCCCCGCCCTCGCCCTTCTTGCAGAAACCCAGGTCTTCCAGGAACAGGATGGGGTTGATGGTGAAGGCGTCGTACAACTGCACCACGTCGATGTCGGCGGGCCTCAAACCCGCCTGCGCGAAGGCCTTGCGCCCGGACTCCACGGCCGGCGTCACCGTCAGGTCTTCCATGCACGAAATCTGGCGGTGCCAGTGCGCGAAGCCGCTGCCCAGCACGTAAATGGGCTGGGCATGCAGCGCCTTGGCGCGCTGTGCGGAGGTGACGACGATGGCGCCCGCGCCATCGGTGACCAGGCAGCAGTCCAGCGTGGTGAACGGGTCCGAGATCATCTTGGCGTTGATCACATCGTCAACGCTCAGGGGCTTTTTGGAAAACGCATCCGGATTGAGCCGCGCCCACTGGCGCGCGGCCACCGCCACCTCGGCCAGCTGCTGGCGCGTGGTGCCGTATTCGTACATGTGGCGCGCGGCGGCCAGCGCGTAGCTGGAGACCGGGTTGAAGGCCTTGTATGGATGCTCGTAGGGCTGGGGGTCGAGCTCGGCGCGCATCTGGTTGATCTTGGAGCTGCTGGGCGCGCTGCGCGGCGTGGCGCCGTAGCAGATCAGCACGTTCTCGCACTCGCCGGCGTCTATCGCCAGCTGCGCGATCTTCAGGGCGGCGATGAAGGCCGAGCCGCCGAACATGGTGCTGTCGGAAAAGCGCGGCCGGATCCCCAGGTATTCGGCCATGCGCATCACCCACCAGGGCGAGGTCAGGCTGGCGGTGATGATGCCGTCGATATCGGCCTTGCGCAGGCCGCTGCGCGCTATCGCCTGGCAGCTGGCCTGGGCGATGATTTCCTGCTCGGTGGCGCCGCCCGCATGGCCCATGCCGGCCAGGCCCGTGCCCAGGATGGCAATCGATCCACGCGATGATGCGCGTGAGGTGTTGGTGTTCATGCCCTGCCCTCCTGCGCCGTGAAGACCAGCAGCGGCCCGTCCTCGGTGGCGTCGATGCGCGCGCGCACGGTCAGGCCTATGCGCACCTGCTCCACCGGCAGGCCGACCACGCGGCTCATCAGGCGCGGGCCTTCCTCCAGGTCGATCAGCACCACCGTGTAGTCGCCGTCCGCCCGGCGCACTATGGTCACCGAATACACCTGGCCCAGGCCCGAAGGCGCGACCCACTGCAGATCTTGCGATCCGCAATACGGGCAGCACAGGCGCGGATAGAAATGGTGTTTGCCACAGCTGTTGCAGCGCGGTATCTCGAAGCGCCCCTCGGCCAGCGCGCCGAAGTAGCGCTGGTCGCAGGCCTGTGCCGCGGCCGATTGCGGCGTGCCGATGTCGGTCATGGGCTCACTCCTCGGACTTGACGCCAGTCTCGGAAACGACGCGCTGCCACTTGGCCACTTCGCCGGCGACGAAGCCGCGTGTCTGCGCCAGATCCATCACGGCCAGCGGCTCGCTGTACTGCAGACGCAGGCGCTCGACCATCTCGGGCGCGTGCATGATCTTGTTGATCTGCCCATTGAGCTGCGTGAGCACCGACGCCGGCGTGCCGGCCGGCGCATACAGGCCCAGCCAGGTGTAGACGTCGAAGTCCTTGAACGCGGGCCCCGCCTCGCGCAGCGTGGGCAGCTCGGGGAACAGCTGGCTGCGCTCGGCCGCCATGTTGGCGATGGGACGCAGGCGCCCCGAGGTGATGAAGGCCGAGACGCTCATCGAGTCCTGCACGGCCATCGGGATCTGCCCCGCCACGGCGTCGTTGGTCGCCGGCGCAGCCCCCTTGTAGGGCACATGGTTGAACTGGTAGCCCGTGGCCTTGCGCAGCCATTCGCCGCCCAGATGCGTGGAGCCCGCGGCACCCGCCGTGCCGAAGGGTATGTTGGACTGCGTCTTGGCCCAGGCCAGGAATTCCTGGGTGTTTTTGACCGGAACGCTGGGATTCACCACGATGAGGTTGGGCGCCCTGGCCAGCACGGCCACGGGCTCCAGGCTCTTGAGCGGGTCGTAGCCCACCTTCTTCATCGCCGGGGCGATCACGTAGCCGGTGGCCCCCACCAGCAGGGTGTAGCCGTCGGCCGGCTGCCGGGCTACGTATTCCGTGCCCACCTGGCCCGCGCCGCCGGGGCGGTTTTCCACGACGAAGGGCTGCTTCAAGTTCTGCTGCAACTCCTTGGCCAGCGCGCGGCTGACGATGTCCGTCATGCCACCGGGCGGAAAGGCCACCACCAGCGTGACCGGCTTGGCCGGATAGGCGCCGCCCTGGGCGTGGGCCGGCATCACGGCCACGGTGAGGGCCATGCCGCCCAGGGCCACGGCACAGGCCGCAGCGCGCGTCTGCTCTGCAAATGTGAAAGCCATCCTTTGTCTCCTTCTCGCCCTTGTGGACTGTGGTGTCAGCGTCGGGCCAGTGTAGGAAGCACCGCCGCATCGGGCCATCAGAAAGATTCGAAGGCTGTCTTGAAGGATTTCGAAATCGGCAGTAGATCAGCCGGATGCGCGCGTCACCGCCACCTGCGGGTCATCGAGCAGGAAGCTCACGAACTCCGTGATGAAGCCCGGCAGGCGCGCATCCTTGCGCACCAGCAGGCTCAGGCGCCGCAGGGCCCAGAGCTCATCCAGCTCGATGATGGCCAGTGGGTTCGCCTGCCAGCGCCCACCCAGCACGCTGCTGGGCACCAGCGCGATACCCACGCCCGCGGCCACCAGCGCCAGCACGGCGTCGAAGCTGTGGCCATGCAGGCGCGCGCGCACGGTCTTGCCCAGCCTTTGCGCGCTATCGCGCAGGAACAGGTAGTTGCTGCTGGCGCGCGCCATGCAGACAAAGTCGAAGTCCAGCGCCGCGCCCAGGCGTATGCGCTGGTGCGCGGCCAGCACATGGCCAGCCGGCGCGGCGATGACCAGGCGATCCACGGCGTAGGCATGGGTGACCAGGCCCTGCACATCCGAGGGGCCGGCGAAGATGCCGACATCGGCCTCGCGCGCCAGCACTGCCGCGGGGATGGCCTCGCTCTGGCGCTCCTCTATCTCCACGTCTATCCCGGGGTAGGCCACCAGGAAGCGCCCCAGGGTCGGCGTGACGAAGCCATTGAGCGAGCTGCTGTTGGCGGCCAGCCGCACCTGGCCCTTCACGCCCGAGACGAAGCGGCTCACGTCGCCCTGCATGCGCTCAATGCCCTCGAACAGCTCGCGCACATGGGCCAGCATGGCCTCGCCCGCGGGGGTAGGGTCCATGCCGCGCGGCGTGCGCTCGAACAGTGCCGTGCCCAGCGCCTGCTCCAGGTTCTTCAGCCGGTAGCTGGCGGCCGAGGGCGTGATGAACACGGCGGCGGCGCCGGCCGTCAGGCTGCGCGCCTGGGCGATCTCCAGGAACAGGCGCAGATCCGAGAGCTCGTAGCGCATGGCGGCTACCCGGGCGTGGGCGTCTCGGCGTTCAGCGTCGCCAGGCGCTCGGGCGTGCCCACGTCGGTCCAGCGCCCGGTGTACAGCTCCGCCGTGACGCGCCCGGCATCCATGGCGCGGCGCAAGAGCGGCGCCAGCGGCGCGGCCAGGCCGGCGGGGTTGCCGGCGGGGATGTCGCACCAGGGCGCGGCGAACAGCTCGGCGCGCAGCAGGGCAATGGTGCTGTAGGTATGGCGCGGCCCGGGGCGATCGGCGGGCAGGTTCAGGGCCAGTCCGTCCGCCGACAGGCCGAAGTCGCCGCGCGGGTTGTGCTCGGGGTTCTTCACCAGCCACAGATGGGCCAGTGCATCGCCGGCGGCAAAGCGCTTGGCGGCGGCGGCGGCAAAACGGAAGTCGGGCGCAAACACATCGCCCGCGGCCAGCCAGAAGATGGGGCCCAGGCGCGGCAGGGCGCGCGCTATGCCGCCGGCCGTCTCCAGCGCGCAGCCAAAGTCCAGGCCCTCGTGAGAGTATGAAATTGATAGCTGCTTGCGCTTATCCAGTGCGCCTTTCGGCACAAAAAAGCTTGAAAATCTGTCACTGATCTGCTCGCCCAGCCAGGCGGTGTTGATGACCGCGCGCGCCACGCCGGCCTGGGCCAGCGCCTGCAGATGCCACTGCAGCAGCGGCAGCCCCTGTACCGCCAGCAGCGGCTTGGGGGTGTGGTCGGTCAGCGGGCGCATGCGCTCGCCACGGCCGGCGGCCAGGAGCAGGGCGGGTGGCTGTATGTGCATGGCCGCACTGTAGTGCATCGCCCTACCGCCAGCGCCCCCATGTCAGTGCGCCATAAGTCGCGCCGGTAAAATAGCGGGTTTTTCCGTAGGAGGCTGTCGGACTTGGAGCGCCGAAAGCGAAAATCGGCCCCAGCGAGCACAGTTTTTGCCGGATTTGCAGCCCAATAGCCCAGCTATTGGGCAAGAAGACGGTGAAAAATGGGCCGCTGCGGTCGATTTGCAGCCGGCGATTTCCAAGTCCCACAGCCTCCTAACCCCTTCTTCAGTGGAGCCGCCTTACATGGCCAACGCACAACAAATGGCGAATGCAATCCGCGCACTCGCAATGGACGCCGTTCAACAAGCCAACTCGGGCCACCCCGGCGCCCCCATGGGCATGGCCGACATGGCCGTGGCGCTATGGGGCCAGCACCTCTCGCACAACCCCGTCAACCCGCATTGGGCGAACCGCGACCGTTTCGTGCTCTCCAACGGCCACGGCTCGATGCTGATCTACGCCCTCTTGCATCTGACCGGCTACGACCTGCCGCTGCAGGAGCTGAAGAACTTCCGCCAGCTGCACAGCAAGACCGCCGGCCACCCCGAGGTGGGCATCACCCCCGGCGTCGAGACCACCACCGGCCCGCTGGGCCAGGGCATCACCAATGCCGTGGGCATGGCGCTGGCCGAGAAGCTGCTGGCAAACGAATTCAACCGCGACGGCCACGCCGTGGTGGACCACCACACCTACGCCTTCCTGGGCGACGGCTGCCTGATGGAGGGCATCAGCCACGAGGCCTGCGCGCTGGCCGGCGCCTGGAAACTCAACAAGCTGATCGCGCTGTACGACGACAACGGCATCAGCATCGACGGCCAGATCGCCCCCTGGTTCGTGGACGATGTCTCGCAGCGCTTCAACGCCTATCAGTGGAACGTGATCGGCCCCATCGACGGCCACAACCCGGACAAGGTGGCCCAGGCCATCGCCCAGGCCAAGCTGGAAACGCAGCGCCCCACGCTGATCATCTGCAAGACCCATATCGGCAAGGGCAGCCCGAACCGCGCCAACACCGCCAAGGCCCACGGCGAGCCGCTGGGCGCGGACGAGATCGCCCTCACCCGCGCCGCGCTGGGCTGGGAGCATGGCCCGTTCGAGATTCCGGCCGAGGTCTACGCCGACTGGGACGCCAAGGCCGCCGGCGCTGCGCGCGAGGCCGAATGGAACGAGCGCTTTGCCGCCTACCAGGCCGCCCACCCCGAGCTGTCCGCCGAGTTTGTGCGCCGCATGGCCGGCGACCTGCCCAAGCATTTCGCCCAGGTGGCCGTCGATACCGTGGTCGCCGCGCATACGGCAGGCCAGACCGTGGCCAGCCGCAAGGCCAGCCAGCTGGCGCTGGAGGCCTTCACCGCTGCGCTGCCCGAGCTGCTGGGCGGCAGCGCCGACCTGACCGGCTCCAACCTGACCAACACCAAGAGCACGCCCAACCTGCGCTTTGACGCCCAGGGCGCCGTGGTCAAGACCGAGGAAGGCGTGGGTGGCCGCCACATCAACTACGGCGTGCGCGAGTTCGGCATGGCCGCCATCATGAACGGCGTGGCGCTGCACGGCGGCTTCATCCCCTACGGCGGCACCTTCCTCACCTTCAGCGACTACAGCCGCAACGCCATTCGCATGGCGGCGCTGATGAAGCAGCGCGTGATCCATGTGTTCACGCACGACAGCATCGGCCTGGGCGAGGACGGCCCGACGCACCAGTCGATCGAGCATGCCGCCAGCCTGCGCCTGATCCCCGGCCTGGACGTCTGGCGCCCGGCCGACACCACCGAAACCGCCGTCGCCTGGAGCGTGGCCCTGTCCAACCGCGACAAGCCCACCGCGCTCTTGCTGAGCCGCCAGAACCTGGCCTACGCGCCCAAGAAGGATCTGGGCGACATCTCGCGCGGCGCCTACATCCTGAGCGAGCCCAAGGATGTGGGCCTGAAGAAAAAGGCCCAGGCGGTGATCATCGCCACCGGCTCCGAGGTGCAACTGGCCCTGTCCGCGCAAAAGCTGCTGGCCGAGAAAAAGATCGCCGTGCGCGTGGTCTCCATGCCCAGCACCACCACCTTCGACCGCGAGGACGTCAAGTACAAAAAGCTGGTGCTGCCCGCGGGCCTGCCGCGCATCGCCGTTGAAATGGGCGTGACCGACGGCTGGTGGAAATACGGCTGCGCCGCCGTGGTCGGCATCGACTGCTACGGCGAATCGGCCCCGGCGGGCGTGCTGTTCAAGCATTTCGGCTTCACCGCCGAGAACGTGGCCGACACCGTGCGTGCCGCGCTGCAGCGCAAGCGCTGA
>JAGPIX010000027.1 GCA_018054745.1 Alicycliphilus sp.
TGATGATCGCCTCGCCGTCGAGCTGGGCGCCGGGCTTGGCAATGACCACGGCCACGCCCACCTCGCCGAAGTCGGGGTGCGGCACGCCCACCAGGGCGCTCTCGGCCACGCCGGGCATCTCGTTGATGTAGCCCTCGATCTCGGCCGGGTAGACGTTGTAGCCGCCGCTGATGATCAGGTCCTTGCTGCGGCCCACGATGCTCACGTAGCCGCGCTCGTCCACCCGGCCGACGTCGCCGGTCTTGAACCAGCCGTCCGGGGTGAACTCCTCGGCCGTTTTCTCGGGCATGCGCCAGTAGCCCTGGAAGACGTTCGGGCCGCGCACCTGGATGTTGCCGATCTCGCCCACGGGCAAGTCCTGATTCGCGTCGTCCACCACGCGCAGGCCCACGCCCGGCAGGGGAAAGCCCACGGTGGCGCCGCGGCGCTCGTCCTGGTCGCCGTGGCGTGCGTCGGCCTGGTAGGGGTTGGAGGTGAGCATGATGGTCTCGCTCATGCCGTAGCGCTCCAGGATGGTGTGGCCCGTGCGTTGCTGCCATTCCTGGAAGGTCTCGATCAGCAGCGGCGCCGAGCCCGAGATGAACAGGCGCATATGCCTGGCGGCCTCTGGGGTCAGCCCCTGCTCGGCCAGCATGCGCACGTACAGCGTGGGCACGCCCATGAACACGGTGGCGCGCGCCATGGCGGCGATGGCCGCTCGGGGATCGAACTTGGCCAGCCAGATCATCTTGCTGCCATTCAGCAGCGCGGCGTGGATGGCCACGAACAGGCCATGCACATGGAAGATGGGCAGGGCGTGGATGAGCACGTCCCCAGGCACCCAGCCCCAGTAGTCCTTGAGCATCACCGCGTTGGACAGCAGATTGCCGTGCGTCAGCATCGCCCCCTTGCTGCGCCCGGTGGTGCCGCTGGTGTAGAGGATGGCGGCCAGGTCGTCAGCGCCCCTGGCGACTGGGACATGGTCGTCGCCAAAGTGCGCGGCCCGCTCCAGCAGGCTGCCCGTGCGGTCGTCGCCCAGCGTGAACACATGCTGCGTACCGGCGGTAAACGCGATTTTTGACACCCAGCCGAAGTTGCCCGGCGTGCAGACCACCACGGCCGGCTCGGCATTGCCGACGAAGTATTCGATCTCGGCGCTCTGGTAGGCGGTGTTGAGCGGCAAGAACACATGGCCCGCGCGCAGCGTGGCCAGGTACAGCAGCATGGCCTCGACCGATTTTTCCACCTGCACGGCGATGCGGCTGCCCTCGGGCAGCTCGAGCGCGGCCAGCAGGTTGGCGATGCGGGCGCTGGCGCGATCGAGGTCGCGCCAGCTGTAGAGCAGCGGCTCGCCGCTGGCGGACATGGTCTCCACCGCGATCTGCTCCAGGTCGGCGGGAAAGGCGGCGCGCAGAGCGGCAAAGAGGTTCTGGTTGGAGGTGCTCATGGTGTGTGCAAGCCAAAATCAAAATACAGGGGAGCGCTTCTCCAGGAAGGCGGTGATGCCCTCGCGGTGCTCGGCGCTGTCGGCATAGGCGTACGGATCAACTATTGTTTTAATAGCTATTTGCGCTTGGTGGTCGGGCGTTGTAGGCATTTTTTGTGCTTGAAACGCGCGCAGGGTCTGTTTGTTCATGCGCGCCGCACCCGGCGCCAGCGCGGCAATGCGCAGCGCGGCGCCAACGGCCTGGGCCTCCAGCTGGTCGGCCTCGACGACGCGGCTCAGAAAGCCCCGTCGGGCCATCTCGGCGGCATCGAAAGTGGCGGCCTCCAGCAACATCTGGCGCGCGGTCACGTCGCCCACCGCGCCGGCCACCAGGGCCGCCTCGCGCGGCGCCATCGGAAAGCCGAGCTTGGCGATGGGCGCGCCAAAGCGCGCGCCGGTTTCGGCGATGCGGATGTCGCAGCAGCTGGCGATCTCCACGCCCGCGCCCATGCAGGCGCCAGCAATGCGCGCGACGATGGGCACGTCGCAGGCCAGCATGGCCGACAGGCCGCCCCAGACGTCGTTTTCGTGAAAGTCACGCAGCTGCGCGACATCGAAGCGAAAGTCCGGGTACTCGGAGATGTCACCGCCCGCGCAGAACGCCTGCCCTGCGCCCTCTATGAGCACGCAGCGCACGTCAATACTGCGTTGAACGCTCTCGAAAACAGAGCGCAAGTGGCGCCACATGGCGCGGCTCATGGCGTTCAGCCGCCCATCGTGGCGCAGCGTCACGCGCAGCACGCCGCGGCCGGCGGCCTCCGCTGCGGCCATGGCCGCGACAACTTCACCCGACATGCAATCGCTCTTTCTCTCGTTGAATGAACTCACTCCAGCCTGGCGCCCGATGCCTTGACCACCTGCGCCCAGCGCTTGACCTCGCCACTGACCATCTTCTGGAAGTCCGCCTGCGACAGCTGGCCAAACTCGGCGCCGTTGCCGGCCCAGATGGTCTTGATCTCCTCGGCGTTGCCCAGCTTGCGCATCTCTTCGACGATGCGCGCCTGCACGTCGGCCGGCGTGCCCTTGGGCGCCCACAGGCCGTACCAGGTGGAGACGGTGTAGTCCGGCAGGCCCAGCTCGGCGGCGCAGGGCACGTCGGGGAAGGCCGGGTTGCGGCTGGCGCCCGAGACCATCAGCGCCCGGATGCGCCCGCCCTTGATATGCGCTGCCGACGAGCCCAGGCCGTCGAACAGCATGTCCACGTTGCCGGCTATCAAGTCCTGCAGCGCCGGGCCCGCGCCGCGGTACGGAATGTGGGTGATGAAGGTGCCCGTCTGCAGCTTGAACAGCTCACCCGCCAGATGGTGCGAGGTGCCCGCGCCAGCGGATGCGTAGTTGAGCTTGGCCGGATTGGCCTTGACCAGCTCCATGAACTGCCTGAAATCGCTCACCGTGACGTTGCGCGGGTTCACCACCAGCACCTGCGGCACCTTGGCCAGCAGGGCCAGGGGGATGAAGTCCTTCTCGATGTCGTAGTCCAGCCGCGGGTACATGGAGGGCGCGATCACATGGTGCACGCCGCCCATGAACAGGTTGTAGCCATCGGCCGGCGCCTTGGCCGCCGCGCTGGCGCCCACCGTGCCGCCCGCGCCGCCGCGGTTGTCGATGACCAGGGTCTTGCCCGTGGACTTGGAAAACTGCGCCGCCAGCGGGCGCGCAAACGCATCCGTGCCGCCACCTGCCGGAAAGGGCACGATCAGGTTCACCGGCTTGGACGGCCAGCCGCTGGCGCCCTGCGCCCAGGCAGCGCCCGTGGCCAGGGCCAGGCCCGCCGCCCCGGCCGTGCGCAGCAGGTCGCGCCGGCTCGACAGCTGCGTGAAGCGCGTGGTGTGATCCTGGTGTTGCATGAATTTGTCTCCTTGGTGTTATGAAAAGAATGCCCTGCCCGCACTGCGTCAAGGGCGGCACAGATCCTCGATGTCGCCCGACACCGGCACCTTGGCCTGAGCCAGCAGGTCGCGGTGCTTGTCGATGCGCTTCAAGTCGTACAGGTAGTTGACCATCAGTCCAAAGGACTGCTTCAGGCCCTTGGCCGAGGGGTCCGCGGCCCAGTTCAGCCGCTCCACGCGCGCGCCGTTGCCCAGGTGAAAACGCGCCACGGGATCCAGCGGCTTGCCATCCTGCAGCTCGCGCGCCAGGTAGCGCGCGGCCCATTGCTGGAGCAGCTGGCGCAGCGCCGACCGGGGCGCCAGCTCCAGCGCCTTGTCGGCTGCGGCCAGCACCTGGGCCGGCAGGTCCTTGGCGCCCTTGGGCTCAAAGCCGACGGCGCGGCCCAGCTCGGCCAGGCGCTTGGCGTCCAGCAGCTCCAGCTGCGTCGCGCAGTTCTTCTGCAGCCAGGCGCGAAAGCCCGGGATGGGCGAGAGCGTGGCGAAATGGCGCAGGCGCGGAAACTCCTGCTGCAGCGTCTCCACCACATGCTTGATCAGCGAGTCGCCAAAGCTCACGCCGCGCAGCCCGGCCTGGGTGTTGCTGATGGAGTAAAAAATCGCCGTGCTGGCGCGCTGTATGTCAGACGGCGCGGCCGATTCGTCCAGCAGCGGTGTGATGCTGTCGGAGATTTCATCCGTCAGCGCCACCTCGACGAAGATCAGCGGCTCATTGGGCAGGCGCGGGTGAAAGAAGCCATAGCAGCGCCGGTCGCTGTCCAGGCGATTCTTCAGGTCGTCCCAGCTGCGGATGTCGTGCACCGCCTCGTACTTGATGAGCTTTTCGATCAGCGACGCGGGCGAGTCCCAGGACAGGCGTCTGAGCTCCAGAAAGGCGACGTCAAACCAGGTGGAGAACAACTGCTCCAGCTCGGCCTCCAGCGGCAACAGGCATTGGTCGGCCTTCAGATGGGGCAGCAGCTCGGCGCGCAAGTCCACCAGAAAACGCATGCCCTCGGGAAAGGCGGCAAAGCGCTGCAGCAGCCGCGTGCGCGGCGAATTCAGCGCGCGGCGCAGCTGGGCCTCGGCCTGGGGCTCGTCGGCCGTGCCCAGGGCGGCCTGGTAACGCTGCTGGGCGTTCTTCATGCGCGCGGCGTCGGGCACGAACTGTTCGCCCATCAGCAGCCACAGATCGCGCCGCTGGGCCGGCTCGGCCTGGCCATACCAGGTGGCCACGGCCTGGGCGCGGCGCCCGCCCTCGATCTCGCTCACGCGCGGCGCCAGCACATCCTGCAGCTGGGCCAGCAGCTGACGCAGCGCGCGCGGCGACAAGGCCTCGCCGCCACGGCGCAGCGTGGCCGCCAGGCGCTCGTGCGTACTGCGCCCGGACTGGAGCTCGCCCGGGCCGTCCCCGGGCTTGTCCTTGGCCGCAGCTGCCTTGCCCTTGGCGGGCCGCAGGCGATCGACGCTGCGCGAAATCCAGGCGGAGGTGGCGTTGTTCATGGTGCTATGCGGGAGGGGGGGTTGCGGGCCAGTTCGCGCAGCGCCTCGCGCTGGGCCAGAAGATGCTGGCGCATGGCCTGCTCGGCGGCGCCGGCGTCGCCGCTCTTGAGCGCGGCAAACACCTGCAGATGCTCGGCCAGGCTTTGCTGCAGGCGGCCCGGCACATGCAGCGTCTGGTGGCGCGCCAGGCGCAGGATCTTGCGCAGGTCGCCAATCACCTGGGCCAGCCAGCGGTTGTCGGCCAGGGTGATGAAGGCCTCGTGGATGGCGTAATTGGCCTCGTAATACTCGGTGATGCGCCCCGCCCCGGCATGCTCGCGCAGGCGCTGGTGCAGCAGCTCCAGCGCGGCGATGTCGGCCGGGCCGGCGCGCTCGGTGGCCTCGTATGCCGCGCGCCCCTCCAGCAGCGCCATCACCGGGAAGATCTGATCCACGTCGCGCGCGGTGATCTCGGCCACGAAGCAGCCGCGGCGCGGCTCGTGGCGCAGCAGCCCCTCGGCCACCAGCACCTTCAGCGCCTCGCGCAGCGGCGTGCGCGAGACGGCCAGCTGCTCGCACAGCGCCGCCTCATCGACAAAACTGCCCGGCCCCAGAGCGCCGGCAAAGATCTGCTGGCGCAGCTTCTCGGCGGCCTGGTGGTGCAAGGAGTCGGCAATGCTGCGCATGGTGGCGATTCACGGAGCCCGGTGGCCCTCCAATGACAGGCAGAACAACGCGAAAACATGTGGTTTCGCATAATTTTTCATAATTATGGCGATCCAGGACTCGCACCATGATCGGTGCTATCCCCTACGGCCGGATCCATGGTGCCATCCGCCAGGACAGTGAAGCCGGCTTTTGCGCCCTTGTCTTTGCCGGGATGGCCCCTACCATCCCATCATCGCGCCGCAGTCAGGCTGGCGCCCACCTTGCGGCAGGCCGGCGCAAGCCCGTCGCCGCGGCTACACCGGAGTGTGTGATGACCCAAAACACCCACAAGACCGTGCTCTCCACCCGCAGCGCGCCAGAGCGCCACTGGGTCGGCGACGGCTTTCCCGTGCATGGCCTGTTTGGCTACAGCGGCGCGGGCGTGGCCGAGCGCAGCCCCTTTCTGCTGCTGGACTACGCGGCGCCCACCACCTTCACGCCCACCACGGCGCGCCGCGGGGTGGGCAGCCACCCGCACCGGGGCTTCGAGACCGTGACCATCGTCTACGACGGCGAGGTGGAGCACCGCGACTCCACCGGCGCCGGCGGCATCATCGGAGCGGGCGACGTGCAGTGGATGACCGCCGGCGGCGGCATCATCCACGAGGAGTTCCACTCCAGCGCCTACGCCGCCAGCGGCGGCCCGTTCGAGATGGTGCAGCTGTGGGTCAACCTGCCCGCCAGCCAGAAGATGACGCCGGCGCGCTACCAGGCCATCCTGGACGCGCAGATCCCGGCCGTGGCGCTGCCGGGTGGCGCCGGCCGGGTGCGCGTGATCGCCGGCAGCTTCGACGGCCGGCAGGGGCCGGCGCACAGCTTCACGCCCATGAATGTGCTGGACATGCGCCTGGCGGCCGGCCACCGGCTGCAGCTGGCGCAACCCGAGGGCTGGAGCACGCTGGTCGTGGTGCTGGCCGGCACTGTGCAGATCAATGACGGCACGACGCTGGGCGCCGCCGAGATGGCCAGCTTGTCCACACAGGGCACGCAGCTGACCCTGGCCGCGCAAGAAGATGCCAAGCTGTTGCTGCTGGCGGGCGAGCCCATCGCCGAGCCGGTGGTCGGCTACGGGCCGTTCGTGATGAACAGCGAGCAGCAGATCGCGCAGGCCATCGACGACTTCAACCGCGGGCATTTCACCCATTGAAAAGGAGCCGTGCCATGACCGACAGCCAACGCGAAACACCGCCGCAGCGCTACGGCGCACGCGCCACCGTGATCGGCGAGGACACGCGCATCCTGCGTGCCCTGCCGCACCGCGAACGGCGCACCGTGGGCGCCTGGTGTTTTCTGGATCACCTGGGGCCGGTGCAGTTCGCGCCGGGCAAGGGCATGCATGTCGGGGCGCACCCGCATATCGGCCTGCAGACCTTCACCTGGATGATCGAGGGCGAGGTGGTGCACCGTGACTCGCTGGGCAACGAGCAGACCATTCGCCCCGGCCAGGTGAACCTGATGACCGCCGGGCGCGGCATAGCGCATACCGAGGATTCGCTGCTGGAGGGCGCGCGCCTGCACGCCGCGCAACTGTGGATTGCCCTGCCCGACGCGCAGCGCCATTGCGCGCCGGCATTCGAGAACTACCCCGAGCTGCCCCAGGTGGACGCCGGCGGCTGGCGCGCCACCGTGCTCGCCGGCAGCGCCCTGGGCCAGACGGCGCCGGCCCAGGTCTACACACCGCTGGTGGGCCTGGACATGGCCAGCACCGGCCCGGCCCAGACCCAACTGCCTCTGCAACCCGGGTTTGAATACGCCGCCATGGTGCTGCGCGGCGCGGCCACGGTGGCCGGCGAGCCACTGGCGCCGGGCGAGTGGCTGTACTTCGCGCCCGGCCGCACGACCCTCGATGCGCGCTGCGACGCCGCGGCGCAATGGCTGCTGCTGGGTGGCGAGCCCTTGGGCGAGGACATCCTCATCTGGTGGAACCTGGTGGCGCGCAACCAGGCCGAGCTGCAAAGCGCGCTGGACGACTGGAACGCCGGCCGCTTTGCCCCGGTGCGCCCCGGCAGCCCGGCCGAACCCCTGCCCGCCCCCAGCCTGAGTGGCGCACGCGTGCGCGCCAGCGGCCAGGCCTGATGCCCGCGCTGGCCTACCGCCAGGTAGGTTGTTTACTATAATATTTATAGCTGTTTGCGCTTATCCATAAAGTGCTACAGCCATTTTTTTATCTGATTATGGACAGGCCTTGGATTGGGCCTGGAAGCCGCATCGTTGGGAACCCAACCACGCCCTGCAGCGCCTGCGAGTTTCATAGGTGACAGACAGGGCCTGGACGCCCCCATAGCATCCACCCCCATGCCCCAGTGGCCCATCCGCCTGGCCACAGCCAGGGTTCATGAGCACCCTTCCGCCAGCATCTGCACCACCCATGGCTCCATCGCCCTGGGTGCTGCTGCAGCCCCAGCCTTCCAAGGAGACAAAGCGATGAGCGTGAAGCAACTTTTCGATCTGACCGGCCAGGTGGCCCTGGTCACCGGCGGCTCGCGCGGGCTGGGCCTGCAGATGGCCCAGGCGCTGGGCGAGATGGGCGCCAGGCTGGCCATCACGGCGCGCAAGGCCGACGAACTGGCCCAGGCCAGGGCGCAGCTGGAGGGCCTGGGCTACGAGGTCGAGACCATCGTCAACGACCTCTCAAAGTTCGAGCAGATACCGGCCATGGTCGATCAGGTGCTGGCACGCTTTGGCACCATCGACATCCTGGTCAACAACGCCGGCGCCACCTGGGGCGCCAAGGCCGAGGACTACCCCGACGCCGCCTGGAACAAGGTGATGGATCTGAACGTGAACGCACCCTTCTTCCTCTCGCGCGAGGTGGGCAGGCGCGTGATGATCCCCAAGGGCCGGGGCAACATCATCATCACCGCCTCGGTGGCCGCGCTCAAGGGCACGCCGCCGGGCATGAACACCATCGCCTACAACACCTCCAAGGCCGCGGCGCTGCACTTCGCGCGCACGCTGGCGTCGGAATGGGGGCCCTACGGCATCCGCGTGAACGCCATCTGCCCGGGCTTCTTCCCGAGCAAGCTGGCCAGCGGCCTGATCGACAAGCTCGGGCCAGCACTGATCGAGCGCACGCCGTTGCGCCGCATTGGCGGCGACGAGGATTTGATGGGCGCGGTGGTGTTCCTGGCCTCGAACGCCTCGCGCCACATCACCGGCCAGGGGCTGGTCGTGGACGGCGGCGCCAGCCTGATCTGATTATTTAAAAGGGACTCTCTCATGGACTTCTCCTACTCCCCCAAGGTCGTCGATCTGCAACAGCGCCTCACGGCCTTCATGGATGAACATATCTACCCGGCCGAGGCCGTCTACCACGCCGAGGTGGAGGCCAACCGCCGCGCCGGCAACGCCTGGCAGCCCACGCGGGTGATGGAGGACTTGAAGGCCAAGGCCCGCGCCGCCGGGCTGTGGAACCTGTTCCTGCCCGAATCCCAATACGGCGCCGGCCTCACAAACCTGGAATACGCGCCGCTGTGCGAAATCATGGGCCGCTCGCATGTGGCGCCCGAGGCCTTCAACTGCTCGGCGCCCGACACCGGCAACATGGAAACCCTGGTGCGCTACGCCACGCCCGAGCAGCAACAGCGCTGGCTGCTGCCGCTGCTGGACGGCAAGATCCGCTCGGCCTTCGCCATGACCGAGCCCGCCGTGGCCTCGTCGGACGCCACCAACATCGAGGCGCGCATAGAGCGCGTGGGCGACGAATACGTGATCAACGGCCGCAAGTGGTGGACATCGGGCGCGCCCGATCCGCGCTGCGAGATCCTGATCTTCATGGGCAAGACCGACCCCGGCCACGCCAGCCGCCACCGCCAGCAGTCCATGATCCTGGTGCCCATGAAGACCCCGGGCGTGACCATGGAGCGCCCCCTGTCCGTGTTTGGCTACGACCACGCGCCGCACGGCCACGGCGAGGTGAGCTTTGACAACGTGCGCGTGCCGGTCGCCAACGTGCTGCTGGGCGAGGGCCGCGGCTTCGAGATCGCCCAGGGCCGCCTGGGCCCCGGGCGCATCCACCACTGCATGCGCCTGATTGGCGTGGCCGAGCGCGCGCTGGAGCTGATGTGCCGGCGCGCCTTGGGCCGCGTGGCCTTCCACCGTCCGGTGGCCGACCAGGGCGTGACACGCGAGCGCATCGCCAACGCGCGCATCCTGATCGACCAGGCGCGCTTTCTGGTGCTCAACGCCGCCTACATGATGGACACCGTGGGCAACAAGGTCGCGCAAAAGGAAATCGCCATGATCAAGGTGGCCGCCCCCAGCATGGCCTGCCAGGTGATCGACTGGGCCATGCAGGTGCATGGCGGCGCCGGCGTGTCGGACGACTTTCCGCTGGCCGCCGCCTACGCCCATGCGCGCACGCTGCGCTTTGCCGACGGCCCCGACGAGGTGCACCGCAACCAGATCGGCAAGATGGAGCTGGCCCGCTACATGGCGCTGGACAAGCGCTGAGGCACGCCATGTCCAAGCGCCACCTGGCCCATTGGCCGCGCCTGCTGCCGCAGCACCTGACACTGCCGGCCACGCACCTGTACCGCAACCTCGAGGTCTCGGCCATGCGCTACCCGGACAAGGCGGCGCTGGTGTTCTACGACGCGGCCATCAGCTATGCGCGCCTGCAGGACGAGAGCGAGCGCCTGGCGGCCCACCTGCAGCAGCGCTGCGGCGTGCGCCGGGGTGACCGCGTGCTGCTGTACCTGCAGAACAGCCCGCAGTTCGTCATTGGCTACTACGCCATCCTGCGCGCCGACGCGGTGGTGGTGCCGGTGAACCCGATGAACCTGAGCGAGGAGCTGCGCCACTACGTGCTGGATGCCGGCGCGCGCACCATCCTCGCGCCGCAGGACTTGTGGGCCCAGGTGCGCCCGCTGCTGCACGAAGGCCTGGCGGCCGCCGCTGCCGATGCGCAAGCGCCGGGCCTGCGCCATGCCGTGGTGGCGGCCTATGGCGACTACCTGACGGCGCCCACCGACCTGGCCGTGCCGGCCTTCGTCAGCGCGCCGCGCGAGCCGGTCGAAGAACCCGGCGCCTGCGCATGGATGGACGCCCTGGCCGCCGGTCTGCGCCCCGGGCCCATCGCCGCCGGCCCCGACGATCTGGCCGTGATGCCCTACACCTCGGGCACCACGGGCCAGCCCAAGGGCTGCATGCACACGCACCGCAGCGTCATGTACAACACGGTCTCGGGCGGCATCTGGTTGGGCACGACGCCGGACGCGGTGTCGCTGACGGTGCTGCCGCTGTTTCATGTCACGGGCATGCAGGGCGGCATGAACAGCCCTTTGTATACCGGCTCCACCATCGTGCTGCTGCCGCGCTGGGATCGCGACGCGGCGGCGCAGCTGATAGCGCGCTACCGCGTGACGAACACGCAGATGATCGTCACCATGGTGGTGAACCTGCTGTCCAACCCGCGCCTGGCCGAGTACGACCTGTCCAGCATCCGGCGCCTGAGCGGCGGCGGCGCGGCCATGCCCGAGGCCGTTGCGGCCAAGCTCCAGGAGCTGTGCCAGATCGACTACATCGAGGGCTATGGCATGTCCGAGACCATGGCCGCCACGCATATCAACCCGCCCGACAGGCCACGCAAACAATGCCTGGGCATACCCATCTTCGACGTGGATGCGCGCGTGGTCGATCCCGCCACCTTCACGGAACTACCGCCCGGCGAGGTGGGCGAGATCATCGTCCATGGCCCGCAGCTCATGCAGGGCTACTGGGGCCAGGCCGAGGCCACGGCCCAGGCCTTCGTCACTCTGGATGGCAAGCGCTTCCTGCGCACCGGCGACCTGGCGCGCACCGACGAGGATGGCTACTTCTTCATGGTGGACAGGCTCAAGCGCATGATCAATGCCTCGGGCTACAAGGTCTGGCCGGCCGAGGTCGAGGCCCTGATGTATGCCCACCCGGCCATCCAGGAGGTCTGCGTGATCGCCGCGCGCGACGAACGCCGCGGCGAGACCGTCAAGGCCGTGGTGGTGTTGCGCGAGGCCTTCAGGGGCCAGGTGAGCGAGCAAGACATCGTGGACTGGGCCCATGGCCACATGGCGGCCTACAAGAGCCCGCGCCTGGTCTCGTTCGTGGACAGCCTGCCCAAGTCCGGCACCGGCAAGGTGCAGTGGCGCGCCCTGCAGGAGCGCGAGTCGGCGCCGCGCTGACGGGCCAGCGTGCCCGCCTATACTGGCTGCCACGGCGGCCAGGAATGGGGGCGCAGCGCCCCTTGCGCCTTCTTGCAGCGGGAGGTTTTCATGGACAGGTTCCAGTTTTGCGCCAGTCTCGTCTGCGGCGCGGCCCTTGCCGCCCTGCCCCGTGCGGCATTCGCCCAGGCGACGCCTGCGCAGCGGCTGGATACGCCCCGGGCCATCGACATGGCGGGGCGGCTGCGCATGCTGTCGCAGCGCTGCACCAAGGCCTATCTGCAATGGGGTCAGTCGATTGCCGGCGACAGCGCTCGCACGCTGCTGCAAGAGTCCGTCAGCCGGTATGAAGCCCACCTGGCCGCGCTCAAGACCTTCATGCCCAACCCGGCGGTACAGGCCAGCCTGCCGCAACTGCAAACCCTCTGGTCGCAATTCAGGGCACTGTTGATCGGAGAGCCCAGCCGCACTGGCGCGGCCGCGCTGTATGACGCCAACGAGACGCTGCAGAGCGCCGCCCACTACCTCACCGTGTCATACGGCAACACCAATGGCTCGCCGCTGGAATACCTGATCGGCCTGGCCGGGCGCCAGCGCATGCTGTCGCAGCGCATGGCCAAGTTTTACTTCTACCGCACCTGGGAGCTGTACGAGGCTCCCGCCGACATGGAAATGCACCTGAGCCGCGCGCATTTCACCTCGGTGCTGACGCAGCTGGAAAACTCGGGCCATGCGGCCCCCGCCGCGCGCGCCGCCGCCACGCGCCTGCGCCGCGCCTGGGAGCGGTACCAGCAGGCGCTGTTTGCCAGCAAGGAACTGACCGCCATGCGCGCCGGCGCCGAACGCGTGGCCGAAGGCAGCGAGAGCGTGCTCGCCGCCTGCGAGGAAGTCGTGGCCCTGCTCGTGGCCCAGGCCCAGGGCAGGCCGACGTAGTGGTGCGGCTGGCCGCCGCGCGGCATCACGCGCGCTGCCGTTGCGCCAACAGCCACATGCCCACGCCCGCCAGCACCATGGGCACGCACAGCCACTGGCCCATGCTCATGCCCAGGGGCAGCAGACCCAAAAAACTGTCGGGCTCGCGGAAATATTCCGCCGTGAAGCGCAGCACGCCATAGCCCACCAAGAAGGCCGCCGCCACCTCGCCGCGCCGGCGCGGGCGGCGCGCATACAGCCACAGCAGCACGAACAGCAACAGGCCCTCCAGCAGGAACTGGTAGATCTGCGACGGGTGGCGCGGCAGCATGGAGCCGCTTTGCGGAAACACCATGGCCCAGGGCAGGTCGGGCGAGGCCATGCGCCCCCACAGCTCGCCGTTGATGAAGTTGCCTATGCGCCCGGCCGCCAGTCCGGTGGGCACGCAGGGCGCGACAAAGTCCGCCACCTGCAGCCAGGGCCTGTGGCGCGAGCGTGCAAACCACAGCATGGAGCCGATCACGCCCAAGAGCCCGCCATGAAAGCTCATGCCGCCCTGCCACACGTAGAAGATCTCCAGCGGGTGCGTCAGGTAGTAGCCGGGCTTGTAGAACAGGCAGTAGCCCAGCCGCCCGCCTATCACCACCCCCAGCACGCCCAGGAACAGAATGTCCTCCACATCCTTGCGCGACCATGCCTGATCGCCCGTGAGCGAGGCATAGGGCTCGTGCCGCAGGCGGCGCAGGCCCAGCAACATGAACAGGCCAAAGGCGGCCAGATAGGTCAGGCCATACCAGTGAATGGCAACGGGCCCGATCTGCAGGGCCACGGGGTCGATCTGCGGGTACATCAGCATGGCGGCGATTGTGCCGCAGCTGTATGGCGGCCAAATTTGAATCGCCGCCCGTGGCGCGCGATACTCGGGGCCACAGCAACCCACGACAGAGCAACACCATGCAAGGCCATACCGCCGTCATCGACTGCCTCAAGGAACTGCTGCGCGGCGAACTGGCTGCGCGCGACCAGTACTTCATCCACTCGCGCCAGTACGAGGATCAGGGCTTCGTGCGCCTGTACGAGCGCCTGAACCACGAGATGCAGGAAGAGACCGAGCATGCCGACGCCATCCTGCGCCGCATCCTCATGCTGGAGGGCAAGCCCGACATGCGCCCGCACGCCTTCACGCCGGGCGAGAGCGTCCAGGAGATGCTGCGCAAGGACCTGGACACCGAATACAGCGTGCGCAAGCACCTGAAGTCGGCCATCGCCCTGTGCGAGTCACACCACGACTATGTGAGCCGCGACCTGCTGCTGACCCAGCTGCGCGACACCGAGGAAGACCACGCCTATTGGCTGGAAAAGCAGATCGGCCTGATCGACAAGGTGGGCCTGCAGAACTACCTGCAATCGCAGACCGGTTCGTAGTCAGGCGTTCGCCGGGACATTGACCATGGTGGCCTGCATCAGGGCCACCAGCTTGTACTGCGGCCCATCGCCCGCAAACGCACGCACCTCGCCCGTGCACACGGTGAGCATGCGCCCCGCGTTCTGCACCCGGCCCACGGCCAGGAAGCGCGCCCCGATGGCCGGCCGCATGAAGTTGGTCTTGAACTCCGCTGTGACGATCTCGCAGCCAGGCGGTGACCTGGTCAGCGCCGCATAGCCGCAGGCGTTGTCCACGATGCTGGTGACGACACCCGCATGCACGAAGCCCTGCTGCTGCGTCAGGTGCGGCGAGAACGGCAGCTCGATATGCACCTCGCCGTCCTGCACCAGCACCAGGCGTGCGCCCAGCGTGGTCATCAGGCCCTGGGCGTTGAAGCTGGCGGCAATGCGCTGGTGCAACTCGGACATGCCCGTCAATCCAGCAGCGACAGGTCGCGCACGGCGCCGGTGTCGGCGCTGGTGACCAGCTTGGCATAGGCCTTGAGCGCCGCCGAGACCTTGCGCGGACGCGGCTGGGCCGGCTTCCAGCCCAGGGCAGCCTGCTGTTGGCGCCGGCGCGCCAGTTCCTCGTCGCTAACCAGCACGTTGATCGTGCGGTTGGGGATGTCGATGCGGATGCGGTCGCCGTTTCGCACCAGGCCGATGGCGCCGCCGGCCGCGGCCTCGGGCGAGCAGTGGCCGATCGACAGGCCCGAGGTGCCGCCCGAGAAGCGCCCGTCGGTCAGCAGCGCGCAGGCCTTGCCCAGGCCCTTGCTCTTGATGTAGCTGGTGGGGTAGAGCATCTCCTGCATGCCGGGGCCGCCCTTGGGGCCTTCGTAGCGCACCACGACCACGTCGCCCGCCTTGACCTTGTCGGCCAGGATGTTGGCCACGGCCTCGTCCTGCGACTCGACCACATGCGCCGGCCCCTCGAACACCAGGATGGAGTCATCCACGCCCGCGGTCTTCACCACACAGCCCTTTTGGGCGATGTTGCCGGTGAGCACGGCCAGGCCGCCTTCCTTGCTGAAGGCGTGGTCGTAGGAGCGTATGCAGCCCTCGGCGCGGTCCAGATCCAGGCTGGGCCAGCGGCTCGCCTGGCTGAACGCAACCTGGGTGGGAATGCCGCCCGGGCCGGCCTTGAAGAAGTTGTGCACGGCCTCGTCCTGCGTGAGGCAGATGTCCCATTGCGCAATCGCCTCGCCCAGGGTGGGCGCGTGGATGGTGGGCACGTCGGTATGCAGGCGGCCGGCACGTTCCAGCTCGCCCAGGATGCCGAAGATGCCGCCGGCGCGGTGCACGTCCTCGATGTGGTACTTGTCGGTGTTGGGCGCCACCTTACACAGCTGGGGCACGACGCGCGAGAGGCGGTCGATGTCGTCCATGGTGAAGGCAATCTCAGCCTCCTGCGCTATCGCCAGCAGGTGCAGGATGGTGTTGGTGGAGCCGCCCATGGCGATGTCCAGCGTCATCGCATTCTCGAAGGCCTTGAAACCCACGGCGCGCGGCAGGATGCGCTGGTTGTCCTGCTCGTAGTATTCGCGCGCCAGCTCCACGATGCGCCGGCCGGCCCGCTTGAACAGCTGTTCGCGGTCGGCATGCGTGGCCAGCACCGTGCCATTGCCGGGCAGCGACAGGCCCAGCGCCTCGGTCAGGCAGTTCATCGAATTGGCGGTGAACATGCCCGAGCAGGAACCGCAAGTGGGGCAGGCCGAACGCTCCACCTCGGCCACGTCGGCGTCGCTGGCCTTGTCGTCGGCGGCCATGACCATGGCGTCGATCAGATCCAGCTTCTTGGTGAACGTCAGCTTGCCCTGCCCCGGCACGGCCAGCTGGGCCTTCCCGGCCTCCATGGGGCCGCCGGAGACGAAGATCACCGGAATGTTCAGGCGCATCGCCGCCATCAGCATGCCGGGCGTGATCTTGTCGCAGTTGCTGATGCAGACCATGGCGTCGGCGCAATGTGCGTTGACCATGTATTCCACGCTGTCGGCAATGATGTCGCGGCTGGGCAGCGAGTACAGCATGCCGTCGTGGCCCATGGCGATGCCGTCGTCCACGGCGATGGTGTTGAACTCCTTGGCCACGCCGCCGGCGGCCTCGATCTCGCGCGCCACCAGCTGACCCAGGTCCTTCAGGTGCACATGGCCGGGCACGAACTGCGTGAACGAGTTGACCACCGCGATGATGGGCTTGGAGAAGTCTGCATCCTTCATGCCGGTGGCGCGCCACAGGGCGCGGGCACCGGCCATGTTGCGGCCATGGGTGGAGGTCTTGGAACGGTATGCGGGCATGGTGATTGCGAAAAAGGAATGTCTCGGGGGGATGAATGCGACGGCCCGCGCAATTGCGGGCCGGTGTACACCATGGCGCGCGCCTCTTGAGCCGGGCCATGGGCAAAACCATTTCATTATGTCGCAGCGGCTGGACAGTCGCAGGCCAGGCGCCCACACTTGCAGGCCCCAGCCACAGCGCCAAGACCATCATGACCGACCCCCTGCCACTGAACCGCCGCTCCGCCCATATCACCCAGGGCAAGGCGCGCGCCGCCAACCGCTCCATGTACTACGGCATGGGCTACACCGAGGCCGACTTCAACAAGCCCATGGTCGGCGTGGCCAACGGGCACAGCACCATCACGCCCTGCAACAGCGGCCTGCAAAGGCTGGCCGACGCGGCGGTGGACGGCATACGCGCGGCGGGCGGCAACGCCCAGACCTTTGGCACGCCGACGATTTCCGACGGCATGGCCATGGGCACCGAGGGCATGAAGTACAGCCTGGTCAGCCGCGAGGTGATTGCCGACTGCGTGGAGACCTGCGTGCAGGGCCAGTGGATGGATGGCTGCGTGGTCATTGGCGGCTGCGACAAGAACATGCCCGGCGGCATGATGGGCATGCTTCGCGCCAACGTGCCCAGCATCTATGTGTATGGCGGCACCATAGAGCCGGGCTGCCTGCACGGCTGCGACCTGAACATCGTCAGCGTCTTCGAGGCCGTGGGTGAGAACGCCGCCGGCAAGATCAGCGACCAGGAACTGAAGGACATAGAGCAGCACGCCATTCCCGGCACCGGCTCCTGCGGCGGCATGTACACCGCCAACACCATGAGCAGCTCGTTCGAGGCGCTGGGCATGAGCCTGCCCTACTCCAGCACCATGGCCAACCCGCACCAGGAAAAGGTGGACTCGGCGCGCGAGTCGGCCAGGGTACTGATCGAGGCCATACGCCGCGACCTCAAACCCCGCGACATCGTCACACGCCAATCGATCGAGAACGCGGTCGCCGTGATCATGGCCGTGGGCGGCTCAACCAATGCCGTGCTGCACTTCCTGGCCATTGCGCACGCGGCGGGGGTTGAATGGAACATCGACGACTTCGAGCGCATGCGCAAGAAGGTGCCGGTGTTCTGCGACATGAAGCCCAGCGGCAAATATCTGGCCGTGGATCTGCACAAGGCCGGCGGCATTCCGCAAGTCATGAAGATGCTTTTGAACGCCGGCCTGCTGCATGGCGACTGCATGACCATCACCGGCAAGACCATCGCCGAGACATTGAAAGACGTGCCTGACACACCGCGTGCCGACCAGGACGTGATCCGCCCCATCGGCCAGCCGCTGTACGCCCAGGGCCACCTGGCCATCCTCAAGGGCAACCTGAGTCCCGAGGGCGCGGTGGCCAAGATCACCGGCCTGAAGAACCCCGTCATCACCGGCCCGGCGCGCGTCTTTGACGACGAGCAGTCGGCGCTGGCCGCCATCCTGGCCGGCAAGATCAAGGCCGGTGACGTGATGGTGCTGCGCTACCTGGGCCCCAAGGGCGGGCCCGGCATGCCCGAAATGCTGGCGCCCACGGGCGCGCTGGTGGGCGAAGGCCTGGGCGAGAGCGTGGGCCTGATCACCGACGGACGCTTCTCCGGCGGCACCTGGGGCATGGTCGTGGGCCATGTGGCGCCCGAGGCGGCGGTGGGCGGCAACATCGCCTTCGTGCACGAGGGCGACAGCATCACCATAGACGCACACCAACTGCTGCTGCAACTGAACGTGAGCGACGCGGAACTGGCGCGCCGGCGCGCCGGCTGGACGCCGCCAGCACCGCGCTACACGCGCGGCGTGCAGGCCAAGTTCGCCTTCAACGCCTCCAGCGCCAGCAAGGGTGCGGTACTCGATGATTTTGATGAAAAACGACGCTAGCCCTTATGTAGCAAGCGCAAAACGCTATACATAACATAGCATCTCAAGCAACAAAAAACCGCAGCCCTGGCGACTGCGGGACTGCGGCCTGCGCACCATGCCAGCGCTGTCAGCGCGGGCGGCGGGTTTTCATGCCCAAGGCTTCCTTGTGCTTGTTGATACGGTCTTGCTTGCGCTGATCCATCTTCTCCATGGCCTTGCGCTTGGTGTAGCCCGTGGCATCGGCCCAGGCCCACCAGGCAACGGCCGCGGCAAAGGGTGACAGCACCCACCACCATGACCAGTTGGCCACCGGGCCGACCTCCAGATACTTGAGCAATATCAACGTGATGCCCAACAACAACGCATACATGATCGCTTCCCCCAATGCCGTGCGAGCTTTTATTTGTAGCCCGTCAACCATGAACACTACAATCCCATTGAAGGCTAAATGTACCCCAACCCCTAGAGGAAACCACGCGATGAAACGCTCCTTGATCACCCTTGCAATGGCACTGTCGGTTGCCGCTCCCGCCATGGCCGATGAAGCCCTGGCCAAGTCCAAGAACTGCATGGCCTGCCATGCCGTCGACAAGAAGGTGGTAGGCCCAGCCTACAAGGAAGTGGCCAAGAAGTACGCTGGCAAGGGCGCCGACGCCACCCTGGTCGAGCATGTGATGAAGGGCAGCAAGGGCGTCTGGGGCCCCGTGCCCATGCCCGCCAACGCACAAGTGAACGAGGCCGACGCCAAGAAGCTGGTGGCCTGGATTCTGTCGCTGAAGTAATTCGTTCAGCCGCTGGTGCCCCTCGGGGCACCAAGGCAAAAAGCCGCAGCGCGTCATGCACTGCGGCTTTTGTTTTTGGTGTGCCGGCGCCTTGCGGGGCGGCCTGGATCAGCTGTTCTGAGCCAACTGATCCAGGGATTTTGGTGAGCACACCACATCGCTGCGCGATATGAGTGCTCCCCCAACCCCGCAAGCGCTGCGCGCTGGCGGCTTGCGCTGCCTTCTCGATCAGTTGTTCTGCGCCAACTGATCCAGGATCGCCGGATTTTGGTGAGCACATCACATCGCTGCGCGATATGAGTGCTCCCCAAACCCCGCAAGCGCTACGCGCTGGCAGCTTGCGCTGCCTTCTCGATCAGTTGTTCTGCGCCAACTGATCGAGAATTGCGGGGTTTTCCAGCGTGCTGGTGTCCTGGGTGATGGACTCGCCCTTGGCCAGCGATCGCAGCAGGCGGCGCATGATCTTGCCGCTGCGGGTCTTGGGCAGGTTGTCGCCGAAGCGGATGTCCTTGGGTTTCGCGATGGGGCCGATTTCCTTGGCCACCCAGTCGCGCAGCTCCTTGGCGATTTGCTTGGCCTCGTCGCCGGTGGGGCGCGGGCGCTTCAGCACCACGAAGGCGCAGATGGCCTCGCCCGTCAGGTCGTCGGGGCGGCCCACCACGGCGGCCTCGGCCACCAGGTCGCTCTTGGCCACCAGGGCGGATTCGATTTCCATCGTGCCCATGCGGTGGCCCGAGACGTTGAGCACGTCATCGATGCGGCCGGTAATGCGGAAGTAGCCGGTCTTGGCGTCACGCACGGCGCCGTCGCCGGCCAGGTAGTAGCCCTTGAGCTCCTCGGGAAAGTAGCTCTTCTTGAAGCGCTCGGGGTCGCCCCAGATGGTGCGGATCATCGATGGCCAGGGGCGCT
Source organism: Alicycliphilus sp. (assembly GCA_018054745.1). Taxonomy (GTDB): domain Bacteria; phylum Pseudomonadota; class Gammaproteobacteria; order Burkholderiales; family Burkholderiaceae_C; genus Alicycliphilus; species Alicycliphilus limosus. The sequence continues at coordinate 19,860 of JAGPIX010000027.1, forward strand.
TGATGACCAGGATGCCGCCCGAGCCGTTGGGCACGTCGTTGCCCGTCTCATCGACGATGGCGGCATCGATGCCCGGCAGCGGCAGCGTGCAGCTGCCCGGCACCAGCGGCGTGGCGCCCGGCAGCGGGGTGATGAGGTGGCCGCCGTTTTCCGTCTGCCACCAGGTGTCCACGATGGGGCAGCGCTCCTGGCCCACGTTCTTGTAGTACCACATCCAGGCTTCGGGGTTGATGGGCTCGCCCACGCTGCCCAGGATGCGCAGGCTCGACAGATCCGACTTGCCCGGATGCACTGCCTCGTCCGAATCGGCCGCCTTGATCAGCGAGCGAATGGCCGTGGGCGCGGTGTAGAAGATGCTGACCTTGTGGCGCTCGATCATCTGCCAGAAGCGACCGGCGTTGGGGTAGGTGGGCACGCCCTCGAACACCACCTCGGTGGCGCCGGCGGCGAGCGGCCCGTAGGTGATGTAGGTGTGGCCCGTGACCCAGCCGATGTCGGCCGTGCACCAGAACACGTCGCTGGGCTGGATGTCGAAGGTCCAGTCCATGGTCAGCTTGGCCCACAGCATGTAGCCGCCGGTGGCATGCTGCACGCCCTTGGGCTTGCCCGTGGAGCCGCTGGTGTAGAGCACGAACAGCGGGTGCTCGGCTTCCACCGGCACGGGGGCGCATTCGGTGCTCTGGCCGGCGACGGCCTCGGCAAACGAGATGTCGCGGCCGGCCACGCGGGCCCAGGCGCTGGCGGTGCGCTCGTACACGAACACGGTCTTCACGCACTCGCAGCCGCCCGAGGCAATGGCCTCATCCACGATGGCCTTCAGCGGCAGCTCCTTGCCGCCGCGCAGCTGGTAGTTGGCGGTGATCACGGCCACGGCGCCGGCGTCCTGAATGCGCTCCTGCACGGCCTTGGCCGAGAAGCCGCCGAACACCACGCTGTGCGTGGCGCCGATGCGCGCGCAGGCCTGCATGGCCACGATGCCCTCGATGGTCATGGGCATGTAGATCAGCACGCGGTCGCCCTTTTGCACGCCGCGCGCCTTCAGGGCGTTGGCAAACTGGCTCACGCGCGCCAGCAGCTCCTTGTAGGTGACCTTGGTGACCTCACCGCCGTCGGCCTCGAAGATGATGGCGGTCTTGTTCTCGACCGGCGTCCCCATGTGCTTGTCCAGGCAGTTGGCGCTGGCGTTCAGCTCGCCGTCGGCAAACCACTTGTAGAACGGTGCATTCGACTCGTCCAGGGTTTGCGTGAAAGGCTTGGTCCAGTTGATGTTCTCGCGCGCCAGACGGGCCCAGAAGCCCTCGAAATCCTTGTTCGCCTCGGCGCACAGGGCTTCGTAGCCGGCCATGCCGGAGATGCGGGCGGCCTTCACCAGCGCCTCTGGCGGGGGGAAGACACGGTTTTCAACCAAAACAGACTGGATGGCGGAAGAGGAATCGCTCATGTGGGTTGTCTCCAAGTGACTGAAAAAATCCGGGCGTACTTTCGTGCCTGCTACTTACAAGCCACTGACGCGGCAGACGGCTGCAAACCAGGCAAAAAGCAGCGCTCGCGCGAATAGCATGCTTTGAAAAACTTGTGTTTTGACTCGAAAACCCTGCATTCATATACTTTTTACATGTTTCACCACCTGCCACGCAGGTTGCCCGCTCCTATCCCTGATGACCTGGAGTGGGTTTTTCGGCAGGTTGGCACGGCTTGCAGCAGCAATGCCATTGCCGCCTCCACGGCCGCCAGGTTGCGGCCGTGATGCCTTTCAGGCTCTTGCGCACCACCCCAGGTGCCATGCGAGCCGCTTTCAGTCACTTGCGTTGAACGTCCCGGCCGCCTGAGTGCCAGGCGCAGCCATTGGCGGCGCATGCCTGGCAGCACGTCAGGCCGCCGTCGGACGGCGTCAACCCGCTTTCTCTACACAGGAGGGTCATGATGGCCAAGCAAATCATCATCGACCAGGTTTTCAAGGTCTTCGGGGACGCGCCCGAACAGGCCATGGATCTGGTACGCCAGGGCCTGGGCAAACAGGACATACTGGCCCGCACGGGCCATTCGATCGGCGTGTTCGACGCCAGCTTCACGATCGAGCCCGGCGAGATTTTCGTCGTCATGGGCCTGTCGGGCTCGGGCAAATCCACGCTGGTGCGCATGCTCAACCGGCTCATCGAGCCCACGGCGGGCCGCATCCTGGTCGATGGCCAGGACATCCATGCGCTGACCGACAAGGCCCTGCGCCAGTGGCGACGCAAGGACATCTCGATGGTGTTCCAGTCGTTTGCGCTGATGCCGCACATGACGGTGCTGGACAACACCGCCTTCGGCCTGGAGCTGGCCGGCACGCCCAAGGCCGAACGCCAGCAAATGGCGCGGCAGGCGCTGGAGCAGGTGGGCCTGGCCGAATGGGGCGCGAGCTACCCGGACGAGCTCTCCGGCGGCATGCAGCAGCGCGTGGGCCTGGCGCGCGCGCTGGCGGCCGACCCGGCCATCCTGCTGATGGACGAGGCCTTCTCGGCACTCGACCCCATCATCCGCACCGAGATGCAGTCCGAGCTCCTGCGCCTGCAGCAGCTCAAGCGGCGCACCATCGTCTTCATCTCGCACGACCTGGACGAGGCCATGCGCATTGGCGACCGCATCGCCATCATGAAGGACGGCCAGGTGGTGCAGGTGGGCACGCCCGACGAGATCTTGCGCAAGCCGGCGAATGGCTATGTGCGCGACTTCGTGCGCGGGGTGGATGCGGCGGCGGTGTTCAAGGCCGGCGACATTGCGCGCCAGGCCTTCACCGTGACATCGGCGCGCGAGGACCGCGGCAGCCGCGCCACGCTGCGCCTGCTGGAAGATTCAGACCGCGACCACGCCTACGTGCTGACCAGCCGCAAGCAATACCTGGGGGTCGTCAGCACGCAGTCGCTGCGCGACGCCCTGCACGGCCACCACGGGCCGCTGGGGCTGCGGCACGCCTTTCTGCCGGACATCCCCCAGCTTGCCGCCGACACCCCGGTGGCGGAGCTGTACGGCCCCATGGGCAGCGCCTCCTGCCCGCTGCCCGTGGTGGCCGAGGACGGGCGCTTCCTGGGCGTGGTCAGCCGCACCACGCTGATGAAGTTTCTGGACCGCGACACGCCCCCCGTGCCGCCCCCCCAGGCCGAACGCGCGCCGGTCGCGCTGAACCCGCAGTTTCCCGATGGCACGGCCAACCCCGTCGCCCCGGCGGCCTGACAGCCGACACCCGTACCTGACGCCTGACACCTGATACCTGGCCCGCAAGAACCAGCCTATGAACGAGAACCAACACAACCCCCTAGCCACCAACACCCCGCCCCAGGACGACCCCTGGGCCGCAAGCACCGCCCCAGCCGACACCGCCAGCGCGCCCGACCCCTGGAGCACTGGCGCCAGCGATGCCACCACCGATGCCGCTAACGCCAGCGACTGGCTGTCGGGCGCCGCGCCCGCGCCAGCCGGCGGCGATGACGCCAGCACCGGCCTGGCCGGCCTGTGGCAGCAGCTCGGCAGCGACGGCCTGCCCGTGCAGGGCTGGATCAACGACGGCCTGGCCTGGCTGGTGGAGCACTTTCGCCCCTTCTTCCAGACCGTGCGCGCGCCCATCGACGCCACGCTCAGCGGCATCACCGACGCGCTGCTGGCCCTGCCCTGGCCGGTGATGGTGCTCCTCATCACGCTGCTGGCCTGGCAATTCGCCGGCCGCGCACTGGCCGTCGCCAGCGCCATCTCGCTCGCCGCCGTGGTGTTGCTGGGCATCTGGCCCGATGCCATGGTCACGCTGGCGCTGGTGCTCACCTCGCTGCTGTTCTGCGTGGTGATCGGCCTGCCGCTGGGCATCTGGCTGGCGAGCAGCGACCGCGCCCAGCGCTGGATGCGCCCGCTGCTGGACGCCATGCAGACCACGCCGGCCTTCGTCTATCTGGTGCCGGTCGTGATGCTGTTTGGCATCGGCAACGTGCCCGGCGTCATCGTCACCATCGTGTTTGCGCTGCCGCCGCTGGTGCGCCTGACCAATCTGGGTCTGCGCCAAGTGCGGCCGGACCTGGTCGAGGCCAGCCGCGCCTATGGCGCCTCACCCACGCAGTTGCTGCTCAAGGTGCAGCTACCGCTGGCCATGCCGTCCATCATGGCCGGCATCAACCAGACGCTGATGCTCAGTCTGTCCATGGTGGTCATCGCCTCGATGATCGCCGTCGGCGGCCTGGGGCAGATGGTGCTGCGCGGCATCGGCCGGCTGGACATGGGGCTGGCCACCGTCGGCGGCTTAGGGATAGTGCTGCTGGCCATCGTGCTCGACCGCATCACCCAGGCCATGGGCGAGCCGCGCCGTGGCGGCCAGCGCTGGTGGCACGGCGGGCCGCTGGGCCTGCTGCTGCGCAAGCGCACCAAGAAACAATAAAACCATAGCTATCCGCGCTTTATACACAAGTGCTACAGCCCATTTTTATCCAAAATTTTCACTCAGGAGATTCACATGCCACACCTGCCCCAAGTTCTGCGCCAACTGGCCGCCGCCACCAGCCTTGCCCTGCTGACCCTGGGCGCTCAAGCCCAGGCGCTGCCCGGCAAGGGCGTGACAGTGCTGCCGCTGAAAAGCTCCATTGCCGAGGAAACCTTTCAAACCCTGCTGGTGATGAAGGGCCTGGAACAACTCGGCTACGACGTGCAGCCGATCAAGGAGGTCGAGTACCCCACGGCGCATATCGCCATCGCCCAGGGCGACGCCACCTTTCTGGCCGACCACTGGAACCCGCTGCACGCCGACTACTACAAGAACGCGGGCGGCGACGCCAAGCTGTTTCGCAAGGGTGTCTACTCGGGCAACGCCGCCCAGGGCTATCTGATCGACAAGAAGACGGCCGACGCACACCGCATCAGCAACATCGCCCAGCTCAAGGACCCGAAGATCGCCGCGCTGTTCGACACCAATGGCGACGGCAAGGCGGATCTCACCGGCTGCAACCCGGGCTGGGGCTGCGAGGCGGTGATCGAGCACCAGCTGGACGCCTACGGCCTGCGCCCCACCGTCACGCACAACCAGGGCAGCTACTCGGCGCTGATCGCCGACACCATCACGCGCTTCAAGGCCGGCAAGCCGGTGCTGTACTACACCTGGACGCCGTACTGGGTCAGCAATGAACTCAAACCCGGCAAGGATGTGGTCTGGCTGGAGGTGCCGTTCTCCTCACTGCCTGGCGAACAAAAGGGCAGCAACACCCAGCTGCCCAACGGCAAGAACTACGGCTTCGTCGTGAACAGCCAGCAGATCGTCGCCAACAAGGCCTGGGCCGAGAAGAACCCGGCCGCCGCCAGGCTGTTTGAAGTGATGCGCCTGCCCGTGGCCGACATCAACGCGCAAAACCATTTGATGAGCCAGGGTCAGAACCAGGCCGCCGACATCGAGCGCCATGTGAACGCCTGGATCAAGGCGCATCAGAAGACCTTTGACGGCTGGCTGCAGCAGGCCCGGGCCGTCGCGCATTGACAGGCGGCCGCGGCAAGCCAGGCCTTGCGCCACGGCAATGGCGCATATGCAAGCCCGGCCTAAAATGAGCAGTCAGTCACCGCGCCGCCTGCCTGCCCATGAACGCCACCCTGCGCCCCAGTCCCGATGCCCAGTCTCAACGCCCGCTGCTGACCGCCCGGGAGCGCGAAGCCATTGGTCGCAGCCCCTGGTTTGCCGCCCTCACGCCATCGCTGCGCCACGACATCCTGCGCCTGGGCCGCGTCACGCGCCACGCGCATGGCGAGGCCATCGTCGAGCAAGGCCAGACCATGCGCGACTGGTTCACCTGCGCCAGCGGCGCGCTGCGCTTTCGGCGCACCACGCCGGCGGGCAAGCAGGTCACGCTGGCCTATGTGGAGCCGGGCGTCTGGGTGGGCGAGGCCGAGGTGCTCTACGGCCGCCCCTGCACCTACGAGGCCCATGCCCATGGCCCGACCACGCTGCTGAGCGTGCCGGAGACGGCGCTGCGCTCGCTGCTGCAGCAGCACCCGACGTTCGGCGAGGCCCTGCTCACGCTGCAGGCGTGGAGCATGCGCTCGCTCTACACCATGATGGAAGACGTGGCCACCATGCCGCTGCGCGCGCGCCTGGCCAAGCAATTGCTGCATCTGCTGGAGCGCTTTGGCGCCCCCTACGCCGAACCCCAGGCGAGCCGTCCCCTGGGCCTGTCACTGACGCAGGACGAGCTGGCCGGCCTGCTCGGCGGCTCGCGCCAGCGCGTGAACGTGGAGCTGAAATGGCTGGAACAACAAGGCCTGATCAGCGTGCGCCCGCGTGGCGTGGAGGTGCATGACGCCGCCGGCCTGCAAACCCTGGTGGATCAGGCTGCGGACGAGGGCAAGACGGGGGGCTGAGGCGCACCTCGACCTACTTTTTTGATAGCGCTTCGCGCTGTATGGGCGGGCGCAACATATCACTTTGGCTTTTACTCCCTCGCCCCCTTGGGGGAGAGGGCGGGGGTGAGGGGGTGATTGGCTGCGGCGTCCGTCCTTGCCACCCTCACCCCAACCCTCTCCCGCACGCGGGAGAGGGAGTGACTGCCGCGCCAAAGAAACGCCTTGCACCATCAAGCGCCAGCACTCACCGCCCCACCATCTTCCCCGGCACCACCCATTCGTCGAACTGCGCCGCCGTGACATGGCCCAGGGCCAACGCCGCCTGGCGCAGGCTGCTGCCGTCCTGATGCGCCTTCTTGGCGATCTGCGCGGCCTTGTCGTAGCCGATGTGGGTGTTGAGCGCCGTCACCAGCATCAGCGACTGCTCCACCAGCTCGGCAATGCGCGCGCGGTTGGGCTCTATGCCCACGGCGCAATGGTCGTTGAAGCTCTTCATGCCATCGGCCAGCAGGCGCACGCTTTGCAGAAAGTTGTGCGCCACCATGGGGCGGAACACGTTCAGCTCGAAGTTGCCGCTGGCCCCGCCCACGTTGATGGCCACATCGTTGCCCAGCACCTGCGCGGCCAGCATGGTCAGGGCCTCGCACTGCGTGGGGTTGACCTTGCCGGGCATGATGCTGGAGCCCGGCTCATTCTCGGGGATAGTGATCTCGCCAATGCCGCTGCGCGGCCCGCTGGCCAGCCAGCGCACGTCGTTGGCAATCTTCATCAGGCTGGCGGCCAGGGTTTTCAGGGCGCCATGCGCGGCCACCAGTGCATCGCAGCTGGCCAGCGACTCGAACTTATTTGGCGAGGTGACGAACGGCAGCCCGGTCTGCGCCGCCAGGTCGGCGGCCACCTGATCGGCATAGCCCGGCGGCGCATTCAGCCCCGTGCCCACGGCCGTGCCGCCCAGTGCCAGCTCGCACAGGTGCGGCAGCGCATCGCGCACATGGCGCTCGGCATGCGCCAGCTGCGCCACCCAGCCCGAGAACTCCTGCCCCAGCGTCAGCGGCGTGGCGTCCTGCAAATGGGTGCGGCCAATTTTCACAATGTCGTCAAAGGCCTGGGCCTTGGCGTGCAGCGTGGCGCGCAGCAGGGCCAGGGCCGGCAGCAGCCGCTCGGCAATGGCCTGCACCGCCGCCACATGCATGGCCGTGGGGAAGACATCGTTGCTCGACTGGCTCTTGTTCACATCGTCATTCGGGTGCACCAGGCGCGCCTGGCCGCGCGGGCCGCCCATGAGCTCGCTGGCGCGATTGGCCAGCACCTCGTTGACATTCATGTTGGTCTGCGTGCCCGATCCCGTCTGCCACACCACCAGCGGAAACTCTTGCGCATGCTGGCCGGCAATCACCTCGTCGGCCGCGGCCACTATGGCCGCCTGCTTGCGCGCCTCCAGCAGGCCCAGCGCATGGTTGACGCGCGCCGAGGCGCGCTTGACCCGGGCCAGGGCGTGGATGAGCTCGCGCGGCTGGCGCTCGCCCGAGATGTCGAAGTTCAGCAGCGAGCGCTGCGTCTGCGCGCCCCACAGCCGGTCGGCGGGCACGTCAATCGGGCCGAAGGTGTCGCGCTCCTGGCGGGTGTTGCTGGTCATGGCGGTAGTCCTTTCGTGGCGGGCCAAAGGCAATGCTGGCCCATTTCACCCCAATCGTCGGCGCAGGCAAAGACACGCCAGCTACCGCAGCATGGGTACCCATGCCCCCACGCATGCCCCTGCATAAGCCCCACGCAAGCTCGGGGGCGATAATCCCCGCATTTGTTCCACCCCACCCCTCTGCCTACATGACCACGACCATCCGTTACAACGACCTTGTGGAGTCCGTAGCTGCAGCGCTGCAGTACATCTCCTACTACCACCCGGCCGACTACATAGCGCATCTGGCGCGCGCCTACGAGCGCGAGCAATCGCCCGCCGCCAAGGACGCCATGGCGCAGATCCTCACCAACAGCAAGATGAGCGCCACCGGCCACCGCCCCATCTGCCAGGACACGGGCATCGTCAACGTCTTCCTGAAAATCGGCATGAATGTGCGCTTTGAAGGCTTTGCCGCCGACCAGAGCCTGGAAGACGCCGTCAACGAAGGCGTGCGCCGCGGCTACAACCATCCGGACAACACGCTGCGCGCCAGCGTTGTCGCCGACCCGCACTTTGCCCGCAAGAACACCAAGGACAACACCCCTGCCGTCATCAACGTGCAGATCGTGCCCGGCGACAAGCTGGACGTGACCGTGGCCGCCAAGGGCGGCGGCAGCGAGAACAAGTCCAAGATGATCATGATGAACCCCAGCGACAGCCTGGTGGACTGGGTGCTGAAGACCGTGCCCACCATGGGCGCCGGCTGGTGCC
>JAGPIX010000242.1 GCA_018054745.1 Alicycliphilus sp.
CGACGCCGTGCGCCTGGCCGAGCATGCGGCGACCCGCGCCGACCCCTGGCTGGAGGCGCGTGACGCGGCCATGGTGGAGCTGCTCTACGGCTGCGGCCTGCGCGTGGGCGAGCTGGTCGGCCTGGACTTGGCTCCCAGCCCGGCAGCGCACAGCCAAGGGCGCGGCTGGATCGATCTGCAGGCGCGTGAGGCCCATGTGTTCGGCAAGGGCTCCAAGCGCCGCAGCGTGCCCGTGGGCCAGGCCGCGGCCCAGGCGCTGGAGCATTGGCTGCAGCAGCGCGCCCAGCCTTTCGGCGGCGCCGCGGTGGACGGCGCGCTGTTCCTGGGCCGGCGCGGCGCGCGCCTCACGGCGCAGAGCGTGTGGCTGCGCCTGCGCCAGCGCAGCCAGGCCGCGGGGCTGACCACGCCGGTGCACCCGCATATGCTGCGCCACTCGTTCGCCAGCCACCTGCTGCAATCGAGCGGCGACCTGCGCGCCGTGCAGGAGCTGCTGGGCCACGCCAGCATCACCACCACCCAGGTCTATACGCGGCTCGACTTCCAGCACCTGGCCAAGGTGTATGACCAGGCGCATCCGCGGGCGCGCAAAAAGCCCGAGTCTTGACCAGGGTTTGCGCATGCCGGGCGCCGCCGTGGGATAGTGCCCGTTTTTCAACAAGGAGAACCCCACCATGGCAGACGCTTGGCTTACCACCTTGATCACCGACACGCCCCAGCAGGGTTTCGAGCTGGCCATCACCCTGAGCCGGCGCGGCGTGAAATACACCCAGCCCGACTCGGAGGTGCTGCACAAGCTGCGCCCCGAGTACGCCAACGACCATGCGGCGCTCACGGCCGCGTCGCAGGTGATCGCCATGAACTTCCAGACCGTGGCCGCGGCCAACAATTACTGGCGCAAGTAATGGCTTGACAGGCTGGCTACACTGAGTCTCTGGTTTGTTTCGCGGCGGCCATCCGGTCGCCGTTTGCATTTGTTGACGGAAATACCTGTATGTCCCTGATCCCCGCCACCATCCTCACCGGCTTCCTCGGCTCGGGCAAGACCACGCTGCTCAAGCGCCTGCTCACCGAGGCCCATGGCCAGAAGATTGCCGTGATCGAGAACGAGTTTGGCGAGGAGAACATCGACAACGACATCCTGGTCACCGAAAGCCAGGAGCAGATCGTGCAGATGAGCAACGGCTGCATCTGCTGCACCATCCGCGAGGATCTGCGCGAGACGCTGCAGCTGCTGGCCGCCAAGCGCCGCAAGGGCCTGCTGCAGTTCGACCGCGTGGTCATAGAGACCACCGGCCTGGCCGACCCCGGCCCCGTGGCACAGACCTTCTTCATGGACGACGAGATCGCCGAGACCTACCTCATCGACTCCATCATCACCCTGGTGGACGCCAAGCATGCCCAGCAGCAGCTCGACGAACGCCAGGAGGCGCGGCGCCAGGTGGGCTTTGCCGACCAGATCTTCCTGTCCAAGACCGACCTGGTGAGCGCCGACGAGATCCATGCGTTGATCCACCGCATCAAGCACATGAACCCGCGCGCGCCGATCAAGGCCGTGCATTTTGGCGAGGTGCCTTTGAGTGAGGTGCTGGATCTGCGCGGCTTCAACCTGAATGCCAAGCTGGACATAGACCCCGACTTCCTCAAGGAAGACGACGACCATGACCATGACCATGGCCATGTGCATGACGAGCACTGCGGCCATGAGCACCACGACCATGACCATGGCGAGCATTGCAGCCACCCGCACCACCACCGCCATGACGACGATGTGAAGAGCTTCGTCTACCGTGCCGAGCGCGCCTTCGATCCGGCCAAGCTGGAGGACTTCCTGGGCGCCATCGTCAACATCTACGGCCCGCGCATGCTGCGCTACAAGGGTGTGCTGCACATGAAGGGGACGGAGCGCAAGGTCATCTTCCAGGGTGTGCATCAGCTCATGGGCAGCGATCTGGGGCCGCAGTGGGCCGATGGCGAAAAGCGCCTGAGCAAGATGGTGTTCATCGGCATCGACCTGCCCCAGGACATCTTCCTGCAGGGGCTGGAGCAATGCCTGGTGCCTTGAAACGCAATTTTTGTAGGGGATCTGCAACGGTTTGGCCACGGGCGGCCCGGCTCTATACAATCGCGCCCCGGCAAAAATGCCATGCCATCCGCGCCGTGCCGCTTCAGGGGTTGGGCCCCATGAGCAGCCGGATCCGTACGAATTGCCAGGAGCGAGCCAGTGACCATCGACTCCAGCCAGACCAGGGGCGCGACTTGCTATAGTCCCCAGGTTTGGGCTTGCCCGCAATTGACCGTACCATCACCGGCCCGTACGCAGGTGCCGATACCTGCATAGCCAGCTTTATTTAGACCATGACTACGACCCTGCAAACCTCTGTGGCGGCCGCCAAGAAAGATCCCAAGCTGGCCAACAACTGGAAGACCAAGTCCGCCGAAGAGCTGTCGGACGCGGAAGTGCTGTCCATGCCCGACAGCGAGTACATGAACGACAAGCAGATGGCGTTCTTCCGCCACAAGCTGGTGCTGCTCAAGCAGGACATGCATGCCAATGCCGGCGAGACCACCGAGCA
>JAGPIX010000243.1 GCA_018054745.1 Alicycliphilus sp.
TGGTACAGCCGGTGGATGCCGTTGTCGGCCACGATGGCCGTGACCGTGAGGCCGTCCACGGTATCACCCACCTTGAGCAGGGGCAGCACGGGCAGGTCCTGCGCACGGCGGGATTCGTCCTGCAGCGTGGCCTCCAGCGCGCCTTGCACCCGCACCACCAGCGCGGTCACGTTGTCGCTGCTGCCCCGGCGCAGAGCCGCCTGCACCAGCTCGTCGCTGAGCGCCTGGGCCGCCACGCCCTCCTGGCGCAGCAGCTGCCGCAGTTCGCGCTCGGGCAGACTGCCATGCACACCGTCGGACAGCAGCACGAACAGATCGCCGCTGTGCAGCTCGCCCTGGCTGTAGTCCACCACCACATGGTCATCGAGCCCCATGGCGCGGGTGAGCTGGTGCGCAAAGTCGCGCTGCGCCATCACATGGTCGGCCGTGAGCAGTTGCAGGCGCCCGCCGCGCAGCAGGTAGGCGCGGGTGTCGCCCACATGGGCCAGCGTGTACGACTGGCCGCGCAGCACCAGCGCGGTGAGTGTGGTCAGGCCCACGGCGGGCTGGCGGCGCCGGTTCATGGAGGCGAGCCAGCCGTTGTGGGCGTTCAGGATGCGGTCCAGCGCCACGGTGGTGTCCCAGGTCTCGGGGGTGGCGAAGTAGTCGCCCACCAGGGTGCTCACCGTGGTCTGGGCGGCCTCGCGGCCCTTGCCGCCCGTGCTCACGCCATCGGCAATGGCGGCGATGGCGCCGCGCTCGCGGTCGCGCCCCTGCCCCACCGCCAGGGCGGCAAAGTCCTCGTTCACCTCATTGCGGCCGGCCAGCGAGGCCTGGCCCACATCCAGTTCAAAGCTCATGCACCAGCTCCATGCAGGTTTTGTGCCCAAGGTGGTGCATGCCGGTGCGTGGCCGCCCACACGCCCCAACGCCCTCGGCGTCCCCCCACCCGGGCTCGCACCCCGGGCCCACCCCAGATCAGTGCAAAGAATCTGGCACGGCCATTGCTTAACAAGGGCAAGGGCCGGGCAGGCCCACGCAATTCAGCAGTGCAAAGGCGCACAGAGGAGTTGTCAGGACGAAGGCGTCCCCACATGCGGTTTCGAGACCTCGGAGCAGCATCGTGTGGACGCCTTTTTTGTTTTGCGCATCGCCCCGGCGATGGAACCGATGGAGTCATGATGAAAAAGCTCAAACTGGTGATGGTGGGAAACGGCATGGCCGGTGTGCGCACGCTGGAAGAGCTGCTCAAGATCGCCCCCGATCTGTATGACATCACGGTGTTCGGTGCCGAGCCCCACCCCAACTACAACCGCATTCTGCTGTCCCCCGTGCTGGCGGGCGAGCAGACCATCGACGAGATCATCCTCAACGACTGGTCGTGGTACGCCGACAACCACATCACGCTGCACACCGGCTTCACCGTGACCGACGTGGACCGCGTGCGCCGCGTGGTCAGCGCCACCAGCAAAGACGGCACGGTGGTCACCGCCGAATACGATCGCCTGATCCTCGCCACCGGCTCCAACCCCTTCATCCTGCCCATCCCCGGCAAGGACTTGCAGGGCGTGCTGGCGTACCGCGACATCGCCGACACCCAGGCCATGATCGACGCGGCCGCCACCTACAAGCACGCCGTCGTCATCGGCGGCGGCCTGCTGGGCCTGGAGGCCGCCAACGGCCTCATGAAGCGCGGCATGCAGGTCACCGTGGTGCATGTGGGCGACTGGCTGATGGAGCGCCAGCTGGACGATGTGGCCGGCAAGATGCTGGAGAAGTCGCTGCAGGAGCGCGGCATGCAGTTCCTGATGGGCGCGCAGACGCAGGAACTGGTGGGCAACACCGACGGCCGCGTGGCCAGCGTCAAGTTCAAGGACGGCACCCAGGTGCCCGCCGACCTGGTGGTGATGGCCGTGGGCATCCGCCCCAACACCGCGCTGGCTGAAAAGATGCGCCTGCACGTGAACCGCGGCATTGTGGTCAGCGACACGCTGCAGACCACCACCGACGCGCGCATCTACGCCGTGGGCGAATGCGCCGCGCACCGGGGCATTGCCTATGGCCTTGTGGCCCCGCTGTTCGAGCAGGGCAAGGTGCTGGCCAACCACCTGGCCGAGTTCGGCATCGGCCGCTACCAGGGCTCGCTGACATCCACCAAGCTCAAGGTGACAGGCATCGACCTGTTCAGCGCGGGCGACTTCCAGGGCGGCGACAACACCGAAGAGATCGTGCTGAGCGACCCTTATGCCGAGGGTGGCGGCGTGTACAAAAAGCTGGTCATCAAGGACGACAAGCTGGTGGGCGCCTGCCTGTATGGCGACACGGTGGACGGCAGCTGGTACTTCAAGCTGCTGCGCGATGGCCGCAGCGTGAGCGACATCCGCGACAAGCTGATGTTTGGCGAGAGCAACATCGGCGACGTGGGCCACCAGGGCCAGAGCAAGGCTTCGGCCATGGCCGACACCGACGAAGTGTGCGGCTGCAACGGCGTCACGAAGGGCGCCATCTGCAAGGCGATCAAGGACAAGGGCCTGTTCACGCTGGATGAA
>JAGPIX010000244.1 GCA_018054745.1 Alicycliphilus sp.
ATGAGTTCCATGGCACCCCCTCACAGCCGCCGCAGGGCGAGCACCAGTGCCGCCGTGGCGCAGAAGAACAGGGCCGACAGGCCGATGAACAGAAGGTCTTGCACAGGGCGCCTCCGGTTCAAAAGTTCTCGGGCCGCAGCAAGGCGTAGCCCAGGTACACGAAGAGCCCCAGCGCCAAGGCGCCGGCCAGGGCATGGATCAGGGTCAGGCCGGTCATGCGCCCTCCCCGCGGCCCCGTTGGCAGGGCATTGCATTCGTCATTTCCACCTCCTTCAAGTCAATGAAGGCATCGTAGAAATGGGCGCCTCAAGGCGTGGCAAAGATTCGTGGGGTGGGCATCAAGAAAGTATCAAGAGCCCGAAATCACCGGCGACTGCCAACGGCTCACCGCCACCCCCAGTTGATGCGCCAAGTCCACCAGGGTCTGGCCGACATCCTGCTGCAGCTTCAGCGCCAGCAGGCCATCGGCGCGTGTGCGGCCCTGGTTGATGGCCACCACCGGCAGGCCGCGATCGACCGCCGCCTGCACGAAGCGAAAGCCCGAATACACCATCAGCGACGACCCGGCGACGAGCACGGCGTCGGCTCGCGCCAGCGCCGCATGGGCCGCTTCGACACGCTCGCGCGGCACGTTCTCGCCAAAGAACACCACGTCGGGCTTGAGCAAACCGGTGCCGCATTGCGCGCAATCTGGCACGTCGAAGCCGGAAAAGTCGCGCCCCTCCAAATCGGCGTCGCCATCGGGCGCGGCCCCCGCGCGCAGCGCCGCCCAGGCGGGGTTGCGCCGCAGCAGCTCGGCCTGCAGGGCAGCGCGTGGACTGCGCGCATGGCAATGCATGCAGCGCACGGTGTCGATGCGGCCATGCAGATCCAGCGTGCGCTGGCTGCCCGCTGCATGGTGCAGGCCATCCACGTTCTGGGTCAGCAGCAGCTCGACGCGGCCCGCGCCCTCAAGGGCCGCCAGCGCCTGGTGCGCCGCACCGGGCCGCGCGCCAGCCATCACCGGCCAGCCCAGCAGGCTGCGCGCCCAGTAGCGCCGGCGCGTGGCCGCGTCGCCCATGAAGGCCTGGTAGTTGACGGGCTGCGGGCGCTTCCAGTCGCCATTGGCATCGCGGTAGTCGGGAATGCCGGCCGCCGTGCTGCAGCCCGCGCCGGTGATCACGAACAGGCGCGGGTGGCGTTGCACGAAGGCGTGCAGCGCCTGCAGCGGCGCGCCGCCCTCACTCCATGCCGGGGGCAATGCTTTCGGCATAGTCGTACACGGCCTCCAGGATCTGCTGGCCACGCTCGTCGGCCTCGGCGCCGAGCTGGTCCAGGCGCTCGAACAGCGCATCAAAGCTCAGGCCGCCGCCCTCGCCCTCCACCAGCCGGGCCTGGCGGTGCGCCTCCCAGCGCTCATGGTCTTCGGGCGTCAGGGTCTGCGGAAAGTTGCGCGCCCGGTAGCGCCAGACCAGCTCGGCCAGGCGGCCATCGTCAAAGCCGGTGCCATCGCGCGCCAGCTCCTCGGGCGGCAGCGCGCGCAGGCGATTCAGGCGGCGTCTGTCCTCGTTGCCCACGAAGCCACCGTACAGATCCTGCTCCACGTCGGGCGTGGCCTCGCGCGGCCGCTGGAAGACCTCGGCCCAGATGGCGCTCATGTCGGGCAGCTCGCGCGCGGCCTGGGCGTGGCGCGCGGCCTGCGCCAGATCCATGCGCCAGCGCTCGGCCATGGCCGGGGACAGCGTGTTCAAATTGCCCACCACCATGGGCGACTTGTTCAGGTGCACGCTTTTCAAAGGCAGTCGCGTCACGCCCTCGGGCAGATCGGCCTGGCGCGTGAACAGGCGTTGGCGGATCTCGTCGGGCTGCAAGGTCGCCAGCTCGGTGGGATCATTCGCCAGGTCCCAGGCCAGCAGCTCGTTCTTGTTCGTCGGGTGGCTGGCAAGCGGCCACATCACGGCCAGGCAGCCGCGCTCGGCCGCGAACATGCCCGAGACATGCAGAAAGGGCCGCGCCGTCTGCGCCGTGGCCGGCAGGCGCAGCTCGGCGGCCACGCGCTCCTTCTTGTGCAACGACAGCGCGTAGTCGAACAGCTTGGGGTTGTGCTGGCGAATGAGCCGCGCCAGCGCGATGGTGGCGCGCACGTCGGACAGCGCATCGTGCGCGGCCTCATGCGCCAGGCCGTTGGCCTTCGTCAGATGCTCCAGCCTGAAGCTGGGTTTGCCATCGACCATGGGCCAGTGGATGCCGTCCGGGCGCAGCGCGTAGGTCATGCGCACGACATCGAGCAGATCCCAGCGTCCGCACTGGTTCTGCCATTCGCGCGCATAGGGGTCGATGAGGTTGCGCCAGAACATGTGGCGCGTGATCTCATCGTCAAAGCGTATGGTGTTGTAGCCCACGCCTATGGTGCCGGGCAGAGCCAGCTCGGCCTCGATGCGCTCGGCAAACTCATGCTCTGGCAGGCCCTTTTGCAGGCACAGCTGGGGCGTGATGCCGGTGATCAGGCACGACTGCGGGTCGGGCAGGTA
>JAGPIX010000115.1 GCA_018054745.1 Alicycliphilus sp.
GAACTTCTACTTCAACTACATCACCTCTGACGGCGTGCAATTCACCGAATACGCCTGGGCCGGCCTGTATTCAGGCACCAGCACTTTCGATTCGTATTTGTTCACCGCACGCACCACAACCAGCGGCGACACCGTGCCAGGGTTCGGACTGCCAGGCCTTGGCGCCGGCGTGACGCTGACGCCCTCCACTTCGGCCATCATCCCCGGCGGCCCCGACTTTTCTCCCCTGGGCGGCAGCTCTGGTGGGTGCTTCGGAGGTTCCGGACAGGGCTGCGGCTACACCGGCTGGATCCAGATGGAGTACACATTCACCACCGCCGGCATCTATTCGCTGGGCTTCGGCGTCACCAATGCACTCGACACGGCATTCGACTCGGCCTTTGCGATTGCCGGCGTATCGGTCAACGACAAGCCAATCGATCCCAACCCTGTGCCCGAACCGGCAACCCTGACGCTGCTGGGCGCCAGCCTGTTGGGCCTGGGTGCTTTGCGCCGTCGGCGTCAGCAGGTCTGATAAACCCAACGCACCACACCCCAACACCACGGCGTGTGGTGCATAAGGCCTGTGGCTCCGAGCACTTCGTGAGAAGGGTACTCCGGCACCACGCAGGCAGTCTGCTGACCATTTCCGGTATGCGCCAGGGACATGACGGGTGTGCTATCACGGTGGCTTTGTTCCCCCTTGACAGCCCATGCCATGACCAGCACCTACCACCCTTCCGCCCCACCGCTGCAGGTGGCGCAATGGTTCAACACCCGCGAGCCGCTCACGCTCGAATCACTGCGCGGGCGCGTGGTGCTGCTGCACGCCTTCCAGATGCTGTGCCCGGGCTGCGTGGAGCAGGGCATTCCGCAGGCGCGGCGTGTGCACGAGGCGTTTTCGCCAGACCAGCTAACCGTCATCGGCCTGCACTCGGTTTTCGAGCACCACGCCGTGCAGGGCACGCCGGCGGCGCTGCAGGCCTTCATCCACGAATACCGCCTGCGCTTTCCCATCGCGCTGGACCAGCCCCACCCCACGCGCCCCATTCCGCTGACCATGCAGGCGCTGATGCTGCAGGGCACGCCCAGCGTGGTGGTGATCGACGGCCAGGGGCGCGTGCGGCTGCACCACTTCGGGCATCTGGACGACCTGCGCCTGGGCGCGCTGCTGGGCCAGCTGGTGGGTGAAGCCGCGGCGCCTGCGGCAGGCACGCCAGCGGAGCCGGGCTGCGACGACCAGGGCTGCGCCCGCCCCGACCTGCCGCAGCCATGAGCCCACCACCCCACACCCTGGGCCGCGTGCGCGCCGTGCTCACCGGCCAGGTGCGGCCCTACACCCGCGCCGGCAGCATGAGCGCCATCGCCAAGCAGGAGCGCACCGGCCCGGTAGCGGCCGGCCCGCTGGGCCTGGCCGGCGACGAGCAGGGCGACCCGCGCGTGCATGGCGGGCCGGACAAGGCCGTGCACTGCTACGCCTGGTCGCAGTACCAGCCCTGGCGCGCCGAGCTGGCGGGCCACGCCACGGCCCAGGCGCTGCTGGCCCGGCCCGGCGCCTTTGGCGAGAACCTGAGCCTGGACGGCATCGATGAGTCCCAGATCTGCCTGGGCGACCAATGGCAGATTGGCGGCGTGCGCCTGGAGGTCAGCCAGGGGCGCCAGCCCTGCTGGAAGCTGAACGACCGCTTCTGTGTGCCCGACATGGCCCTGCGCGTGCAAAACAGCCTGCGCGCCGGCTGGTATATGCGCGTGCTGCAGGGTGGCGAGCTGCAGGCGGGCGACGCGGTGCGGCTGCTGGCGCGGCCGCATCCCCAGTGGCCCATCGCCCGGCTGCTGCGCGTGATCGCCGAGCGCGACTGCACGCCCGAGACACTGCGCCAGATCCTGGCCCTGCCGCTGCCGCCGTCCTGGCACCGGCTGTTTGCGCGCCGGCTGGAGAACGCCGGCGCCGAGGACTGGGCCGCGCGCCTCGAAGGCCGGGGTTAGCGCCTACTTTCGCATGGGCCAGCGCCAGGCCGACGCCGCATACATCAGGCCCCCCGCCACCAGCGCCGCCGCCGCCAGCGCCAGCCCCTGGGCAAAGCCCTGCGCCTGGCCGCCGCGCGCCAGCAGCCAGGCCACCATGGGCGGGCCCATGATCTGGCCCAGGCCATAGACGGCGGTGATCAGGCTGGCAAAGCTGTCGGCCGATGCCGGCCACAGGCGCCGCGCCTCCTGCAGGCCATAGAAGGTGATGGCGGTAAAGGGCAGGCCCAGCAGCACGCTGCTGGCCGCAAAGCCCGCCGGCGTGGACCAGCACAGGCCCACGCCGATGCCCACCGCCTGCATGGCATAGGCGCCCACCAGCAGCCAGCGCCTGTCCCAGGCCCCGGGCGCGCGCGTGCTCAGCGCTGCGCCCACGGCCACGCCGGCGCCGAACATGGGCCAGAACAGATCGGGCCAGGGCGAACCCGCCGGCAGCGCGCCGCGCGCGATCACCGGCAAAAAGGTGGCGGTGACGATGTAGCCCAGCCCCGCCAGCCCATAGGCCAGCGCATGCACGCCACGCGCCATGGCCGTGCCGCCGCCGCCCGCGCGCGTGGCCGCCGGCTGCGGCGCCCCCGCCTGGGCCTTGGCCGCACGGCCCCGCACCACCGGCCAGACCAGCGCGCACAGCAGCACCGACAGCAGCCCGAACAGCACCCAGCCCGATGCCGCGCGCCACTGCGCCTGCACCATCACGCTGGTCGCCAGGCCGGTCAGCGCAATGCCCACACCCGGGCCACAGAAGATCAACCCACCCATGGCCGGCCGGCCCAGCACCGCCAGGCGCACCATGGCCCAGGCGGCGGTATTGAGCAGCACAAAGGCGCTGGCCACGCCCGCGGCAAAACGCAAGGCCGGCCAGCTGGCCGGCAGCGGCAGGGCCATGGCCAGCGTCAGCAGCACCGTGGCCACCAGGCCGGCGCGCGCCAGCCGCGCCGGGTGCCAGCGTTCATACAAGCCTGGCAGCACCCAGGGCAGGGCCATGCAGGCCAGCGCGCCCAGCAGATAGCCGATGTAGTTGGCCGTGGCCAGCCAGCTACCCTCGGTCAGCGTGAGCACGCCGTCGTGCAGCATCATGGGCAAGAGCGGCGTGAAGGCGAAGCGCCCCACGCCCATGGCCACGGCCAGCGCCAGCATGCCGGCCAGGGCCACGGCGGCGGGGCGGTGCGACCAGTCGCGCGCGGCGGGCGAGGTCGCGGGTTCGGGGGTGGAGGCGTCCATGGTGATGCGCTGGCGATAGAGAAACGGGGGATTATTGCCATGGCCCCGCGGGTATCCTGCAGCCGCTATCGTCCGTCTGTTCCGTCTTCTTCCCCGCGCTCCATGAACAACGACCTGCTTGCCCGCCTGGGGCTACCGCTTCCCATCATCCAGGGCCCCATGACGGGCTCCGACACGCCGCAGCTGGCCGCCGCCGTGTCTGCCGCCGGCGGCTTGGGCTTTCTGGGCTGCGGCATGCGCTCGCCCGCCGCCATACGAGAGGCCGCAGACGCCGTGCGCGCCGCCACCGACAGGCCGTTTGGCATGAACCTGTTCGTACTGGACACACCCAGCCCCACCGCCGCCGAAGTGACCGCCGCCATGGCACGGCTAGCGCCGATGTACGCGCGCTTCGGCCTGCAACCCGAGCCGCCCGCGCGCTGGTGCGAGGACTTCGGCGCGCAATTCGAGGCGCTGATCCAGGCCCGCCCGGCCGTGGCCAGCTTCACCTTCGGCATCCTGAGCAGCGCCCAGGTGCGCCGCATCCAGGACGAGGCCGGCAGCCTGGTGATCGGCACCGCCACCACGCCGGCCGAGGCCCTGGCTTGGGCACAGGTGGGCGCCGACGCCGTGGTCGCCAGCGGCATGGAGGCCGGCGGCCACCGCGGCACCTTTCTGGGCGACTGGGAGGGCAGCCAGATCGGCACCATGGCCCTGGTGCCGGCCTGCGTGGACGCACTGGACATCCCGGTGATCGCCGCCGGCGGCATCATGGACGGGCGCGGCATCACCGCGGCGCTGGCGCTGGGCGCGCAGGCGGTGCAGCTGGGCACGGCCTTCCTGGCCTGCCCCGAGTCGGCCATCACCCCCGCCCAGCGCAGCGCCATGGCCGGCGCCCAGGCCAGCGACACGCGCCTGACGCGCATTTTCTCGGGCCGCCCGGCGCGAGGCATCCTGAACGACGCCATGCGCGCGCTGGCGCCGCACGAGGCCGACATCCCCGCCTATCCGATACAGAACGCCCTCATGGGCCCGGTGCGCCGCGCCGCGGCCCAGGCGGGTGATGCCGAATACATCGCACTGTGGGCCGGGCAGGGGGTGGGGGCAGCGCGGGCGCTGGCGGCCGGCGCCTTGGCGCAGGCGCTGGCGCAGGAATGGCGCATCGCCTGCGGAAGACTACAAAATTAATAGCTTGTGACGCTTATTTAGCAAGCGCTACAGGCTATTTTGTTCAATATTCCGTATCCATGGTCCCGCCGCGTCGGCAACGCAAGTCGGCCTGACTATGTACATGTCGCAGATGCCCCTCACCCCTCCCTATCCCCAAAGGGGCGAGGGCGACCGGTTGCGCCAGTTTTACTCCCTCTCCCTCTGGGAGAGGGCGGGGGTGAGGGCTTGCGGCTCAGTCTGAGGCATGTACCTAATCAGGCAAGTCGGGCACACACAGCTCAGGGTCTGGGCTGGGCGCGGAACCAGCGCAAAAATTTGTGCCGCCGTAACCACCAGCCGCGCCGCAGATAGGCACCCGCCAGCGCCTCGGGCGTCAATGGCGAGGTGTCGAGGAAGTTTCGGCGCAATTGATCGGCCACGGCGGACGGCGCCGCATCCCCGGCCGCTGCCGGCCCCCTGCAGGCATGGCGCATGGCTCCGATCAGGCTGCGCGCGGCGTGCTGCGCCAGCGCCAGGCGCAGGCCGGCGTGCTGCAGCTCGGGGCGGCCCTGCAAGCCCTGGGCCAGCGGCAGCAGGGCGGCCGATTGATCCAGGGCCTTGGCCAGGGTCATGGTGGCGAGGATGCTGCCGCCGCGCTGGCGGTAGGCCACCCAGGGGCTAGGCTGGTAGAAAAAACTGTCCGCACGCAGCGCCATCAGCGGCATGGTGGTCATGTCCTCAAAGTACCGCCCCACGGGAAAGCGCACGCCGGCCGCCGCATCACCCCACAGCGCGCGGCGCGAGATCTTCGACCAGGCATGCAGCTGGCCGGTGCCCAGCATGCCGGCCATCAGGCCCGCACGGTCTCGCACCAGGCGCCGCGCCGGGCCGTCAAAGCTGCGCCTGTGGCCCTCGCCGCGCAGCCGGTGTTTGAGCCGCACGCGCTCGCGCCAGACGGCAAAGTCGCACAGCACCACATCGGGCGCATGCGCGCGCACGATGGCCTGCAGGCCGGCAATGGCGCCGGGCAGCAGCTTGTCGTCGGAATCGAGAAACCACAGGTAGTCGCCGGCCGCCGCATCGATCATGGTGTTGCGCGCCGCGCTCAGGCCGCCGTTGCGCTCGTGCTGCAGCAGCCGCAGTTGCCCCGGCCAGCGTTCGCCAAGTTGCTGCATCAACGCCCAGGAGCCATCGGTGGAGCGGTCGTCGAGCACCAGCAGTTCAACGCCGCCGCCCTCGGGCAGCTGCTTGACCACCGAGGCCAGGCATTCCTCCAGATAGGGCTCGACGTTATAGACCGGCACCAGGATGCTGAGCCAGGTCATACGGCCGCCCCCTGCTGCGGCCCCAGGCCACGCTCCAGCCCGCGCAGCGCCGTCCACAGCACCGCCACATAGAACACGAAAAACATGATGCCGCTGTTGTGGTTGAAGAACGGCTGCGACATGCCGAACACCAGGTAACACACGGGCACCAGGCTGCCCATGACGCGCAGGGCCAGGGCATCGTGCCAGTCCGCCGAGTCGTCGGGCCATTGCCGCAGACGCCGGCGACTGGGCCAGAACAGATACAGCACGCAGGCAAGCAGCGCGGCCTGCAGCAGCACGCCGAAGAGGCCGACCTTGACCCAGGCATCCAGAAAGATGTTGTGGATCTCCGGGTAATGGACTTGCTCTTGCGCAAACTGGCCGCTGACCACCAGGCGCTCCATTTCTTGCACATAGCCATGCGCGCCCCAGCCCAGCCAGGGCTTTTGCGGAATCAGCTGCGCGGCCAGCCGGTACTGATCCAGCCGATTGCCCAGCGAGGTACTGCCATCGCCGGTGGCGAGATAGTTGCCGACCTCGGTCACCGCAACGGCGACTCTGGCATTCAACCTGGGGGTGAGCGCCAGCACGGCGACAACGGCCGCCACCGAGACAAGCGACAACACCAGCACACGCCCGAACAACCTGGGGCGCACCTGCCGCACCTGTAGCAGCAGCACCGGAAACACCAGCCCCAGCGCCAGCCAGCCCCCGCGCGATTGCGACAGCAGCGAGGCCGCCATGCCGGCGGGCACCGCCAGCCCCATCGTGATCCGCCAGGGCCACGAACGAAGGCGCCAGAGCACCGTCAGGCACACCAAGGCCATGCAGGCCAGCAACAGGGCCAGGTTGCCCCACTGGATGGCGTTGGTAAAACCCGCGGCACGGGGAAGCCCCTGGCCCCAGGTCTGCCATGCGGCCAGCGCACCCATGCCGATGCAGCCAATGGGCACGCCCACGATGAATGCGCGCGGCCGCGGCGGATAGGCTGCAAGAAAGAACAGGCAAGGCACGCCCAGCAGCCACTTGCTGCCCTTGTCCCAACGCCCCACGCCAAGATCCAGCGACAAAAGAAACGACATGCAGCCCATGCCGGCCAGCAGCGCGGCCAACCACAGCGTCGCGGGCTCCGGGCGCTGGCGCAGCCAGCGTGGCGCGTAGAGCAGCGCGCCCAGCAGCAGCAGCGCCGCGCCATAGGAGTAGCCCGAAGGCACCCAGATGGCCAGCGCCGCCAGCAGAAAAGCTGAGAACGAAGTGAGCTTCAAGGCCATGCTGGATGTCATACGACCGGGGCCTGCGGCGCGGCCAGCAGCGCGCGGTAACGATGCCACATCTGCTCGCGCCCATAGCTTGCAAGCGCCTGCTGGCGCGCGGCCTGGCCCAGCCGCTGGGCTTGCGCACCGTCGCGCAGCAACTGCTGCAAGGCGTTGGCCAGGGCGGGCGCGTCGGCGTGCGGCACCAGCAGGCCGGTGCGGCCATGATCCAGAACCTCGCGCACGCCCAGCACGTCCGAGCCCACGCAGGCGCAGCCCGCGGCCATGGCCTCGACCAGAGCGAGGGGCATGCCCTCCCAATGGGTCGCGAGCACAAACACCTGTGTGGCCGCCAGGCGCTGCGGCAGGTCGGGCACATTGCCGAGAAAGCGCACCTGATCGTCCAGCCCCAGCCGCGCGACCTGCGCCTCGGCCTTGCGCCGCAGGCGCGCGCTGCCGCTGCCGGCCAGGTACAGCGTCGGCCGCAGCCCGCGGTCGCGCAGCAGGGCCAGTGCCTCAATCAAGGTGGCGTGGTCTTTTTGCCGGGCAAAGCGCGAGGCCATGAGGATGGCAGCTTCGCGCGCATCCCAGCGCTGGGGCAAGAGACTGTCAGGGAAGCGCTCGAGCGCAATGCCATTGGAGATGGCCAGGCATTTGTCGGGCGCAAAGCCGCGCTCGATGAGGGCCGTGCGCACGCCCTCGGACACGCCGATGCTGGCCTGGGTATGGGGCTGGAGCGCCAGCGCCTGGCGCAGCCGCGTGGGCGTGTAGCGCTCGCGCGAGTTGTGCTCCACATGAAAGATGCGCGGCACATGCTCGGCCACGGCGGCGCGGCGGCCCCAGATATGGTCGCTGAAGCCATGGGCAAAGACCACGTCGGGCCGCCAGTCGCGGATGATGCGGCGCAGCTCCCACACCGTGAGGGCGTGCAGCCAGTTGGATACGACCCGCACCTGCAGCCCCTGATCGCGCAGCGCCTGGACACGCGCGTCCGAGGTGTTGCGCTTGCGCCGCAGCACCAGCAGGGTCTGCATGCCGGGCTCGGCCTGCGCGGCCAGGCACAGATCGACCGCCACCTGCGTGGCGCCGGAGAAGCCCCCGGTCACAAAGTGCAAGACCCTCACAGACCGCGCCAGCGCTTGGACAGTTGGGGGCGCAGAACCGCGGCGGCGGCCTGGCCGTCAAGCAGACTCAATGCCCGCCCTTGACCAGCTCGCCTTCCTTCAGGCGGTACACCGTGCCGCAATACGGGCACTTGGCCTGTCCCTGGTGGGCAATATCCAGGAACACGCGCGGGTGGCTGTTCCACAGCGTCATGTCGGCCTTGGGGCTGGGGCAGTGCACGCCACCGTTGCCGTCCAGATCCTTGGCCAGCAGTTCAACGATTGCTTCAGACATATTTGTTGGTTCTCCATGAGGCATCGCATGAACTGCGACGCTTGAAACTGGCGCGCACCACGCGAGGGCCACCGTGCAAGGGCCGCCCCGCCGCACTGGTGGCGTCCCACTTCCCACGCGAAGCGTGAGAGAAGGGGGAAGCGGCGCAACCGCTCAGGGGGTTGTTCACACTTTCGTGAGCCAGTGGGCGTATTGGGGGTTGCGGCCGTTGACGATGTCGAAGAAGGCGCTCTGAATCTTCTCGGTGATCGGGCCGCGGCTGCCGGCGCCGATCTGCACGCGGTCGAGCTCGCGAATCGGCGTGACCTCGGCCGCCGTGCCGGTGAAGAAGGCTTCGTCGGCGATGTAGATCTCGTCGCGCGTGATGCGCTTTTGCACGAGGTCCAGGCCCAGGTCCTTGCAGATGTGCAGCACGGTGTTGCGCGTGATGCCGTTCAGGGCGCCGGCCGACAGGTCGGGGGTATAGACCACGCCGTCCTTGACGACGAAGATGTTCTCGCCCGCGCCTTCGCTCACGAAGCCGGCGGCGTCGAGCAGCAGGGCCTCGTCGTAGCCGTCGTCGGTGGCTTCCATGTTGGCCAGGATGGAGTTGCTGTAGTTGCTCACCGCCTTGGCCTGCGTCATGGTGATGTTGACGTGGTGGCGCGTGTAGCTGCTGGTCTTGACGCGAATGCCGCGCTGCATGCCCTCTTCGCCCAGGTAGGCGCCCCAGGCCCAGGCGGCCACCATCAGGTGGATCTGGTTGCCCTTGGGGCTGACGCCGAGCTTTTGCGAGCCGATCCAGGTCAACGGGCGCA
>JAGPIX010000002.1 GCA_018054745.1 Alicycliphilus sp.
GCACACGCTCGCCCACGCCATCGGCCAAGCACCACATATGCTCTTGCAGGCTAGCGACGCTGGCCGGGCCATTGAGCTGCAGCACAAAGAACTGCTCCTCGTCGATCGCCTCATGGGTGCCGGGCCGTATGCTTTGCACAAACGGGCCACCACTATTAAATTGATAGCTTTTAGCGCTTGACAGTAGGGCGCCAGAGGCCGATTTGAACCCTGGTTTTGCACTGACCGTGCAGCGCACGCCGGGCGGCAAGTCCTGCGCAAACTCATAGACCCACTCGCGCTCGCCGCTCCAGCGGCCCTGGCCCCGAGCAGCATCGGGGTCGCTGCAGGCCAGCGTGAACGGCGCCGGCGCCCGCGGGTCGCCCAGGCGCACGGCCGGCGCGTCGAACTTGGCGACCACCTGGCGCACCTGCGCGACCTCGCCCTGGGGCGAGAGGCTGGTCACGGTGAGGGCCTGGGCCGCAGCCGTGGCCAGAAGAAGCAGAGCCGCCATCGCCCCGCGCACGCCGCCATTCATGCCGGGATCCTTTGCCAACTCACTGCGGCCTGAAGCCGCTGTCCAAGATGATGCGCCGCCACACCGCCGTGTAAGCGCGTTCGCGTGTCGTCAGCTGCTCGGGCGTCATGGTGCCCACGGTGAGGCCCATGGCCGTGAGCTGATCGCGCACCTCGGGGATGGCGACCACCTGGGCCAGGGCGTCGGAAAAACGCTGGATGAAGGCCTGCGGCGTGCCCGCGGGCGCATAGAAGCCGTAGTACGGCGTGTCCTCGAAGCCCTTGAGGCCCAGCTCGGCAAAGGTGGGCACGTCGGGCAGCGCCGCCTGGCGCCTGGCGCCCAGCACGGCCAGCACGCGCAGCTTGCCGGCGCGGTGGTTCTCGATGAAGTCCTGCACCGAGCCGATGCCGGCCGGTATCTGGTTGCCCAGCATGTCGGCAATCATGGGCGCGCTGCCGCGGTAGGGCACGGCCGTCAGGTCGATCTGGTAGCGCTGGCCCAGCAGCCGGACCAAAAACTCGGGCGTGGAGGCCGGCGCCGGTATGCCCACGGCGCTCTTGCCAGCCCTGTCCCGCTGCACCCACTGCACGAATTCGCCAAAGCTGGCCGCCGGCGTTGCGGCTGGCACGGCCAGGCAGTTGACGAAGGTGGCAAAGCCGCCCACGGCGACAAAGTCCCGCGCGGGCTCGAAGCCCGGGTTCTTCACCACCTGCGGCAGGATGGAGATGGTGTGATCGTGCGTGAGGAACACCGTGCCGCCGTCGGCCGGCGCCGCCTTGAGTACCTGGGCCGCGATCTGCCCGCCCGCGCCGGGACGGTTGTCCACCACCACGGGCTGGCCCAGTACGTCCTTGAGCTTGTCGGCCAGCAGGCGGGCAATGGCGTCCGAGCCACCGCCGGGCGGAAAGCCCACCAGCACGCGCAGGGGCTTATGGGCGTCGGCCCAGGCGGGCAACGTAGCGCAGGCGGCGGCGCAGGCCAGCAGGTGGCGGCGGGTCAGGGTCATGGGGCGGCCCTGCCTCAGATCTTCAGACGCGCGCGGTGGCGCGCCAGCTGCGCGCGCACCTGTGCGGGTGCGGTGCCGCCAAGGGTATTGCGCGCGTTCAGCGAGCCCTCCAGGCTCAAAGCGTCGAACACGTCCTTTTCGATGGCCGGGTGAAAGCCCTGCAGCACGGCCAGCGGCAGCTCCGACAGATCCACGCCGTGCGACTGGGCGGCCTTGACGGCATGGGCCACGGTCTCGTGCGCGTCGCGGAAAGGCAGGCCCTTCTTGACCAGGTAGTCGGCCAGGTCGGTGGCCGTGGCGTAGCCCTTTTGCGCGGCGGCTCGCATGGCATCGGCATTGACCGTGATGCCGCCCTCCTTGGCGCCGGTGGCGGGGTTCACCTGGCCGCCGATCATCTCGGCAAAGATGCGCAGCGTGTCTTTCAACGTATCGACGGTGTCGAACAGCGGCTCCTTGTCCTCCTGGTTGTCCTTGTTGTAGGCCAGGGGCTGGCCCTTCATCAGGGTGATCAGGCCCATCAGGTGGCCAACCACGCGGCCGGTCTTGCCGCGCGCCAATTCCGGCACGTCGGGGTTCTTCTTCTGCGGCATGATCGACGAGCCCGTCGTGAAGCGGTCGGCGATACGGATGAAGCCGAAGTTCTGGCTCATCCAGATGATCAGTTCTTCGGACAGGCGCGAGACATGCACCATGCACAGGCTGGCGGCGGCCGTGAACTCGATGGCGAAGTCGCGGTCAGAGACGCCGTCCAGGCTGTTCTGGCACACGCCGTCCATGCCCAGGGTCTTGGCGACGCGCTCGCGGTCCAGCGGGTAGGTGGTGCCGGCCAGGGCGGCACTGCCCAGGGGCAGCAGGTTGACGCGCTTGCGGGCATCGAGCATGCGCTCGGCATCGCGCTTGAACATCTCCACATAGGCCAGCAGGTGGTGCGCAAAGCTGACCGGCTGGGCCACCTGCAGGTGGGTGAAGCCGGGCAGGATGACCTCGACGTTCTTCTCGGCCACCTCGACCAGGGCCAGCTGCAGCTCGGAGAGCAGGCCGGCGATCAGGTCGATCTCGCCGCGCAGCCACAGGCGCACGTCGGTGGCCACCTGGTCGTTGCGGCTGCGGCCGGTGTGCAGGCGCTTGCCAGCGTCGCCCACCAGCTGGGTCAGCCGCGCCTCGATGTTCAGGTGCACGTCCTCCAGGTCCAGCTTCCACTCGAAGGCGCCGGATTCGATCTCCTGCGTGATTCTCTCCATGCCCTTTTGGATGTCAGCCAGGTCCTGCGCGCCGATGATGGCCTGGGCCGCCAGCATCTCGGCATGGGCCAGGCTGCCCGCAATGTCGGCCTGCCACAGGCGCTTGTCGAAGAACACGCTGGACGTGTAGCGCTTGACCAGATCGCTCATGGGCTCGGAAAACAGCGCCGACCAGGCCTGGGACTTGGTGGCGAGCTGGTCGTGGGAGGGCTGCGATGCGGGTGTGTGGGGCATGGGGGCAATAATCCGAGGGTTACGACAGCCGGAACGCCCGGGTGCCGCGAGATGCAAGAAACGCGAATTTTATCGACCCACCCCGCCCCCCTGCACGAGCCAGCGCCGCGCGTGGCTGCCATGGGCCGCGCCCTGGTGTTCGACGCCTGCCAGGTGGGGGTGGTGCTGCGCGCCGTGCTGTTCGTCGAGGTCGTACTGGGCGTGTGCGCGCTGTTCGGCACCACCGGCCCCGGCGACTGGCTGGCGCGCCTGGCCCTGCTCACCGGAGCGGCCCTGCCGGCCACGCTGCTCTGGCTGGTCACGGCCTGCAGCCTCAAGAATGCCCTGCAGCGCCTGCCGCCGCCGCTGCAATACGCGGCCGGCGTGCTGCTGGGCATGCTGGCGGGGCTGTATGCCTGCGCCATGCTGCTGCTGGCCGGCGCGGCGGGCGAGGCTCCGCCCTGGCTGGCCTGCGCGGCCAGCGGCGCCCTGCTGTCGGCCCTGCTGGTCACGGCGCTGCAGCTGCGCGCCCGCGCGCGCACGCCGGCGGCCACGGCGGCGCGCCTGACCGAGCTGCAGTCGCGCATACGCCCGCACTTCCTGTTCAATACCTTGAACAGCGCCATTGCCCTGGTACGCGACGAGCCCGCCAAGGCCGAGGCCCTGCTGGAAGACCTGAGCGACCTGTTTCGCCACGCCCTTGTCGAGCAGGGCGAATCGGCCACGCTGGAAGAAGAAATCACCCTGGCGCGGCGCTACCTGGACATCGAACAGGTGCGCTTTGGCGAGCGCATGCGCGTGCAGTGGCAGATAGACCCACGCGCCCACGCCGCGCGCCTGCCGCCGCTGCTCTTGCAGCCGCTGGTGGAAAACGCCGTCAAGCATGGCGTGGAACCCAGCGCCCATGGCGGAAAACTGCGCATCACCGCCGAGCAGCGTGGCAGCCGCGTGGTGCTGACCATCACCAACACCCTGCCGCCCGAGAGCACCAGCGGCGAGCAGCGCCCGCGCGGCCACGGCATCGCCCAGGCCAATGTGCGCGAGCGCCTGCGCCTGCTGCACGATGTGGACTGCGACTTCAGCGCCGGCATGCACAACGGCCTGTACCAGGTGCGCATTTCTCTCCCTTGTTGACCGGATTGAAAGGCCCCATGCACATCCTCATCGTGGACGACGAACTTCTGGCCCGCAGCCGCCTGCGCACCCTGCTGGGCGATTGCGACGCGCGCCACCAGGTCAGCGAAGCGGCGCACGCCGCCGACGCGCTGGCGCAGCTCAACATCAGCGGCGGGCGCGCCGTCGATCTGGTGCTGCTGGACATCCACATGCCGGGCCAGGACGGGCTGGCGCTGGCGCAGCAGATCAGGCGCCTGCCGCACCCGCCGACCATCGTCTTCGTCACCGCCCATGCGGACCATGCCTTGAGCGCCTTCGAGCTCGACGCCGTGGACTACCTGACCAAGCCCGTGCGCCTGCAGCGCCTGCAGCAGGCCCTGGCCAAGGCACAGCGCGCCAGCGGTCAGACCGTGATTGCGCCAGCAGTCGCACCGGACGAGCGCGATACGCTATTGATACAAGAGCGCGGCCGCACCGAGCGCGTGCCGCTGGCCGAGGTACTGTTCCTGCGCGCCGAGCAGAAGTACGTCACCGTGCGCACCGCCACACGCAGCTTCATCGTGGACGACGCGCTGTCGGAGCTGGAGGCGCGCCATGCGGCGCACTTCTTGCGCGTGCACCGCAGCACCCTGGTGGCGCGCCGCGCCATGCGCGCACTGGAGCGGCATTACGACGCGGCCGAGGGCGAGGGCTGGGCCGTGCGCCTGCAGGGCCTGACCGAGCTGCTGCCCGTCTCACGCCGCCAGGTGGCGGCAGTGCGCGAGGCGCTGGCGGGCTAACGCTCAATGCCCATGGTGCGCCAGCGCACCAATCACGGTCACGGCGATGATGCCGGCCGCCAGCCAGGCGATCTGCGCCAACGTCTGCGCGGCGCTCAATCGTTTTTGCAGCTGCGGAATCAAGTCCGCCAGGGCCACATAAATAAAGCTGCTGGCAGCTATTGTGAGGAAGTACGGCAGCGCCCCGTCCCACAGGCCCACCAGGTAGTAGCCCACCATGCCGCCCAGCGCCGTCACCGCGCCGGCCAGCGAGACCTTGAGCAGGGCCGCATTGCGGTGGTGGCTGCTGTGGCGCAGCACCACCAGGTCGCCGATATGGTGCGGCACCTCGTGCGCCAGCACCGACAGCGCCGCCACCACCCCCAGGCGCATGTCGGCCACGAAGGCCGAGGCGATCAGGATGCCGTCGCCAAAGCAGTGCACGCTGTCGCCGGTCAGCAGCGACCAGCCGCCATGGCCGTGGTGATGGTGGTGATCGTGGTCGTGGTGGTGATCGTGCTGATGGCCATGCTCGGCATGCGCATGGCTAGTGCCATGGCCGTGGAGCTGCCGCTCGGCCGGGCTGTGCTCGTGGCCGTGGTGCCATAGCTCGGCCTTGTCCAGCAGAAAGAAGAACACCAGCCCCAGCAGCAGGGTGGTGAACAGGTTCTGCGCATCGACCGGCCCCTCGAAGGCCTCAGGCAGTATGAGCGTGAAGGCCGTGGCCAGCAGCGCGCCCGCGGCCAGGCTCAGCAGATGCTGCGGCCCCACGCGCGAGCGCCCGCCCAGCCCCAGGCGCAGCAGCGCCGCCGCCAGCCACACGCTACCAATGCCCGCGGCCAGGGTGGCCAGAATGATTGCTCCTAATGTCATAGCTGTTTGCGCCCTACCCTATTGGGTTAGAGGCCTTTTTCATAAAACCATCAAAAAAAGCCCCGAGGGGCTTTTGCTGTCCTTTGCCGTTGCTGCGGCGTACCGCGTCACACCACGCCATTGTGCTTGAACCAGCCCAGCATTCGGCGCCAGCCGTCCTGCGCGGCATCCTGCCGGTAGCTGGGCCGGTAGTCGGCATGGAAGGCGTGGGGCGCATCGGGGTAGATCACGAACTCGCTGGCCTTGGCTGCGGCCGATCCCTCCTTCAACGCCGCTTTCATCCTATCAACCGTGTCAAGGGGTATGCCGCCATCTTTCTCGCCATACAGGCCCAGCACCGGCGCCTTCAGGATGGCGGCAATGTCCACCGGGTGCTTAGGATTCAGCGCACTGGCCTGCCCCACCAGCCGGCCATACCAGGCCACGCCCGCCTTCACCGGGCCATGGGCCGCGTACAGCCAGGTGATGCGTCCGCCCCAGCAAAAGCCGGTGATGGCAACCTTGTTCAGATCGCCGCCATGGGCGCCCGCCCATTGCACGGCGCCGTCCAGGTCGGCCATCACCTGGGCGTCGGGCACCTTGGCAATCAGCTCGCTCATCAGCTTGGCGACCTCGCCATAGGCCATGGGGTCGCCCTGGCGCGCAAACAGATCCGGGGCAATCGCCAGATAGCCGGCCTGCGCCAGGCGCCGGCAGACATCGGCGATGTGCTCGTGCACGCCAAAAATCTCCGACACCACCAGCACCACCGGCAGGCCGGTGCGCCCCTGGGGCGCGGCGCGGTAGGCGTAGACCTGGGCGCCGTTGACGGCAAAGCTCACCTCGCCCGCCACCAGCCCGTCGACGGGCGTGGCAATCGCCTGCTGCGCCAGCACCGGCGCGGCGGCCGCGGCATAGCCCGCGCCCAGAACCAGGCCCAAGGCGTGGCGGCGGTTGGCCACACCGCGTCCGGGCAGCAGGGCGTGCAGGTCGTGGTGCAAGTATTGATCCATGGCGGTTTCCTCCAAAAGACTGGGCAAGGCCGCGATTGTAGGAAGGCCGGTGCCGCCGCGCACGGCACGGCACGCCGCGGGCAGATTGGCTACAGTGGCCGCATGCGCCATGGGCACAGCCACAGGAGACCCCGCCTTGACCAGCACCGCCACCCCCTCCCCTCCCCAGGCCAGCCGCTTTGGCAGCGGCCAGGCCGTGCCGCGCCTGGAAGACGCACAACTGCTGCGCGGCGAGGGCCGCTACGTGGACGACTTTGCGCCGGACGGCCTGGCGCACCTGGTGTTCGTGCGCTCGCCCCACGCCCACGCCCGCCTGCGCGGCGTGGATGCGGACGCGGCGCGCGCCCTGCCCGGAGTGCTGGCCGTCTACACCGGCGCCGACCTGGTGGCCGCGGGCATCAAGCCCCTGCCCGGCCCCGGCTTCAAGCGCGCGGATGGCGGCCCCGGCGCCAGCCCCGCGCGCCGGCCGCTGGCGCATGAGCAGGTGCGCTTTGTCGGCGAACCCGTGGCCGCCGTGGTGGCCCAGACGCTGCAGCAGGCGCTGGACGCGGCCGAGGCAGTCTTTGTGGACTATGAGGAGCTGCCCGCCGCCACCAGCGTGGCCGACGCCCTGGCCCCGGGCGCACCGCAGCTCACGCCCCAGGCCCCCGACAACATCGCCGCCGCGATGCGCCATGGCGACGCCGGCGCCTGCGCCCAGGCCTTCGCGCGCGCCGCGCAGGTGGTGCACCTGGCCGTCAGCAACCAGCGCGTGGCCGCGGTGACGCTGGAGCCGCGCTCGCTACTGGCCTGGGTGGATGCCGCCGATGGGCGCCTGCTGCTGCGCATGAGCACGCAAATGCCCAGCGGCGTGCGCAAGCTGGTCTGCGACTGCCTGGGGCTACCAAGCCAGCAGGTGCGCGTGCTGGTGGGCGACGTGGGCGGCGGTTTTGGCATGAAGACCTCGGCCTACCCCGAGGATGTGGCCACCGCCTGGGCCGCCTGGCAGCTGCGGCGCCCGGTGAAATGGGTGGCGCAGCGCGGCGAGGATTTTTTGTCGTCGGCCCACGGGCGCGACGTGGTCAGCCAGGCCGAGATGGCGCTGGATGCGCAAGGCCGCATCCTGGCGCTGCGCCTGCACTCGCAGGCCAACGTGGGCGCCTACGCCACACCCACGGGCGTGGCCATCCAGCTGATGATCGGCCCCTGGGTGCAGACCAGCGTCTACGACATCCCGGTGATCGACTTTCACTTCCAGGCCGTGCTGACGAACACTGCGTCCACCGGCGCCTACCGCGGCGCGGGCCGGCCCGAGGCCATCTACCTGATGGAGCGGCTCATCGACGAGGCCGCACGCCAGACCGGCATAGACCGCCTCAGCTTGCGCCGGCGCAACTTCATCCGTCCCGAGCAAATGCCCTACACCAACGCCATGGGCCAGCAGTACGACAGCGGGCGCTTCGAGCGGGTGATGGACCAGGCCCTGCCGCTGGCCGACTGGCAGGGTTTTGCCGCGCGCGCCGCCGCCTCGCAGGCACGCGGCCTGTGGCGCGGGCTCGGCATCGCCACCTTTCTGGAATGGACCGGCGGCAACGCCTTCGAGGAGCGCGTCACCGTCACCATCCAGGCCGACGGCGTGGTCGAGGTGTTCTCGGCCGTCAACGCCATGGGCCAGGGCATTGCCACGTCGCTGGCGCAGCTGGTGGTGGACGCCTTCGGCATCCCGATAGAGCAGGTGCGCGTGGTGCTGGGCGACACCGATCGCGGCGACGGCTTCGGCAGCGCCGGCTCGCGCTCGCTGTTCACCGGTGGCTCGGCCATGCGCACTGGCGCCGAGCGCGCCATAGAGCATGGGCGCGAATTGGCCGCGCAGGCGCTGGAGGCCTCGGTGCACGATGTGCAGTACCAGGCGGGGCGCTACCAGGTTGCCGGCACCGACCTGGGGCTGAACCTGGCGGAACTGGCCGCGCGCCAGCCAGAGCGGCAGATCTTCGTGGACAGCACCAGC
The DNA here is from genome assembly GCA_018054745.1 of Alicycliphilus sp. Lineage (GTDB taxonomy): Bacteria > Pseudomonadota > Gammaproteobacteria > Burkholderiales > Burkholderiaceae_C > Alicycliphilus > Alicycliphilus limosus. The sequence goes on from JAGPIX010000002.1 coordinate 8,683, forward strand.
GCCGTCGCCGGCCCGTCCTGGCCCAACGGCTGCCATATTTGCGAGGTTGAACTCGACCCGCAGACCGGCGCCGTGCAGGTCGTGCGCTACGCCAGCGTGAACGACGTGGGCCGGGTGGTGAATCCGCTGATCGTGCGCGGCCAGCTTGAAGGCGGCGCCGTGCAGGGCCTGGGCCAGGCGCTGAGCGAAGCAGTCGCCTACGACGCGGCCAGCGGCCAGCTGCTCTCCGGCAGCCTGATGGACTACGCGCTGTTGCGGGCGCTGGACACGCCCCCGTTCCAGATGACGATGGACGAGTCCACCCCCTGCCTGAACAACCCGCTGGGCGTGAAGGGCGTGGGCGAGCTGGGCACGATTGGCGCCACGCCCTGCGTGGTCAACGCCGTGGCCGACGCCCTGGCACGCGCCGGCCGCGCGGATCTGGCGCCACGCCTGACCATGCCGCTGACGCCGGGGCGGCTGTGGCAGTTGCTGCAACCGCAGCCGCGGGGCTGACGCCAATACTGTTCAGGTTGCGACCGATGCCATCTGTTCGTAGGAGCGGCTTCAGCCGCGAACGGCGCCATTCGCGGCTGAAGCCGCTCCTACAGCCTCGATAAATGAACAGTATTGGGGCTGACGCTCACCAGCGCGGCTTGCGCTTCTCGACAAAGGCGGCAATGCCCTCGCGCGCCGCGTCGGTCATGGCCACGTTGCAAAAACTGTCGGCCGCGGCCGCCACCGCCTGGCGGTAGCCGTTGTCATTGGCCAGCATGAAGGCATTGCGCCCAAAGCGCACCACCTCGGGCGACTTGCCGCACAGCGTCTGCGCCAGCGCGCGCGCGCCCTCCAGTGCCTGGCCTGGCTCGGTCAGGCGCGAGACCAGGCCCAGCGACTGCGCCTCCTGCGCGTCGAAGGCACGGCCCGTGAACAGCAGCTCGAACGCGCGGTGCTTGCCGACGATGCGCGGCAAATGCGTGAAGTGGATCGAGGGCAGCACGCCGGCGTCGATCTCGGGGTAGCCGAACGTCGCGTCCGACGAGGCAACGATCATGTCGCAGGAGATGGCAATCGTCATGCCGCCCCCGCGCGCCGTGCCGCCCACGGCCGCGATCGTGGGCTTGCCCATCTGGAACTGCACCTCGGTCATGCGCACGTAGAGCCGGTCGAGCAGCGCACGCACCTTCTGGTGCGCGCCCTGGTGCACGGCCGTGAGATCCAGGCCCGCAGAAAAACGGCCCGGCACCCGGCTGCCGATGATGACGGCACGCACCTCGGGATCGCGCGCGGCACGTTCCAGCGCATCCAGGAAATCCCTCAGCATGGCCTCGGTCAGGGCGTTGACCGGCGGGTTGTTGAACAGGATTTCCGCCACCCGGTTGTGGACTTCGTAGCTGAACAAAGACATTTCTTTTCCTTTACTTCTTCCAATCAATGGGACGCAGCCGCGACCACGCCCTGTTGCTCCAGGTCGGCAATCTGCTGCGCGCCGTAGCCCAGCTGCCGCAGGATTTCCTGCGTGTGCTCGCCCAGCAACGGCGCGGGGCGCGAGGCCGCCCGGGGCTGGTGCGCGAACTGCACCGGGTGGCCGATGTTTTGCACCGGCCCGAGCACCGGATGCTCGGTCTGCGCGATGATGGCGCGCGCCTGCACCTGCGGGTGCGCCAGGGCCTGGCCCAGCGTATGGATGGGCGAGCAGGGAACATTGGCCTGCTCCAGGGCGGTCAGCCAATGCGCCGCCGTCCTGCTCTTCATCACGGGCTGGAGCAGCGCCACCACCTTCGCGTGGTTGGCCACGCGCAGGGCGTTGGTGGCGAAGTCCGGGTGCGCCACCCAGTCCTGCAGCCCCGCCACGGCGCAAAAGCGCTGCCACTGCGCGTCGTTGCCCGCCCCCAGCATGATGGCGCCGTCCTGGGCCTCGAACGCCTGGTAGGGCACCATCGACGGATGGGCCGTGCCCATCGGCCTGGGGTTGACGCCGGTCTGCCAATAGCTTTGCGCCATATAGGTCATGAAGCCCAGCGCGGTATCGAGCAGCGACACCTCCAGGTACACGCCTCTACCACTGCGCCCGCGCTCGATCACCGCCGCCAGCACCCCGCTGAGCGTGTTCATCGCCGTGCCGATATCGACCGGCGAAAAGCTGGCGCGCGCATAGTCTCCCTCGGGCTGGCCCATGGTGCTGAGCATGCCGCTGAAGGCCTGCAGCATCACGTCGTAGCCGGGGGCGTTGCCCAGGGGGCCGTTGCGCCCGAAACCCGAGATTTCGCAGTAAATCAGCCTGTCATTCAGTGCGCACAAAGTCTCGTAGTCCACCCCCAGCTTTTTCGCCGTGCCGCCGCCAAAGCCCTGCAGCACGATGTCGGCATCCTTGACCAGGCGGTGGACGATGTCCCTGCCCTGCTGCGTCTTCAGGTCGACCGCGATGCTGCGCTTGTTGTGGTTGACGGCGACAAAAATCGCCGATTCCCCCTGGACCTGCGGCAGCCAGCGGCGCGTGTCGTCGCCCCCCACCGTCTCCACCTTGATCACATCGGCGCCGTACTCGCCCAGGTACTGGCCGCACAGCGGTCCGGCCAGCACTTTGGTCAGATCGACGACCTTCAGGCCTTTCAATGGCTGCATGGCTCGCTCCTTCACTGCACGCACGGCTTATTCGGGCTTGATGCCTATGGACAGCGCGGTGTCACGCCACTTTTTCGTCTCGCTGACGAAGAAGGCATCGAGCCGCTCGGGCGCCACGTACAGGTTTTCGACACCGCGCGCCGCCACGTTGTGCTTGTACTCGGGATCCTGCACCGCCTTGGAGACGGCCTGGCGCAGCGCGGCCACCATCTCGGGCGGTGTCTTGGCCGGCACCTGCAGCGTCAGCCAGAAGTTCACGTCGGCCGCGCCATAGCCCAGTTCCTTGAGCGTGGGCACGTCGGGCAGCAGCGGCGAACGCTGGGGCGAGGTGATGGCCAGCGCCACCAACTTCTCGGCCTTCACGTTGGCTATCGCCGTCGTCATGCTGTCAAACATGTAGTCGATCCGCCCGGCCAGCATGTCCTTGGCCGCGTCCCCGCTGCCCTTGTAGGCAATGGGCTCGGCGGCAACCTGGGTGGCTTTCTGAAACAGAGTGCCGTAAAAATGCGGCGAGCTGCCCGGCCCAAAGGTCGCCATGTCAGTCGTCGGGCGCCGCAAAGGCACGGGCGCTTCCCAGCCAGTCCAATCTTGCTCGAAGCCCCCATTCTGGAATTCGGCATGAGCCAGCGGGGCCATCAGCAGCGCGGCGGCCAGCCCCCCATTTGGCATGCGTGGCGCCCCTCCATCCTGGTAGCCACCTGTGTACCGCACGCAGCCCTCAAACGCTGGACTGTACTGATCAATCTCATAGAACCTCTTTTTTTTGCGCGCTACCGGCCACTGGGCGCAGAACAGTCGCTACGTCAGCCAACGACAACGCATTGACACTCCGAAACCTATTCAACCGACATGGCTTTAATCGACTGATTTTGACGCAAAACAAACTCAATCCCACACGCAGACATGCAAATTAACAATTCTGTAACATCACTGACACTCATGAAAGGACGCTACGACACCCCAGCCCTTGATGGACGAACGGCGATCTTTACCGCATCGTCATCGTCCCCAGGCGCCGGTACTGCCTCATCCACACATGACTGATACATGGCTGATAATTGCTGGTTTTCTTGACTGTGGAGCGGCGCGCTATGTCTTGCCACCACCTGCCCACCACCATGAACACCCGTACCGCCCCGCCCTCGTCCGACCCCATCCGCAAACACCTGGAAACCGCTCGTACCCAGATCGGCAACGGAGAACTGCGCGAGGCTGCCCAGACCCTGAATACCGCGCAGCGCATCTGGCCCGGTGATGCCCGCATCTACATGCTGGCAGGGTTGATGGCGGAAAAATCCGGCAACCTCAAGGGCGCCCTGGAAGCCATGCGCAAAAGCGTGGCCGCGGCGCCTGACTGGGGCCCGGGCCTGCTGGAGCTGGCGCTGCTGCTGGCGCGCCAGAATCAATTCAAGGAGGCAGTGGAAACCGCGGAGAAGGTGGCCGCACTGGAGCCCAAAAACCTGATGGTTCTGGCCGGCGTGGTGGACATAGCCCATCGCGCGGGCCATAAGGAGATGGCCATCAAGCACCTGCGCCGCGGCCTTGTGCTGGTGCCGGGCGACCTGCAGTTGAGCCAGTTGCTGGCGCAGGATTTGAGCGCGCTGAACCAGCACGAAGAGGCTCTGCAGCTATGGACGGCACTTATCGAGGCCAACCCCAAAAACGAGCCCGCGCTGCTCGGCCGGGTAAAGACGCTGCTGGCAGCGGGCAAGCCGGCGAAGGCGGTTGCCGACACCACCACGCTGCTGGCTCTGGCGCCGGGGGACAGCGTGTACGCCTACTACAACGCCCTGGCGCATGGCATCACCCCTGCGCACCAGCCGGTGGAACTCAACCGCCAGTTGTTCGACGGCATGGCCGAGGTGTATGACCAGCACACGGTGCGCGGCCTGCGCTACCAGCTGCCCAAGATCGTGGGCGACAAGATACTTGCGCGCTACCCGGAAAAGCGCCTCAACGTTCTTGACCTGGGCTGCGGTACCGGCCTGCTGGGCGTGTGCCTGGGGCGTATCGATGGCTTTTTGATTGGCGTGGATGTCTCCACCAAGATGATCGAGCAGGCTGCGCGCCACAACGTCTACGACCGCTTTCACACCGTGAACCTGCTGGAGGCGCTGGAGGCCACGCCAGCCGCCCTCTATGAGGTGATTACGGCGCTGGACGTGTTCATCTACACCGGCGACCTGGGCCAGACCATACCCAACGCGCACCGCATCTTGCTGCCCGCTGGCGACTTGTATTTCTCATGCGAAACCGCCCCCGAGGATGGCCCCGACCTGGTGCTGCAGCCCAATGGCCGCTATGCCCACAAGCGCAGCCATGTGCATGCGCTGTGCCGCCAGGCCGGATTTGAGAGCGTCGAAATCGAGGATTTGGTCCTGCGCTACGAGGCGGGCGAACCCGTGCAGGGTTTTGTGGTGACGGCGCGAAAGGCCGCAGCCTGAAACTACCAGTGTCGCATGAGCGGCCTCAGCCGCGAATGCTGCTGTTCGCAGCGGCACATGAAGATTTGCTGCCCTGGTTCAGCCACGCCCAACAAAAGTCCCCGCAGGTTTGTCGCCTGCGGGGGGGCTTGTATTCAGAACCCCAGGGAGTGCGGCAGCCAGGTGGACAACTGAGGCACGAAGGTCAGCAGCGCCAGCACCACGAAATGCGCCAGCAGGAACGGCGGCATCTCACGCGTCAGCGCCGTGATGGACACACGCGTGGACACGGCGGTGACGAACAGCAGGCCGCCCACGGGCGGGGTGATCATGCCCAGCGTCAGGTTGACGATAACGACCATGGCGAAATGCGTCGGATCTATGCCTAAAGCGCTGGCGATGGGCGCCAGTATGGGCACCAGGATCATCACGCCCGGCAGCGGCTCCATGAAGATGCCGAACACCAGCAGCAACACGTTCACCGCCACCAAGAACATCACGGGCGACAGCTCCCAGCTGACGATGAGCTGCGACAGGTACTGCGGAATGCCCTCCACCGTCAGCACCCACGCGAAGGCCGCCGAGGTGGCCATGACCAGCAGTACCGAAGACGTCAGCATGGCCGAGCGCGCCGCAATCGCCGGCACGGCCTTCCACTGCAGCGTGCGGTAGACCCACTTGCCGCAGACCAGGGCGTAGAACACCGCCACCACCGACGCCTCGGTGGGCGTGAAGATGCCGAAGCGTATGCCGACGATGATGAGCACGATGAGCAGCAGCGCCGGAATCGCCTTGAAGCTATTGACCAATATCTCGCGGCCGCTGGGGCGGGGCTCGCGCGAGCGGTAGTCGCGCTTTTTGCACACCCACCAGTTGACCGCCGCCATGGCGATGGCGATCAATATGCCAGGAACGAAGCCGGCGACGAACAGGCCGCCGACCGAGACGTTCTCGTCCTGCAGCGCATAGATGATCATGCTGACCGAAGGCGGGATGATGGGCCCGACGATGGCCGTGCTGGCCGTAAGCGCCGCGGCGTAGGAACGCGCGTAGCCGGCCTTGTCCATCATCTTCACCATCATCGAGCCGGGGCCGGCCGCATCGGCCAGGGCCGAGCCCGAGATGCCCGAGAACAGCGTCAACGACAACACGTTGGCATAGCCCAGGCCGCCGCGCAGATGGCCGACGAACTGCGCGGCAAAGCGCAGCAGCACAGCGGTGAGTGCGCCGCCCGACATCAGTTCGGCGGCCAGTATGAAGAAGGGCACGGCCATCAGCGGAAAGCTGTCTATGCCGGTGAACATCTCCTTGAACACCACCAGTTGCGGGTAGCGCCCACCCACGAACACGGCCAAGGCCGCCGAGATGGCGAGCGCGAAGGCCACCGGGAAACCGAGGGCCAGCAGCACGACGACGGCGATGAACAGCGTGACAGCCATATGTCTACCCTGCCCTTCAAATGGAGGCCGCCGCGTCGGCGCCCATCTCGCCCGACTCGACATAGCTGCCCGCAGCGATGTAGCCGCGTGCAATGAACAGCAGGTGCACGAACATCAGCCCAAAGCCCACCGGCATGGCGACATAGATCCAGGCCATGGGCACGTCGGTGGCGGCCGTGGTCTGAAAGCGCGTCGCCCAGACATAGAGCACCGAGAAATACGCCATCACCAGACAGAACAGGCCCACGCCCGCGACGACGACCATGCGTATCACGCGTGCTGTGCGCGTGCTCACGGCGTTGTGCAGGTTGTCTATGGCCACATGGCCGCCAAAGCGCAGCACCAGGCCGGCGCCCAGAAAGGTGCCCCAGATCATCAGGTGACGCGCCACCTCCTCGGCCCAGACGATCGAGTCGCCCGTGGTGTAGCGCAGCACCACGTTGGCAAACACGATGCAGGCCATGGCCAGCAGCAAAACGATGAGCAGCCAGCGATTGCAGGCCACCAGGGCGCGTTCCACGCGATCGAGCATATGCGGGTCGGCAGGCCGGGGCGTGCCGCTTTCTTCATCAAGCAAAAGAATCCGCGCGGGCGGAGCCGGGCGGATTCTTTCAGGACAACAACGGACTTATTTCACCGCGGCAATGGCATCCAGCGTCTTCTGCCCGAACTTGGTGGCGTACTGCTTGTAGGCCGGCTCCAGCGCAGCGCGGAAGGCGGCCTGATCCACACCCATCACCACCTGCATGCCGTGGCTCTTGGCCTCGTCCACGCCCTTCTTCTCCACCGCATCGACAAAAGCGCGCGAGGCCAGTGCGCCCAGCTTGGCACCCTGCGTGAAGGCGCTCTTCTGCGCATCGGTCAGGCCACCCCAGAAGCCGGGCGAGACGATCAGCGCCACCGGTGCGTAGACATGGGCGCTCAGCGTCAGGTGCTTCTGCACCTGCCACAGCTTGGTCGAGGCCAGCACCGAGACCGGATTTTCCTGACCGTCGATGGTGCCCTGTTGCAGCGCGCCAATCACCTCGGGCCAGGACATGGGCGTGGGCGAGGCGCCCAGGGTCTTGAAGGCGGTGATATGCACCGGGTTCTCGGTCACGCGGATCTTCAGGCCCTTCAGATCCTCGATCTTCTGTACCGGGTGCTTGTTGTTCGTCAGGTGGCGAAAGCCCTGCTCACCCCAGGCCAGCGCAACCAGGCCACGCTTTTGGAATTTGCCCAGCAGATCCTGGCCGAAGGCGCCATCGAGCACCGCACGGGCATGGGCGGTGTCGCGGAACAGGAACGGGATGTCCACCACACCCACATCGGGCACGAAGTTGCTCAAAGCGCCGGTGGAAACAATGATGGCCTCAACGGTACCCAGTTGCAGCCCCTCTATGAGCTCGCGCTCGCCGCCCAGTGCGCTGGACGGGAACTGCTTGAACTTGAAGGCGCCATTGCTCGCCTTTTCCACAGAGTCTGCCCAGGCCTGGGCAGCGGCGCCGTAGTGCGAATTGACGGCCAGTGCGTAGCCGAGCTTCACCTCCTTGGCCTGTTGGGCACAGACCAGACCTGCGGGAAAGGCAAACGCCGATGCGGCGCAGGCCGCGACCAGGGCGCGGCGAGAAAATTTCTTGGGGGTCATGCGAAGAAACGGGTTGACGGTTGAAGGGCGGTGAACGGGGCATTCTAGATTTCCACCATCGCCCCAGCCCTAGTGAAACTACGTGCCCGGCCCCACGAACGACGATGCCGGCGCGCACCGCATGCCAGCCTCAACTGAGCAGCCGCGACGATTTGGGCACATGCGCCATCAAAAACTCCATCTGGTCGGCCAGGATGCGGCGGTTTCTCAGGATGAAGTCTTCCCACAGGCTGGGCACGTAGGGCGTATACAGCAAGGGCATATGCGCCTGCTCGGGCGTGCGCGGGCCCTTGCGGTGGTTGCAGGCGCGGCAGGCGGTGACCACGTTCATCCAGTGGTTCAGGCCGCGGCTGGCGAAGGGCACGATGTGCTCGCGCGTCAGGTCTTCCTCGTGAAAGCGTCCGCCGCAATAGGCGCAGATGTTGCGGTCGCGCGTGAACAGCTTGGCGTTGGTCAGGCTGGGGCGCAGATCGAAGGGGTTGATATGCGGCACGCCGCGCGTGCCTATGATGCTGCTGACCGCGATCTGCGACTGCTCGCCGGTGACGGCGTTGTGCCCGCCGCGAAACAGCGCCACCTGGGCGCCGATCTCCCAGCGCACCTCGCCCGCGGCGTAATGCGTCACTGCCTGCTCCAGTGATATCCACGATTGCGGCAACCCCTGGCCCGAGAGCTTCAAGACCTTCACCACCCGCCTCCTGTCATGCAACACAAGAATGGAATGACAACGATGATGCTTCGCCGGCCGCCCCATGCGGTGCGCCGGTAGCGCACAATATACCCCTTTCGCAACAAACAGGCGTCAAGCGCTTGATGGACTTGCGCCAAACGCTATTAAAAGTAAAGCACTGCGATGAAGATCTTCCGCGGCTTCCATCATCCGCAAGTGGCCAGCGCCTGCGCGCTCACCATAGGCAACTTCGACGGCGTGCACCGCGGCCACCAGGCCATGCTGGCGCTGCTGAACAACGAGGCGCAGCACCGCGGCGTGGCCAGCTGCGTGCTGACCTTTGAGCCCCACCCGCGCGACTACTTTGCCCGCGTGCACCACAAGCCGGACATCGCCCCGGCACGCATAGGCACGCTGCGCGACAAGCTCGCCGAGCTGGCGCGCTGCGGCGTGCAGCAGGCCGTGGTGCTGCCCTTCAACGACAAGCTGGCCAGTCTGCCGGCCCAGGCCTTCATCGACGAGGTGGTGGTGCGCGGCCTGGGCGCGCGCTACCTGCTGGTGGGCGACGACTTTCGCTTTGGCAGCCAGCGCGCAGGCGACTATGCGATGCTGGACGCCGCCGGCCCGGCCGGCGGCTTCGAGGTGGCGCGCATGATGAGCTACGAGGTGCATGGCCTGCGCGTCTCCAGCACCGCCGTGCGCGCGGCGCTGGCCGCGGGCGACATGGCCGAGGCGGCGCGCCTGTTGGGCCGGCCCTACGCCATCAGCGGCCATGTGGTGCATGGGCGCAAGCTCGGGCGCCAGCTGGGCCGCTCGGCCGCCAGCGGGGCGGATCAGGACGGTTTTCGCACCCTCAACCTGCGCTTTGCGCACTGGAAGCCGGCCGCCAGCGGCATCTTCGCGGTGCTGGTGCATGGCCTGCACGATGCGCCCCTGCCCGGCGTGGCGAATCTGGGCGTGCGCCCCTCGCTCGACCCGCGCGACGCGAACGGCGGGCGCGTGCTGCTGGAGACCCATTGCCTGGACTGGCCCACGCACCTGGGCGCCGAGGGGGGCTACGGTAAAATCGTGCGCGTGGAACTACTGCACAAACTGCACGACGAGCTGAAATACGACAGTCTTGACGCCCTCACCGCCGGCATCGCCCGGGACTGCGAGGACGCGCGCGCCTTCTTTGCCACGGCCCACGCCGAGACCCGTCGCCAGACCACGCGCGACCGAATTTGACGGGGCCGCCTTCGCCCCGCCCCTCGCCTTAGCTGTTGCACCGCCCTTCCAGGCCCAGCGCCTGGAACGCCCTTGATTTGAAGGTTTCCCTCCCATGTCCGAGAACAAAACGCCCAAGCCCGAAGCGTCCGCCTACCGCGCCACGCTGAACATGCCCGACACGCCCTTCCCGATGCGCGGCGACCTGCCCAAACGCGAGCCGCAATGGGCCAAGGACTGGAGCGAGCAAGGCGTGTACAAAAAGCTGCGCGACGCGCGACGCGATGCGCCCAAGTTCATCCTGCACGACGGCCCGCCGTACGCCAACGGCCAGATCCACATCGGCCACGCGATGAACAAGATCTTGAAGGACATGATCGTCAAGAGCCGCCAGCTGGAGGGTTTTGACGCGCTCTACACCCCCGGCTGGGACTGCCACGGCCTGCCGATCGAGAACGCCATCGAGAAAAAACACGGCCGCAACCTGCCGCGCGACGAGATGCAGGCGCGCGGCCGCGCCTTTGCCACCGAGCAGATCGCGCAGCAGATGGCCGACTTCCAGCGCCTGGGCGTGCTGGGCGAATGGGACAACCCCTACCAGACCATGGCCTACGCCAGCGAGGCGGGCGAGCTGCGCGCGCTGAAAAAAGTGATGGAGCGCGGCTTCGTCTACCGCGGCCTCAAGCCCGTGTACTGGTGCTTTGACTGCGCCAGTTCGCTCGCCGAATTCGAGATCGAGTACCAGGACAAGCAAAGCCAGACGCTGGACGTGATGTTCCCGGCGGCCGACCCGGCGCGCCTGGCTGCAGCCTTCGGCCTGCCCGCGCTGACCAAAGAAGCCTTCATCGTCATCTGGACCACCACCGCCTGGACGATCCCCGCCAACCAGGCGCTGAACGTCAACCCCGAGCTCGAATACAGCCTGGTCGATACCGAGCGCGGCCTGCTCCTCGTCGCCAGTGCGCTGGTCGAGAAATGCCTGGAGCGCTGGAAGCTGCAAGGCCAGGTGCTCGCCACGGCCCTGGGGAAAAAGCTCGATTTGATGCCCTTCAAGCACCCCTTGGCCCATGTGGACAAGGCCTTTGACCGCATCTCCCCGGTGTACCTGGCCGACTACGCCACGGCCGAGGACGGCACCGGCATCGTGCACAGCGCGCCGGCCTATGGCGTGGACGACTTCAACTCCTGCGTGGCCCATGGCCTGAAATACGAGGACATCCTGAACCCCGTGCAGGGCAACGGCGTGTACGCGCCAGAGCTGGGGATGTTCGGCGGCCAGCATATCTGGAAGGCCGTGCCGGTGATCATCGACGCGCTGAAGGTCGCCGGGCGCCTGCTGGACAGCATCACCATCAGCCACAGCTACCCGCATTGCTGGCGCCACAAGACCCCGGTGATCTACCGCGCCGCCGCGCAGTGGTTCGTGCGCATGGACGAGGGCGATGGCGTGTTCACCGACCCAAAACAAAAACCCGCACAAACCCTGCGCCAGATTGCGTTGGCTGCTATCGAAAACACACACTTCTACCCCGAGAACGGCAAGGCCCGCCTGCGCGACATGATCGCCGGGCGGCCCGACTGGTGCATCTCGCGCCAGCGCAGCTGGGGCGTGCCCCTGCCCTTCTTCCTGCATGTGGACTCGGGCGAACTGCACCCGCGCACCATGGAGATCATGGACCAGGCCGCCGAGATCGTTGAAAAGGGCGGCATCGAGGCCTGGAGCCGCGCCACTGCAGAAGAAATTCTCGGTGCCGAGGACGCCAAGCTCTATACCAAGAGCACCGACATCCTCGAAGTCTGGTTCGACTCGGGCTCCACCTTCTGGCATGTGCTGCGCGGCACGCACGCCGGCATGCACCACGACGAAGGCCCCGAGGCCGACCTGTACCTGGAAGGCCATGACCAGCACCGCGGCTGGTTCCATTCCTCGCTGCTGCTGTCCAGCGCCATCTTTGGCCGCGCGCCCTACCGCGGGCTGCTCACGCACGGCTTCACCGTGGACGGCCAGGGCAAGAAGATGAGCAAGTCGCTGGGCAACACCGTCTCGCCGCAGGAGGTGAGCGGCAAGCTCGGCGCCGAAATCATCCGCCTGTGGTGCGCATCGACCGACTATTCGGGCGACCTGGCGATCGACGACAAGATCCTGGCGCGCGTGGTCGATGCCTACCGCCGCATCCGCAACACGCTGCGCTTTCTGCTGGCCAACGTCAGCGACTTCGATCCGGCCCGGGACGCCGTGGCCGAGGCCGAGCTGCTGGAGATCGACCGCTGGGCGCTGGCGCGCGCGGCCGAGTTCCAGGCCGAGGTGCTGGCGCATTACAAGGTCTACGAATTCCACCCCGTGGTCGCCAAGCTGCAGCTGTTCTGCTCGGAAGACCTGGGGGGCTTTTACCTCGACGTACTGAAAGACCGCCTGTACACCACGGGCGCCAAAAGCCTGGCGCGGCGCAGCGCGCAGACCGCGCTCTACCAGATCACCCACGCCATGCTGCGCTGGATGGCACCCTTTCTGTCGTTCACGGCGGAAGAGGCCTGGAAGCTGTTCGGCCAGTCCGACTCCATCTTCCTGGAGACCTTCCAGACCCTGCCGGCGGGCGACGCCGCGCTGCTGGCCAAGTGGCAGCGCCTGCGCGCCATCCGGGACGCGGTGAACAAGGAAATAGAGAACGTACGCACGTCGGGCGCCGTGGGCAGCTCGCTGCAGGCCGCGGTGACGCTAACCGCCGCGCCCGAAGACCATGCGCTGCTGGCCGGCCTGGGCCAGGATCTGAAGTTCGTGCTCATCGTCTCTACTGTCAATTTGATAGCTGGTGACGCGCTACAGATAAGCGTTACAGCCAGTTCTGACCAAAAGTGCGAGCGCTGCTGGCACTACCGCGCCGACGCGGGCAGCAACCCGGCTCACCCCACGCTGTGCGCGCGCTGCGACAGCAACCTGCACGGCGCGGGCGAGACCCGGGTGCACGCCTGATGGCGCGCGCCAAGAAAGTCGGCGGCGCCAGCCTGTGGCCCTGGCTGGGCTGGGCCGTGCTGCTGGTGATTGCCGACCAGTTCACCAAGACGCTGATCCTGGGCTACTACCGCCTGGGCGACGCCACCTACGTCACCAGCTTCTTCAACGTCGTGCGCGCGCACAACACCGGCGCGGCCTTCTCCTTCCTGGCGGACGCCGGCGGCTGGCAGCGCTGGCTGTTCACCGGCATTGCCGTGGTGGTGGCGGTGTTCATCGTCTGGCAGCTGCGCGCGCACCCGGGGCAAAGGCTGTTTGCCTTCGCGCTGTCCAGCATCCTGGGCGGCGCCATAGGCAATGTGGTCGATCGCCTGCAGCATGGCTATGTGGTGGATTTTCTCGACTTTCACCTGCGCGGCTGGCATTTCCCGGCCTTCAACGTGGCCGACTGCGCCATCAGCGTGGGCGCGGCCTGTCTGATCCTCGACGAACTGCTGCGCGTGCGGCGCGAGCGCTGATCGGCGATCCCGGAACCAACCCCGCCCCGGGACCTGTCGAACCTGGAGCATTGCCGAAAGCGCTATCCGAGGGCTACGTAGCCAAAGCAGCCCCAGCTGGGCGGGTTTGCCGGATTTGCAGCCGGCGACCGCCTCGTGTTGGCGCCTGGGACGGCCAGCGCCTGGTGTCGCACCTGGCCGCATCAGGAATTTTTGAAGGCCCCTATCCTTTCCACGAAAATGGCACGCTCATAGACTGATAGCGCTCGCATCCCGCCAACCCCACATATGAAGCACCTGCTGAACCTGCTCGCCGCCATTGCCCTGCTGGTGTGGGGCATCCAAATGGTGCGCACCGGCATCCTGCGCGTATTTGGCGCCAACTTGCGCCAATTGATCGCGCGCGGCGTGCGCACGCAGCTGCTGGCCGTGTTCTCGGGGGTGGGGGTGACGGCAGTGGTGCAGTCCAGCACGGCCACGGCGCTGATCGTCTCGGCCTTCGTCGGCCAGGGCATGATCAGCCTGACCGCGGCGCTGACGGTGATGCTGGGCGCCGATGTGGGCTCGGCGCTGATGGCGGTGGTGTTCTCGCTGGACCTGTCCTGGCTCTCGCCGCTGTGCATTTTTGTCGGCGTGGTGCTGTATGTGGCGCGCCAGGACGGCAAGGCCGGGCGCGTGGGGCGCGTGCTCATCGGCCTGGGCCTGATGCTGCTGGCGCTGCGCCTGATCACCGAGTCCACCCTGGTGCTGACCCAGTCCGAGGTGGTGCGCACCCTGCTCATGGCGCTGACCAGCGACATCACGCTGGAGGTCATGACAGGCGCCATCCTGGCCATCATCTCCTACTCCAGCCTGGCCACGGTGCTGCTGGTGGCCACGCTGGCGGGCTCGGGCGGCATCCCCACCGAAGTGGCGCTGGGCCTGGTGGTGGGTGCCAACCTGGGCAGCGGCCTGCTGGCGGTGCTGACCACCATGCGCTCGAGCATTCAGACGCGCCAGGTGCCGCTGGGCAACCTGCTGTTCCGCATGGTGGCGGCCACGGTGATGATTCCGGTCATAGGCCTGTGGCACACGCATATCCAGACCCTGATCCCGGACAAGGTCAGCCAGGTGGTGCTGTTCCACCTGGCCTTCAACATCATGGGCACGCTGCTGTGCCTGCCCATCACCGGCCTGGTGGCCACCGCCGTGGGCAAGATCCTGCGCCAGGAGGAGCAACCGGCCTCGCTGTCGCGCCCGCACCACCTGGACGCCTCGGCCCTGTCCACGCCCTCGCTGGCCATTTCCTGCGCGGCACGCGAGGCCCTGCACCTGGCCGATCTGGTGGAAACCATGCTCAATGGCCTGAAGACCGTGTGGCAGACCGACGACGACAAGCTGGGCGCCGAGCTGCGCGGCCTGGACGACCAGGTGGACAGCCTGTACTCGGCCATCAAGTACTACATGACCAAGATCTCACGCTCCGAGCTGGATGAGGCCGAGGGCCGGCGCTGGACGGAAATCATCGGCTTCACCATCAACATGGAGCAGGTGGGCGACCTGGTGGAGCGCGTGCTGCAGGACGTGGAGGACAAGAAGATCAAGAAGGGGCGGCAGTTCTCGCATGCCGGGCTGCAGGAGATCAACGAGATGCACGACCACCTGGTGGCCAACCTGCGCCTGGCCATGAGCGTGTTTCTGACCAGCAATGTGCGCGATGCGCAAAAGCTGCTGGAGGAGAAGAACCGCTTCCGCGAGCTGGAGCTGGCCTACGCCGCCACCCACCTCAACCGCCTGGCGGAAAACACCATCCAGAGCATAGAGACCAGCTCGCTGCACATCGACATCATCAGCGACCTGAAGCGCATCAATTCGCTGCTGTGCTCGGTGGCCTACCCGGTGCTGGAGGCCAGCAACGCCGTGGCCCCGCTGCGCCCGGAGGCCGAGGTGCCCAGCACGCAGAACGACCGGCTGTGAGCCTGCGCTACCAGCCGTAGAAGGCGGCCAGCACCAAAGCTGCCTCGGGCGTGAAGGCGCCCTGTGCCAGGCGCGCCTGCACCTCGCCGTGCGCCAGGCAATCAAAGCGCTCGACCTCGCCGTCCTGGTTGTCGGGCGTGGCCCCAGCCCGCACGGTGGCCTGGTACCAGTGGATGCATTCCACCATGTAGCCGGCGCCCCCGCCCTCGTCGCTGGGCAGGGCAAACCGCACCTGGCCACCCGGCCTCAGCCCAGACAGCTGGGCCATGCGCAGGCCGGCCTCCTCCCAGGTCTCGCGCGCCACGGCGGTCTGCAGGCTGTCGGCGGCCGACACCATGCCGCCCATCAGCGTGTCCCACATACCCGGGTTGCTGGCCTTGCTGTGCGCGCGCTGCTGCACCCACATGGCGGCGCCGTCGGCCGTGCAGCCCACCAGGTGCACGGCCTGGGTGGCCAGGCCCAGCACGCGCGCGGCGCCACGCTCCACCGTGGCCAGGCGCCGGCCATCGGCAGCGCACACGGCCAGTTGCTCGTCGCGCCAGGGGCCACAGCGGCCGGCGGCGCGCAGGGTCAGCGCCAGGTCATTCAGCGCGGCCGTGGCATCGTCGGCGGCCAAGGCCCAGGCAGGGGCGCCTTCATACTCTACTATTGATAGCTGGCATCGCTTATCCAGCAAGCGCTGGAGGCCAATTTTATTAAAAATCTGTCCATCCACCGAGCCCACGCGCTCACCGCCCAGCAGCAGCGCCATGCGTGGCGCTGCCGGCGCGCAAGTGGCACGCGCGCGTGCGGCGGCCACCCAGGCGGGCGCCGTGGTGGCGGCCATCAGGGCAGCGTGAGCAGGGTGGAGCCCGTGGTCTTGCGCGCCTCCAGATCCCGGTGCGCCTGCTGCACGTCGGTCAGGGCGTAGCGCTGGGCAATGTGGATCTTCACCTGCCCGCTGGCGACCACGGCAAACAGCTCATCGGCCATGGCCTGCGTGGCGCCCCGCGTGCGGATATGCGTGAACAGCGTCTGGCGCGTGACGTAGAGCGAGCCCTTGGCCCCCAGCATGCCGGGCGCAAACGGCGCCACCGGCCCCGAGGCGTTGCCGAAGCTGGCCATCAAACCGAAGGGGCGCAGGCAATCGAGCGACTTGTCCCAGGTGTCCTTGCCCACCGAGTCGTAGACCACCTTCACGCCCTGGCCCGCGGTGATCTCCTTCACGCGGGCGGCAAAGTCTTCCTGCCGATAGTTGATGGCATGGGCCGCGCCGTTGTCCAGCGCCAGCTGGCATTTGGCGTCCGAGCCCGCCGTGGCGATGAGCCGCAGGCCCAATGCCCTGGCCCACTGGCAGGCGATCAGGCCCACACCGCCGGCGGCGGCGTGGAACAGCACGAAGTCGCCTGGCTCAAGCCCCTCGACGGGGCGTGTCTTTTTCAGCAAATACTGCGCCGTCAGGCCCTTGAGCATCATCGCCGCGCCGGTCTCGAAGCTGATGGCATCGGGCAGCTTGCACACACACATGGCGGGCATGACACGGCGCTCAGAGTAGCTGCCCGGCGGGTTGCTGGCATAGGCCGCGCGGTCGCCCACCTGCAGGTGCGTGACGCCCTCCCCCACGGCCTCGATCACGCCCGCGGCCTCCATGCCTATGCCGGCGGGCATGTTCAGGGGATACAGGCCGGTGCGGTGATAGACGTCGATGAAGTTCAGGCCCACGGCGTGGTGGCGTATGCGCACCTGGCCCGGGCCGGGCTCGCCCACCTGCACGTCAACGATCTGCAGTTCTTCAGGGCCGCCATGCTGGCGGATTTGTACGGCGAGGGTCATGGATTCAGTTCTCCTGCGTGCATTGCGATGGCCAGGATCGTGCCATGTTTGCCTGGCCCCTGCCCGGCGCGGGATACAGAACCTGGCTTACAGTCGCAGCCCCTATGACCCAAAGACTCTCGCCAGGCACGGCCGCCATGCTTGCCGCCGCGCCCCTGTTGTGGGCCGGCAATGCCGTGGTGGGCCGCGCGCTGCACACCCTGATTGCCCCGAGCACCCTGAATTTCCTGCGCTGGCTGCTGGCCTTTGCGCTGCTGTTGCCGCTGGCCTGGCAGGTGCTGCGCCCGGCAAGCGGCCTGTGGCCGCACTGGCGCCGCTATGCGGCGCTGGGCCTGTTCGGCATTGGCAGCTACAACGCGCTGCAGTACCTGGCGCTGCAGACATCAACGGCGCTGAACGTGACGCTGGTGGGCTCTGGCATGCCGGTGTGGATGCTGGTGGTGGGCGCGCTGTTCTTCGGCGTGCCGGTCACGCGCCGGCAGGCGGTGGGCGCTCTGCTGTCAGTGACCGGCGTGGTGCTGGTGCTGAGCCGTGGCAGTGTTGGCGAGCTGTTGGCGCTGCGCCTGGTGCCGGGCGATCTGTACATGGTGCTGGCCACCATCTCCTGGGCGTTCTACAGCTGGCTGCTGGTGCGCACCAGCGAGCCCCAGGGCCTGCGCGGCGACTGGGCGGCCTTTCTGACAGCGCAGATGTTCTTCGGCCTGGGCTGGTCGGGCGCCTTTGCGGGCGCGGAATGGTCGCTGGGCCAGGGACACATAGCCTGGGGCTGGCCGTTGGCCGCGGGCCTGGCTTACATCGTCATCGGCCCGGCCATCCTGGCCTACCGTTTCTGGGGCGCGGGCGTGCAGCGCGCGGGGCCGGTGGCGGCGGGTTTTTTCATCAACCTGACGCCCCTGTTCGCAGCCCTGCTGTCGGCGGCCTTTCTGGGCGAGGCGCCGCACCTGTACCACGGTGCCGCCTTTGTGCTCGTCGTCGGCGGCATCGTGGTGTCCTCACGCCGCTGAGGCCACCTCCCGTGCCAGCAACGCCTGCAGCACCTCGATCGGTGCCGGCCGCCCGAGCAGGTAGCCCTGGTACAGGTCGCAGCCGTACCCGGCCAGCAGGTCTTTTTGCGCCTGGGTTTCCACCCCCTCGGCGATGACCGCCAGATCCAGATTGCGGCCCATGCCGATGATGGTCTGCACGATGGCGTTGTCCGCGGGCCGCTCGCCCAGGTGGCGCACGAAGGACTGGTCGATCTTCAGCGTGTGCAGCGGCAGGCGCGTCAGGTAGGACAGCGACGAGTAGCCGGTGCCAAAGTCATCCAGGGCAAACTGCACGCCCTTGGCGCGCAGCTGATCCATCTTCTCGATGGCGTCCTGCACGTTGTCGAGCACCATGGATTCGGTCAGCTCCAGCGTCAGCAAATGGGCCGACGCCCCCGTGGTCTGCAGCACGCGGTCGACCTGGCACACGAAATCGTCCTGGCGGAACTGGCGCGCGCTCACGTTGACCGACAGCCGCAGCCGCGCACAGTCGGCCTGATGGGCCCAGGCGGCCAGCTGCCGGCATGCCGCCCGCAGCACCCATTGGCCTATGCCCAGGATGAGATCGCTGCCCTCCGCCACCGGGATGAACTGCCCCGGCGGCACCAGGCCGCGCTCGGGGTGCTGCCAGCGCACCAGGCATTCGGCCCCGAGCACATCGCCGCTTGCCGTGCACTGTGGCTGGTAGTGCAGCACCAGCTGGTCGCTGGCCAGCGCCTGGCGCAGGTCGGACTCGAGCTGCGCGCGCTCGTTGATGGCCGCCTGCATCTGGGGGTCGAAGAAACACAGGGCGTTGCCGCGCCGGGCCTTGGCCTGGTACATGGCAATGTCGGCGCGGCGCAGCAGGTCTGTGGCGCTGTCCACATCCGCACAGAACAGCGTGGCGCCAATGCTGGCGGCCCCCTGGTACAGGTGGCCGCCCAGTTGAAACGGTTCTTCCAGGGCCTGCAGCAGCTTCTCGGCAATGCGCTGTGCCACGGCCGCCGCGCCCTCCCTGCTGGCGGACAGGTCGCGCAGCATGACGACGAATTCATCGCCCCCCAGGCGCGCCACGGTATCCATCTCGCGCACATGGGCCAGCAGGCGCCGGGCCACCTGCTGGAGCAGTTCATCGCCCATTTCATGGCCCTTGCTGTCGTTGAGGGCCTTGAAGTGATCCAGATCCAGAAACAGCAGTGCACCGACCTTCCCCGTGCGCTGGGCCTGCACGATGGCCCGGCCCAGGCGGTCGAGCAGCAGGCGGCGGTTGGCCAGGCCGGTGAGGGCATCGTAGAAGGCCAGGTTCTCTATCTCCTCCTTGGCGCGGCGCAGGTCGGTCACGTCGTGGTAGGTGATCACCAAACCACCGTCGGGGGTGTGCCGCTCCTGCAGCTGGATGCAGCGCCCATCGGGCAACAGCTGCTCCGCCGAGCCCATGCCTTCACGCTGCTGCGCCTGCCGTTCTTGAATCCACTGTTCGCGTTCGGCCTGCGAGGCGGCAGGCAACAGATTTCTGGCCGACTGCTCCAGCAGGACGCGAAACGGCAGTTGCGGGGCGACATAGGGGGCCAGCCAGGGGTATATGACCACGAACCGCCGGTTCCAGTGCACCACGCGCCGCTGGCTGTCAAGCAAAACAAACCCGCCCACCATGGACTCCAGCGCCTCGTCCAGCATGGCCTTGGATGCGGCCGTGCTCTGCCGCGCAGCGCTCAACTGCCGGAACACCCGCCCCGCCACCACAGCCGCCAGCAACAAGACCGTGGCAAACAGCGCCACCGCCAGCAGCACGGCATTGCGCTCGGCCTGCCAGCGTGCCAGGGCCAGCGCCATGGGCAGACTGACCGAAAAGCGCAGCTCCGGGTACAGCAGCGAACGCCCCAGCACCAGCGCCGGCGCGCCGCTGATGCGTGCCGGGACATTCCAGGCACGCTCCGGCAATGGGGTATGCGCCATCAAGTCCTGACCTGCCGATACCGGCAGGTCAGGTACGGCGAAGAGACGCTGCCCATTGGTTTTCTCCAGCAACACTTCAAAACCCGACCGTTCACTACCCTGCGCCACCTCGGTGAACTTGGCGAGCGGCACCTCGGCCACCGCCCAATACGGCATGCCGTCCAGACTCAGGCGCCGGGCAAAAAAGAGCACCTGCTGGGCGGAGGCAAAACTTTGCACCGGTCCACTGATGTGCATGCGCGCCGCCTTGGACTGCGTGATCTCGGCCCAAAACGCAGGGGGGAGTGAAAATTCCTGCAGCGCCCCTGAACTACCGGACACTGCATGCACGCCCCCCTTGGCATCCAGCAGAAGCAGCCGACCGACGAGCAGGTTGTCCCGCGAGATCATGGTCAGCAGACGGCCATCGTCCGATCGATCATTGGCATGGGTCACCTGCAGCTGATCCTGCACCCCTGAGAGCAGCAAGTCCAGCGACAGCAGGTGGCGGTTCAGCGTCGCCTCCACCCCCATGGCCATGTTCTCGACCAGGCCCTCCGCGTTGCGCATGGCGGTGGTTCGCATGGACCAGACCAGACCCACGGCGCTGCCCGCCAGCACGACGACAAGCAGCGCTGCCAGCAGCCCAAAAAGCACCGGTACGCGGGCAGGATTCAGGCGCATGAAACCATCACCTCGCCCGTCATGGCGGGTTTGCCCTCAGGGTCGGCCCAAGAGTCTGGCGCCAGACATCGGCACAACGCTGGCCGCAGCGCTGCAGCCAGCGCGGCAGCACGGTGTTGGTGAAAATCTCCTGCCTGCGGCGCTCATCCTGTGGCGTCACCGGCACCAGCGCCATGGCGCCCTTGCGCCCCTGGGCGCAGGCAGCCTGACCGGTATTGCAGGCCATGCCTCGCCGGGTGTCGCTCTCCGACTGTGTCCAGATCGCCTCCTCCAGCTTGGGCAGCTCGCTGGCCAGCAGCTGGCGCAGCTCGGCGGGCAAGGCCTCCCAGGCGCCCTGGTTGGCGCCAAACAGCGCCAGGCCCCAGTTGAGCGGCATGGCGTGCAAATGGCTGGTGACCTGGTGCAGCCCCAGGCCATGGCCCGACAGCGTGCCGGTGATGGCGCAGTCAATACTGTCCGATTCGATTTGCGCCACGATCCGCGCAAACGGCAACTGCACCGGCCTGGCCCCCAGGGCCTCCATGAAGTCGGCCTGCCCCGCCGACGACACGCGCACACGCCGCCCCGCAAGCTCCGCCAGTGCGCTAAACGCCTTCTTGCAAAACACCACCTGGGCCGGATAGGCATAAACGGCCAGCAAGCGCACACCATGCTGT
This sequence comes from Alicycliphilus sp., assembly GCA_018054745.1. Classification (GTDB taxonomy): domain Bacteria; phylum Pseudomonadota; class Gammaproteobacteria; order Burkholderiales; family Burkholderiaceae_C; genus Alicycliphilus; species Alicycliphilus limosus. The sequence goes on from JAGPIX010000002.1 coordinate 30,146, forward strand.
TCGCGCAGGTTTTTCTCGAGGAAGGGCCGAAAGGCCGCCACCGCCGCACGGGCGCTGGCCATGTCGGGGTTGAGGCCCGCCAGGTCGGGGGCGGTGTACTCGGGATATTGGGCGGTCAGACCGCTCATGAGGACGGTGGCCATCGGCACCACGCCCAGTTGCAGCAGGCGCAGCATGTCCTCGCCGGGCACGCCCGCACGGTCAAAGGGCACGATCTCGGCCTTGAAACGGCCGCCGCTGATGCGCGGCAGTTCGCGCGTCCAGAAGGGCTCCTCCCATTGGGTGTATTGGTTCACTCCGGCCAGCCCACCCACCACACGAAACTGATGTGCTGGCGCCACGGCATGCGCCGCAGCCGCGCACAGGCCCGCGGCCAGGGCGATAGCTCCGGTTGTCCTTGTTCCCACATGCCAGCCCATTGCGTCCACTCCTGATGTCCCCCTTTGGAGGATTGTTGAGAAATGTATCAATCGTGACGCAAATCAGTCAAGAACCGCCTGATTCATGGGGATCAAATTTGTCACGCAAACAATTGGAAACAGGTCCGCTATGACCGATCCGGACTCACAGCATGCCGGGATAGGCGCCGCCGTCGGCCAGGATGTTCTGGCCGGTGATATAGCCCGCCTGCGCGCTGCACAGAAAGGCGCAGATGGCGCCAAACTCCTGCGGCGAGCCAAAGCGCCGCGCGGGTATCGCGGCCCGCTGGGCCTGGCGCACCTCGTCCAGACTCTTGCCGCTTTTGTCGGCCGCGGCCCGCAGGGTGGCGGCCAGGCGGTCGGTGTCGAACTTGCCCGGCAGCAGGTTGTTGATGGTCACGCCATGCGCGGCAATGCCGCCGCGCGCCGCGCCGGCCACAAAGCCGGTGAGACCGCTGCGCGCGCCGTTGGACAGGCCCAGGATGTCGATGGGCGCCTTCACCGCGCTGGAGGTGATGTTGACGATGCGGCCAAAGCCGCGCGCCGCCATGCCATCCACCGTGGCGCGCATCAGCTCTATGGGGGTGAGCATGTTGGCGTCCAGGGCGCGTATCCAGGCCTCGCGCTCCCAGTCGCGAAAGTCACCGGTGGGCGGGCCGCCGGCGTTGGTGACGACGATGTCGAAGTCCCGCCCCGGGCCGCCGGCGGCGCCGAACACCGCCGCGCGGCCCTCGGGCGTGGTGATGTCGGCGGCCACGGCCAGCACCTGGGGTTTCAAGCCATTTTGGCCTCTAGCGCTTACCCTATCAGCGCCAATAGCTATTAATTGTGAAGCAGCCTGGTGCAATGCATCGGGCGCACGCGCGTTGATCACCAGGTTCACGCCCTCGCCCACCAGGGCCTGCGCGCAACCCAGGCCCAGGCCCTTGCTGGCGCCGCAGACCAGGGCCCATTTGCCTTCGATACCGAAATCCATGCTTCGCTCCTTGGTCAGTGTTTGAACATGCGCTGGTGCAGCCGACGCAGCGACCACCACACGCTGGCGGCCACCAGCGGTATGGCGACGGCCGCCGTGCTCTCGGGCGACCAGGGCCAGCCCAGCTTTTGCGCGCCCTTGGCCAGGTAGCTCACCAGGCCGACGATGTAGTAGGTAATGGCGGCCACCGACAGCCCTTCCACGGTCGATTGCAGCTTGAGCTGCAGGTCCTGGCGCTGGTTCATGGTGGCCAGCAGCGCCTGGCTGCTTTGCTGCTGCTCGATCTCGACGCGCGTGCGCAGCAGGTTGCTGATGCGCGAGACGCGCTGGCTCAGCGCATTTTGCCGGCGTGCCACCCATTCGCAGGTGCTGCGCGCCGGGCTCAGGCGCCGGTCCATGAAATCGCCAATGGTCTGCATGCCGCCCAGGCGCGACTCGGCGATGTCGCGTATGCGCAGATCCACCAGCTCGAAGTAGGCACTGCTCGCTGAAAAGCGCGCCTGGGTGGCGGCGTACTGGCTCTCCACCTGGCCCGCCAGGCGCGTCAGGCGGTCCAGCAGCTCGGGCTCCATGTCGCGGTCGGCCGAGCGTATGGCGTCGGCCAGCGCCGCCAGCTCCTGCTCGGCGCGGCCCAGCACGGCCGCGGCCTCGCGCGCCACGGGCAGGCCCAGCAGGGCCGCCATGCGGTAGGTTTCTATCTCCAGCAGGCGCTGCACCAGCCGCCCCAGGCGCCGCGGCGCCATGCTGCCGGCCAGCAGCACCATGCGCGAGCTGCCGTCGGCATGCACGCAAAAGTCGGTGAACACCTCGCCATGGCCCTGGGCCACGCTGGAGGCAACGAGCGAGTCCTCGCGCAGCAGCTCGCCGAGCTGCGGCAGCTCGTCATATTCGCGCGTCGGCAGCACCCACAGCTGCAGCTGGCACAGGCACAGGCCGGGCAGCTGCGACAGCCACTCGCGCGGCACGGCCTCGGTGGCGGCGGCTGGGGCGCGTTGGTTCCAGGCATCGGCCGGCAGCGGCACGCTGAAGGTCCAGGTGACGAACTCGGTGTGCAGCTCCCAGCGCAGGCGAAACCCGCCCAGGTTGGCACGCAGATGCGTGCTGTGTGCATCGGGCATGGCCTGGTGCTGGTCGCGCAGCAGGGCCGCCAGGTGCGCGCGGCTGGCCTCGCGCTGCGCGGCGTCGGCCCACATGACGATATGCGCAATCGCCACCGGCGCCGCCAGTGCCTCGGGCGGGCGGGCATGGATTTCGTTGTGCAGCTGCGCGCGTTGCGGGTGTTGTGCGGGGAGGTAGTCCAGGGGCATGGGGGGCTATTGTGTGCGCAATGCAGGCGCCAGAACGCAGCACGGCACCCGCGGGTGCCGTGCATGCCTGGAGGGGTGGTACGGACGCCGTCAATCCTCCTCGACGAAGGCCTCGTCACGCCGCTTGCTCACCGCCGGCAGCAGCACGATGACCAGCAGCAGCGCTGCGGCGGCCAGCAGGCCGGCGGAGATGGGGCGCGTCACGAACACGCTCCAGTCGCCGCGCGAGAGCAGCAGCGCACGGCGCAGGTTCTCTTCCATCATCGGCCCGAGGATGAAGCCCAGCAGCAGCGGCGCAGGCTCCACCCCCAGCTTGTAGAACATGTAGCCCACAAAGCCAAAGGCGCCGACCAGCCACACGTCGAAGGTGTTGTTGTTGGTGGAGTACACACCCACCGCGCAGAACAGCACGATGGAGGGGAACAGCCAGTGGTAGGGCACGGTGAGCAGCTTGATCCACATGCCGATCAGCGGCAGGTTGAGCACGATCAGCATCAAGTTGCCGATCCACATCGAGGCAATCAGGCCCCAGAACAGCTCGGGGTTGCTGGTCATCACCTGCGGGCCGGGCTGGATGTTGTGGATGGTCATGGCGCCCACCATCAGCGCCATCACCGCGTTGGGCGGAATACCCAGCGTGAGCAGCGGGATGAAGGAGGTCTGCGAACCGGCGTTATTGGCCGACTCGGGCGCCGTCACGCCGCGGATGTTGCCCTTGCCGAAGGGCACCTCGCCGGGCTTGAGCTTGGTCTTCTTCTCTATGGTGTAGGCGGCAAAGGCCGACAGCAGCGCGCCACCGCCCGGCAGAATGCCCAGGGCCGATCCCAGGGCCGTGCCACGAACCATGGCGGGGAACATGCGCTTGAAGTCCTGCGCCGTGGGGAACAGGCCCGTCACCTTGGCGGCGAACACCTCACGCTCGTGCTCGGGCTTGGACAGGTTGGCGATGATTTCGCCGTAGCCGAACACGCCCATGGCGATCACCGTGAAGCTGATGCCGTCGGTCAGCTCGGGGATGTCGAAGCTGTAGCGCGCCACGCCCGAGTTCACGTCGGTGCCGACCAGGCCCATCAGCAGGCCGAGCACGATCATGCCGATGGCCTTGAGCAACGAGCCCGAGGCCAGCACCACGGCGCCGATCAGGCCCAGCACCATCAGCGAGAAGTATTCCGCCGGGCCGAACTTGAAGGCCACCTCGGTCAGTGGCGGGGCAAAGGCCGCGAGGATCAGCGTGCCCACGCAGCCGGCGAAGAACGAGCCTATGCCCGCCGCCGCCAGAGCCGGGCCCGCACGGCCATTGCGCGCCATCTGGTAGCCGTCGATCACCGTGACGACCGAGGACGACTCGCCCGGCAGGTTCACCAAAATGGCGGTAGTGGAGCCGCCATACTGCGCACCGTAGTAAATGCCGGCCAGCATGATCAGCGCCGCCACGGGCGGCAGCGCATAGGTGGCGGGCAGCAGCATGGCGATGGTGGCCACGGGGCCCACGCCGGGCAGCACGCCGATCAGGGTGCCCAGCAGACAGCCGACAAAGCAGTAAATCAGGTTCTGGAACGTGAACGCGACGCCAAAACCCATCGAGAGGTGGTCAAACAATTCCATGATCTAGATCTCCCTCTCAACCTGCGATGAAGCTGGGCCAGACGGGGAACTGCAGGTTCAGCCCCCAGATGAACGCCGCGTAGCTGCCCGCGGCAAGAATGGTGGCCAGGATGAAGACCCCCTTGAAGTGGAAATGGGTGCCCGCCAGGCTGGCCACAAAGGCCAGGCCATAGATGGCGACGATCAGGCCCATGGCCGGCACGCCCAGGCTGGGCAGGCCTGCCAGCAGCACGCCGAACAGCAGGTTGGCGGCAATGATGAAGAAGATCTGCTTCCAGGCCCATTTGCCGATTGGGGCGCCATCGACCGTTTCCACGACCAGGGCCTTGAGCATGATGATGGCGCCGAGGATGGCCAGCAAAATGCCCAGCATCAAAGGAAAGTAGCCCGGCCCCATGCGGGCGCCCGTGCCCACGTTGTAGGTGGTGGCGCCCCAGGCAAAACCACCACCCACCACCAGGAACATCAGGCCGGCAAAGAAATCTTGTTGGCTTTTGATTTTCACGAATGTCTCCAGATAGGAATCCCACTGGCGATTGTGAGAGCGTGGCCCGCATTCCTTGATGTGGATTCCACCTACCGAGAAATACAAGCTTTCCCTGACATGGGGCGGCGCCTGCGGCCAGCCGCGCCCGGCTCACTCCAGCGGCGGCGTGGCGGCGATGACCTCGTCCAGCGTGGTCAGGCCCTCGGCGGCGCGCAGCGCGCCGGCAAGGCGCAGCGGGCGCATGCCGTCCTGCACCGCCTGGCGGCGCAGCGCGTCGATGGACGGCGACTGGTGGATCTGGTTCTTCAGCGCCTCGCTCACCGTGAGCAGCTCGTACAGCCCCATGCGGCCGCGAAAGCCGGTCATGCGGCAGTCCACGCAGCCCACGGGCCTGTAGGCGCGGTAACCACCATTGAGCTTCCAGGGGCGAATCAACTCGGCCAGCGCCTCGGGGCTGGCGGCCTCGTCGAGCTGGCGGCACTGCCGGCACAGCGTGCGGACCAGGCGCTGGGCCAGCACACCCAACAGAGTGGCGTTGATGAGGTAGGGCGGAACGCCCAGCTCCATCAGGCGCGTGACGGCACTGGGCGCGTCGTTGGTGTGCAGCGTGGAAAACACCAGGTGGCCGGTGAGGGCGGCCTGCACCGCCATGTCGGCGGTCTGCAGGTCGCGGATTTCGCCCACCATGATCACGTCCGGGTCCTGGCGCATCAGGGCGCGCAGGCCCTCGGCAAAGGTGAAATCGAGCTGCGGCTGCACCTGGGTCTGGTTGAAGCTGGGCTCGATCATCTCGATCGGGTCCTCCACTGTGCTCACGTTGACTTCCTCGGTGGCCACGCGCTTGAGCGTCGAGTACAGCGTGGTGGTCTTGCCCGATCCCGTGGGCCCGGTGACCAGGATGATGCCGTGCGGACGCTTGACCAGCTGCTCCCAGCGCTGCGCGTCGTGTGGCGTGAAGCCGAGCGCGTCCAGGTCTTTCACCGCGTTGTCCGGGTCGAAGATGCGCATCACCATCTTCTCGCCGAAGGCCGTGGGCAGCGTGGACAGGCGCATCTCCACCTCGTCGCCGCGCGGGTTGCGCGTCTTGATGCGGCCGTCCTGCGGGCGGCGCTTTTCCACCACGTCCATGCGCCCGAGCAGCTTGACGCGCGCCACCATGGCGCTCAAGACGCCCATGGGCATCTGGTAGACGGTGTGCAGCACGCCGTCGATGCGAAAACGGATCACGCCCTGCTCGCGCCGCGGCTCCAGGTGGATGTCGCTGGCGCGCTGGTCGAAGGCGTATTGCCAGAGCCAGTCCACCACACGGATCACGCCCTGGTCGTTGGCGTCGAGTTGCTTGTTGCTCTTGCCCAGCTCGACCAGCTGCTCGAAGCTGCTGCCGCCGGCGCTGCCGCCGGACTTGTTGGCCTCGCGCACCGACTTGGCCAGCGCGAAGAACTCGGCCGTGTAGCGCGTGATGTGCTGTGGATTGGCCAGCACGCGGCGCACCTGACGCTTGGTCTGGCGCTCCACCTCGGCCACCCAGTCATTGACGAAGGGTTCGGCCGTGGCCACGACCACCTCGCTGCCGCTCACCTGCACCGGCAGCACCTTGTGGCGCTCGGCATAGCTGGCGCTCATGGCGTCGGCGACGCGGCCCACGTCCACCTTGAGCGGATCAATGCGCAGAAAGGCCAGGCCGCAGCGCTGGGCGACATACTCGGTGAGCATGTCCACGTCCAGCGGTTTGTCGTCCGCGGCGCGCAGCATGCTCAGGTTGCCCAGGCGCACCAGCGGGTGCTGGCTGCTCTCGGCCTGGGCGCAGCGGGCAATGGTGCGCTCGGCCTGCTCGGCGCTGATCACGCCGTCGGCGCGCAGCCAGTCGACGATGCTGCGCCACTGCAGCGGGCCCGCGTTGCTGACAGGCTTGCGGGCGTGGTCTGGGCGTGTGGCGGTGGTCATGGCATCACAGCATAAGGGTCAGGTCAGGCCACGGGCTTGAACACCCGCAGCCACTTCGTGGCCGGCAGGCCCCAGCGCTCCTGGATCACCTCGGCGCGCGCCAGCAGCTCGGCGCGCTTGGGCCGCGTGGGCGTGCGCTGGGCCAGCACCACGGTGTTGCCCTCGCGCGTGGCCTTGAAGGCCCACAGGGCATCGTCGCCAAAGGCCTCTGCGAGCTTGTCCAGGCTGCGCTCGTAGCTGGAGGAGCGGCCGAACAGGTTCACCGTCAGGCAGCCGTCCTCTGTCAGCAGGGCGCGGCAGTCGGCGTAAAAGTCTGCGCTATCCAGCACGGGGGCAGCCGCGTCATGGTCGTACAGATCGACCGCTAGCGCATCCACCGTGCCGTGCCATTCCGGCTTCTGGATCTCCAGGGCCGCATCGGCCAGCACCACGCGCTGCATGGGGCCATCGTGCGGCAGCTTGAACCAGGCACGGCAGACGGCCTCGACGCGCGGGTTCAGCTCGACCACGGTGCAGCACATGCGCAGCTTCTTGCGGCAGAACTTGGTGATGGCGCCCGCCCCCAGGCCCAGCTGCATGGCGTGGCGCCGGGCCACGCTGGTGGGCTCGACAAACAGCAGCCAGGCCATCATGCGCTGCACGTATTCCAGTTCGAGGTCAAAGGGCGCATCTATGCGCATGGAGCCCTGGATCCAGGGCGTGCCCAGGTGCAGATGGCGCACCTCGCCATCGTCGGAGACGCTGACCTCGGGCAGTTCGGCGGTGGCGGTTTTCTTGCGAGTCAATTCGTGATCAATCCAAAGGCGGCCAGGGTCTCGCCCCAGGCCTGCAGTTTTCTGTCAAGGCTCCACGATGCATTCGCCGGGCTGGTGGACGGCAGGCGCAGCGAGGCGATGGCCGCGCCGTCCCCCTGCCCCAGACTGGCGCGCACGGCGGCGGCATGGCGGAAGCTCTCCCCGCCATTGTGGGCGATGGCGGCCAGCCGGGGCGCCTGCGCCCGCAGGCCGGCAAAGTCGTTCACCCGGGCATTGCGGATGCTGGCATCCAGGCTGCCCTGGCGTTCGCAGGCGGCGTACACGTCCCACAGGCCCAGGCCGCGCGCCAGCAGCCAGTCGCAGCGCGCGGCGTAATGGCCGCGATCGGGCAGCGGGTGCTGCGGCCACAGGGCCGCCAGAATGGGCCAGAACTGGTTGCGCGCATGGCCGTAGTACTGCCGCGCCGCGAGCGAGGCCGCGCCAGGGAAGCTGCCCAGCACCAGCACGCGCGTGCCCGCGCCCACCACCGGGGGCAGGCCGACAAGGCGGCCAGAGGACGTGGCGGCTTCCATTGAATTTACTATATTTTTAATAGCTGCTTGCGCTTGATATATAAGCGCTAGAGGCCAAAAATGCTTGAATATTACCCCAGCAGGGACGCCAGCCGCGGCAGGGCGGCGCAGGCATTGTCCCGCGTGGCGCGGGCCAGCTCGGCCCCTGAAATACCGCGCAGCGCGGCCACCACGGCGGCGATGCGCGGCAGCTCGGCCGGGCTGTTGCGCGCCGGCGCCCGGCCGGCGGCGCGCTCGGCGGCCGTCACGTAGAGCCAGTGCGGGGGAATGTCGGGCGCGTCGGTCTCCAGCACCAGGGCATAGAGCGGCAGCTCGGTCGCCAGGCGGCGCAGCTGCAGCGCGCGTTCGTAGGTCACGGCGCCACCAAAGCCGAGCTTGAAGCCCAGGTCGATGAAGGCCTGGGCCTGCTGCAGGCTGCCGTTGAAGGCATGGGCGATGCCGCCGCGCACGGGCAGCTCGCGCAGGGCTTTCAGCAATTGGTCGGCCGAGCGCCGTACATGCAGTATCACCGGCAGATCAAAGCGCCTGGCCAGCTGCAGCTGGGCGCGGTAGAAGCGCTGCTGGCGCTCCGGGTCGAGGCCGGGCACGAAGAAATCCAGCCCGATCTCGCCCACGGCCACCAGCCGCGGGTCTGGCCGGCATTGCTGCAGCGCGGCAGCCAGGGCCTGGATGTCGTCCTCGCCGGCCTGTGGGGTGTAGAGCGGGTGTATGCCCAGCGCATAGCTGTCGCCATGGCGCTGGGCCATGGCGCGCACGGCCTGCAGATTGGCCAGTTCCACGGCCGGCAGCACGCAATGCGCCACGCCGGCCTGCGCTGCGCGCATGCGCTCGGCGTCGGCATAGGCCATGCCGCCATGGGCCGCGAATTCATCGAGGTGGCAATGGGTATCTATCCAGCGCTGCATACGGCTGGATCATGCCACCCGCAAGGGTCAATTCTTTTTGCTGACAGGGCAGGTATTCACGCCCAGCAGCGAATAGGCCGGGCAGCCGCCAATCAGCCCGGTAAGCAGCGGCACCACGCCCAGCCAGCCCCACCAGCCCACCGTGCCCGTGGCGGCCAGCGCGATCAGCACCAGCCCGACGATGATGCGCAGCCCGCGGTCCAGACCTCCGACGTTTTTCATGACTTTTCTCCTGGTTGATGAAAAAACCCGTGCCGCGCGCCGCGCCAGCCGCAGCGTTCAGCCACAAAAAATATCCTTCAGCGCCGACACGAGCTTTTCCACGGCCGGATCGGCGATGCGGTAGTACAGCGTCTGCGCGTCGCGCCGGTAGGTCACCAGCCCCTCCTCGCGCATGCGCGCCAGGTGCTGCGACAGCGCCGATTGGCTCAGCTGCACCTGCTCGAGCAGGGTGCCCACCGCGGCCTCGCCCTGGTCGATGAGCAGGCACAGCACCAGCAGCCGTTGCTCGTTGCCCACGGTGCGCAGCAGCGCTGCCGCCTTGGCTGCTCCTTGCTGCATAAACTCGCGGTCGATGGCGGTGGTCACTTGGCACTCCTTTGGGCAAAGGTGCGACTTTACCGCCGACTAATTTAGATAGTTCTAATAAATATGTCAATATCGGCTTGGCATCTGCTTCCCCATCCACCTCAACCACGGGAGTTTTTCTCATGTCCTCTTCCACCGACTTCAAGGCCCTCACGCGCGAAATCTCCGGCAACGTGAGCCAGTTGCGCACCAGCCAGCCCGAGGTGATGCAAAGCTTCAACGCCATGGGCAAGGCCGCCCTGGCCCCCGGCGCCATCGACGCCAAGACCAAGGAGTTGATCGCCCTGGGCATTGGCGTGGCCGCGCGCTGCGACGGCTGCATAGGCTTTCACACCCAGGCCCTGGCGCGCCTGGGCGCGACGCGCGCCGAGGTGCACGAGACCCTGGCCATCGCCGTCTACATGGGCGGCGGGCCGTCGCTGATGTATGCCGCCAATGCGGTGGCCGCCTTCGACCAGGTGGCGCCCGAGCAGGTGCCGCCCCCCGCCGCCTGAGCGGCCCGCCCGGGCATGCGCGCGGGCGCTTTCCGTGCTACCGTGAGCGTCCACAGCCTGTCACGGAGGTGCCCGCATGCCACGGCCCGTACGCTACAGCCCTTCCCGCGGCGCCCGGGCCCTGCCGGACGCCGGGCCGACTGCACCCCAGCGTGCCACCACACCCACCCCTGAGCCCGTCAGGCGGCACCGGCGCCTGCCCTCGCCCCAACAACTGCAATGGGCCGCCATGGCGCTGCTGGCCCTGGTGCTGGCCGCGGCCCTGTGGTGGCTGCAGCCGGCGCCGCAGCCGCGCATCACGCAAAAAATGATCGATGCCGCCGTGCTGCACACGCTGGAGCACAACAGCCTGCCCTCGGCCACGGCGCGCGCGGCCGAGGCCGTGGCGCCCTCGGTGGTGCGCGTGATCGGCTATGCCACCAGCAAGAAGGGCAAGGAGGTGGAGCGCAGCGTGGGCACGGGCGTGGTGATCGTGGACAAGGGCATCATCCTGACGAATCTGCATGTGGTGCGCGGCGTCGATCGCATCGGCGTGACCTTTGCCGACGGCACCGAGTCTGACGCCAGCATCACCGGCGCCCAGCCCGAGAACGACCTGGCCGTGCTGCAGGCGCACAAGCTGCCCGACGACCTACAGGCCGCGCCGCTGCGCGCCGCGCACAACCTGCGCGTGGGCGAGGGCGTGGTGGTGATGGGCTTTCCCTTCGGCATAGGCCCGTCGGCGTCGGCCGGCGTGGTCTCGGGCCTGCAGCGCGAATTCGAGTCCCCCGAGGGCGGGCAGGAGCTGCAGAACCTGATCCAGTTCGACGCCGCGGCCAACCCCGGCAACTCGGGCGGGCCGCTGGTCACGCTGGACGGCGAGGTGGTGGGCATAGTCACCGCCATCCTCAACCCCACGCCGGCGCGCACCTTCATAGGCATAGGCTTTGCCGTGCCGATTGAGAACGCCGCCCGGGCCGCCGGCATGACACCGTTCTGAAACCCAGGAGGCACAGCATGCAGACCACGCACACCACGGCCACGCTGATGGAGCAGATCCTCTACCAGGTCAAGCGCGTCGTCGTCGGCCAGGATCGCTTTTTGGAGCGCGTCATGGTGGCCATGCTGGCCCAGGGCCATCTGCTGGTGGAGGGCGTGCCCGGCCTGGCCAAGACGCTCACCGTGAAGACGCTCGCCAACTGCATCCAGGGGCAGTTCAAGCGCATCCAGTTCACGCCCGACCTGGTGCCCGCCGACCTGATAGGCACGCGCATGTACAACCAGCGCACGGGCGAGTTCAGCACCTCGCTGGGCCCGGTGTTCACCCACCTGCTGCTGGCCGACGAGATCAACCGCGCGCCGGCCAAGGTGCAGAGCGCGCTGCTGGAGGTGATGCAGGAGCGCCAGGTGACCATTGCCGGCCAGACCCACCCCGTGCCCGAGCCCTTCGTGGTCATGGCCACGCAAAACCCGATAGAGACCGAGGGCACCTACCAGCTGCCCGAGGCCCAGGTGGACCGCTTCATGCTCAAGGTGCTGATCGACTACCCCAGCGAAGAGGAAGAATTCGTCATCGCCCAGCGCGCCCTGGCGCCGCCCGAGCAGGTGGCCGCCGTGGCCAGCACCGAGCAGCTGGCCGCCCTGCAGAAGGAATGCCGCAAGGTGTATGTAGACCCCGCGCTCATCCAGTACGCCGTGCGCCTGGTGGCCGCCACGCGCGCGCCGCGCCAGCATGGCCTGCCGGACCTGGCCGGCCACATTGCCTACGGCGCCAGCCCGCGCGCCACGATTGCCCTGGCCGAGGGCGCGCAGGCCCTGGCCATGCTGCGCGCACGCGCCTACGCCTTGCCCGAGGACCTGCTGGACCTGGTGCCTGACGTGCTGCGTCACCGCATCTCGCTCAGCTACGAGGCGCTGGCCGAAGGCCTGGATGCCGACGCGTTGATCCAGCGCATCCTGAACCACCTGCCGCCGCCCGCGCGCGTGCTGCAGCATTCGGCCGAAGAGGCGGCCGGCGCCGAGGCCCGCCGTGCCTGAAGCCCGCCACGCCGCACCGCCCGCCGAGCGCCTGCTGCAGCGCCTGGAATGGAAGGTGCTGCGCCGCCTGGACGGCCTGCTGCAAGGCGGCGCGCGCACGCTCCTGCGCGGCGCCGGCATCGACCTGGCCGACCTGCGCGAGTACCAGCCGCACGACGACGTGCGCCATATCGACTGGAACGTCACCGCCCGCCTGGCGACACCCCATGTGCGCGTGTACACCGAAGACCGCGACATCACGGCCTGGTTTCTGCTGGACTTGAGTCCCTCGGTGGACTTCGGCCCGCCGGGCCAGGCCAAACGGGACATGCTGGCAGGCTTCGTCGGCGTGCTGGCGCGCCTGATCCAGCGCCACGGCAACCGCGTGGGCGCCGTGCTGCACGACGGCCATGCCGCCATGGGCCGGGTGCTACCCGCGGGCGGCGGGCGGCGCCAGGTGCTGCAGCTGCTGCACCTGCTGGTGGGCGGCCAGGGTGCGGCCGACCCGGCAACGCCGCCCGGCACCACCGATCTGGCACTGCTGCTGAACCAGGCCCAGGGCCTGCTGCGCCGGCGCAGCGCGGTGTTCGTGATATCCGACTTCCTGAGCCAGCCGGGCTGGGACAAGCCGCTGGCGCGCCTGGCCCGGCGCCATGACGTGGTCGCCGTGCGCCTGCTCGACCCGCTGGAGCTGGAACTGCCCGACATCGGCCTGCTGCTGCTGCGCGACCCCGAGACCGGCGAGCAGCTGCAGGTGGACACGCACGAACGCGGCTTTCGCCACCGCTTCGCGCGCCTCGCCGCGCAGCGCGAAGCCGAGCTGCGCGCCAGCCTCGCGCGCGCCGGGGTGGACACGCTGGAGCTGTCCACCGACGAGGATTTGCTGAGCGCGCTGCTGCGCTTCATGCAGCTGCGCGGACACCGCCAGCACCTGGCCGCGAGAGCCTGAACCCAAGGAGCGGACGATGGTGTTTCTCTGGCCCTCCCTGCTGTGGCTGCTGCTCATCCTGCCGCTGCTGGTGCTGCTGTACCTGTGGCTGCTGCGCCGGCGCAAGGTACAGGCGCTTGCCTACCCCGGCCTGGCCCTGGTGCGCCAGGCGCTGGGCAGCCGCGCGCAATGGCGCCGCCATCTGCCGCCGCTGTTGTTCCTGCTGGGCCTGGCGGCACTGCTGCTGGCGGCGGCGCGGCCGCTGGCGGTGCTGAAGCTGCCGTCCGAGCAGCAGACCATCATCCTGGCCATGGATGTCTCGGGCAGCATGCGCGCCACCGATGTCGAGCCCGACCGGCTGACGGCCGCACAGAACGCCGCCAAGGCCTTCATCAAGGAGCTGCCACGCCATGTGCGCGTGGGTGTTGTGGCCTTTGCCGGCACGGCCCAGCTGGCGCAGCTGCCCACGCAAAGCCACGACGACCTGCTCAAGGCCATAGACAGCTTTCAGCTGCAGCGCGGCACGGCCACGGGCAACGGCATCATGGTGGCGCTGGCCACGCTGTTTCCCGATGCCGGCATCGATATCGCCGCCCTGGGCGGGCGCCAGGCCATGCGCGTGCTGCCGATGGACCAGGTCACGCGCCCCGAGCCCGAACAGAAAACCTTCACCCCGGTGGCGCCGGGCTCCTACCGCTCGGCCGCCATCATCATGCTCACCGATGGCCAGCGCACCACCGGCGTGGATCCGCTGGAGGCCGCGCAATGGGCCGCCGATCGCGGCGTGCGCGTCTACACCGTGGGCGTGGGCACGGTGCAGGGCGAGGTCATAGGCTTTGAGGGCTGGTCCATGCGTGTGCGCCTGGACGAGGACACGCTCAAGGCCGTGGCCCTGCGCACCAACGCCGAGTACTTTCACGCCGCCACGGCGCAGGATCTGCGCAAGGTCTACGAGACTCTGAGCTCGCGCATCAGCGTGGAAACCAAGGAAACCGAGGTGACGGCCCTGCTGGCGCTGGCCGGCGCCGCGCTGATGCTGCTGGCCGGCGCTCTGTCGGTGTGGTGGTTTGGCCGGGTCTTATAGTGTTTTATCGCTGTAGCGCCCGTTACATGGGCGTGAACAGCTATTCTTTTCATATCAACCCAGCACCCCGGACACCAGCCGCAGCACGCGGTCGCAACGCGCGGCCAGCTGCTCGTCATGCGTGACCAGCACAAAGGCCGTGCCCTGCTCGCGCGCCAGTTGCAGCATCAGCTGGAACACGCCGTCGGCCGTGGCGCGGTCCAGGTTGCCGGTGGGCTCGTCGGCCAGCACGCAGGCCGGGCGCGTGACGAGAGCCCGGGCAATGGCCACGCGCTGGCGCTCGCCCCCCGACAGTTCCGCCGGGCGGTGGTGCACGCGCTCAGCAAGGCCCACGGCGGCCAGCATCTGCCGCGCCTGCTCCAGGCAGTGCGCATAGGGCGCGCGGCGTATGCGCAGCGGCATGGCCACGTTGTCCTGGGCGCTGAACTCGGGCAGCAGGTGATGAAACTGGTAGATGAAACCCAGGTGCGCGTTGCGCAGCCGCCCCTGTTCGCCGGGTTTGAGCGCGCCCAGCGCCTGGCCCTTGAGGGTGACGCTGCCCGCGGTCGGCGCGTCCAACCCGCCCAGCAGGTGCAAGAGCGTGCTCTTGCCCGAGCCGGATGCGCCGACGATGGCCAGGGTCTCGCCGGCGCGCACCTGCAGGTCAACGCCCTGCAGCACGCTGACGTCGAGCCGCCCCTCGGTGAAGCGCTTGGTCAGGCCTTCAGCCTGCAGCACGATCTGGTGGTCACTCATAGCGCAGCGCCTCCGCCGGGTTCACGCGGCTGGCGCGCCAGCTCGGGTACAGGGTGGCGACGAAGGCCAGGATCAGCGATATGACGGCGATCGGCACGATGTCGCTGCTCTGCGGATCGCTGGGCATGCGGCTGATCAGGTAGATGTCCTGCGGCAAAAAGCGGGTGTGCAAGGCACGCTCTATGGCCGGCACGATGACGTCGATGTTGAAGGCAATGGCGAGGCCCAGCAGCAGCCCGGCCAGCGTGCCCACCACGCCCACCATGGCGCCCTGCACCACGAAGATGCCCATGATGCTGCGCGGGCTGGCGCCCAGCGTGCGCAATATGGCGATGTCGGCGCGCTTGTCGGTGACGGTCATGACCAGGGTGGACACCAGGTTGAAGGCGGCCACGGCCACGATCAGCGTGAGGATGATGAACATCATGCGTTTCTCCAGCTGGACGGCGGCAAACCAGGTCTTGTTCTGCTGCGTCCAGTCGCGGATCAGCAGGTCGCCCGACAGGCTTCGCGCCAGCTGGCGCGCCACCTCGGGCGCCTGGTGCAGATCCTTCAATTTGAGGCGCACGCCGGTCGGCCCCTCCAGGCGGAAGATGCGCTCGGCGTCCTGGTGCGCCATCAGCACCAGGGCAGAGTCGTACTCGTAGTGGCCCGAGTTGAACAGTCCCGCCACCGTCATCTGCTTGAGGCGCGGCAGCACGCCCGCCGGCGTGACCTGGCCGGAGGGCGCGATCAGCGTCACCGTGTCGCCCACCTGCACGCCCAGCTGGCGTGCCAGCTCTCCGCCCAGGAACACGCGGAACTCGCCCGGCACCAGGGCCTTGAGGCCAGCCACGTTCTCGGCCGCCAGATCCGTCACCTCGGGCTCGCGCGCCGGGTCTATGCCGCGCACCAGCACGCCCTTCATGTCCTCGCCGCGCGCCAGCAGCCCCTGGGCGGCGACGAAGGGCGCGGCGCCAATCACGTTCGGGTTGGCGCGCGCCTCCTCCAGCGTGCGCTGCATGTCGGGCAGGGCCGCGCCGCCGGGCGCGAAGATCTCGATATGCGAGACCACGCCGAGCATGCGGTCGCGCACCTCCTTCTGAAAGCCGTTCATCACCGACAGCACGATGATCAGCGCCGCCACGCCCAGGGCAATGCCCAGCATGGACACGCCCGAGATGAAGGAGATGAAGCCGTTGCGCCGCGTGGCGCGGCCGGCCCGGGTGTAGCGCCAGCCCAGGGCCAGTTCGTAGGGAATTTGCATGGTGTAAAGAGTGCAAGGCCACAGAAAAACACTGGCCGCACAGAGCCCGCGATTGTGGCATCCCGGACAATAGCCTACCGATGTCTGCCCTGCCTCCCATGCCCCATCTGATCGTCGCCCTCGCCACCAGCCCCTCCCAGGGCTGCCAGCAGGCAATGAAAAACCTGGCCCTGCCCCAGCTCGACCGGCTGCTGGCGCGCCTGAGCCCGGCCGGCCTGGACGCCGGCAACGAGACCGACTTCAGCCCCCCGCACGAACGCGCCCTGGCGCGCCACCTGGGCCTTGCCGCCGGCCCCGCCGGCACCACGCCCTGGGCGGCCTGGCACCGGCTGCAGACGCCGGCGCATATGCCCACTGACCATGGCCTGGCCTGGGCCTTCATCACCCCCTGCCAATGGCAGGCCGACGCCAACCATGTGCTGCTGGCCGACCCGGCGCAACTGCAGCTGACCGAGGACGACTCGCGCAGCCTGCTGGCCATCCTCGCCCCCTGGTTTGCCGAGGACGGCATCACCCTGGTCTACGACCAGCCCACGCGCTGGCTGGCCCATGGCGCAGCGTTCGACGGCCTGGCCACGGCCTCGCTCGACCGCGTACTGCAGCGCGACGTGAGCAGCTGGCTACCCGACAAGCTACAGGCCCGTAACCTGCACCGCCTGCACAGCGAGATGCAGATGCTGCTCTACACCCACCCGTTCAACGACGCACGCGCCGCCCGACGATTGCCCCCCGTCAACGCCTTCTGGGTGCATGGCGCGGGCGCCCTGCCCCAGCCCCCGGTGGCCAGGCACGCGCCCCAGCTGCCCAACGGCCTGCTGCAGGCCGCCCTGCACGAGGACTGGGGCGCCTGGAGCCGGGCCTGGGCCGAGCTGGATGCCGGCCCGGTGGCCCAGCTGGCCGCGCATGTGGGGCGTGGCGGCAGCGCCCGCCTGACGCTGTGCGGCGAGCGCAGCGCCATGACCTGGCACACCGCGCCGCGTGGCCTGGGGCAGAGAATTCAAAGCCTTTTCCGGCCTCGGCGCTTTGCTGACGTGCGCGAGCAGCTATGAAAATAATTAGCAGAGACATCCCTCCCCGCGCTGTCTGGGCGCTGGAGCAGGCCGGCGTGCACCCGCTGCTGGCGCGCCTGTACGCGGCGCGCGGCATTCGCGCCCAGGACGAGCTGGACGATGCCCTGGCGCGCCTGCTGCCGCCCGGCGGCCTCAAGGGCATAGGCGCGGCCGCCACGCTGCTGGCCGACGCCATCGCCCAGGACAAGCGCCTGGTCATCGTCGCCGACTACGACTGCGACGGTGCCACCGCCTGCGCCGTGGGCGTGCGCGGCTTGGCGCTGCTGGGCGCCAGGCATGTCCAGTATCTGGTACCCGACCGCGTGGTGGACGGCTACGGCCTCACCGCCTCGATCGCCAGGCGCGTGGCCGAGCGCGGCGCCGACATGCTGATCACCGTGGACAACGGCATCGCCAGCGTCGAGGGCGTGGGTGAGGCCAAGGCGCTGGGCCTCTCGGTCGTCGTCACCGACCACCACCTGCCCGGCCCCGCGCTGCCTGCGGCCGACGCCATCGTCAACCCGAACCAGCCCGGCTGCACCTTCGAGAGCAAATCCATGGCCGGCGTGGGCGTGATGTTCTACCTGCTGCTGCAGCTGCGCGCCGAGCTGCGCGCACGCGGCCGCTTCGACCAGACCAGCCAGCCGCGGCTGGAGCCGCTCTTGCCCCTGGTGGCCCTGGGCACGGTGGCCGATGTGGTGCGCCTGGATAACAACAACCGCCGCCTTGTGGCCCAGGGCCTCAAACGCATACGGGCCGGGCAGATGCAGCCGGGCATACAGGCGCTGTTCGACGCCGCGGGCCGCAAGGCGCCGGCCGCCACCACCTTCGACTTTGGCTTTGCACTGGGCCCGCGCATCAACGCCGCCGGCCGCCTGGCCGACATGACGCTGGGCATCGAATGCCTGCTGACCGACGACGCCGCGCGCGCCGCGGAGCTGGCCCGCCAGCTGGACGCCATCAACCGCGAGCGCCGCGAAATCGAGGGCGGCATGCGCGAGCAGGCCATGCAGCTGGCCGAGGGGCTATTTGACGAGGGTGAGGAGCCGCCGCCGGCCATCAGCGTCTTCGACCCGGATTTTCACGAGGGCGTGGTGGGCATCGTCGCCTCGCGCCTCAAGGACCGGCTGCACCGCCCGACCTTCGTCTTTGCCGCCAGCAGCGCACCGGGCAAGGAGCATGAGCTCAAGGGTTCGGGCCGCTCCATCGCCGGCTTTCACCTGCGCGACGCGCTGGATCTGGTGGCCAAGCGCCATCCGGGCGTGATCCTGAAGTTCGGCGGCCACGCCATGGCCGCCGGCTGCACCGTGGCCGAGGAGCATTTCGAGACCTTCGAGCAGGCCTTCGCCCAGGTGGCCCAGGAATGGCTGGACGCCGCCACCCTCACGCGCCGGCTGGAGACCGACGGCCCCCTGGCGCCCGAATACTGCCGCGCCGAGCTGGTGGACCAGCTGCAGCTGCAGGTCTGGGGCCAGGGCTTCGCCCCGCCCACCTTCAGCGAGCAGGTGCAGGTGCTCAGCCAGCGCCTGGTGGGCGAGGCGAAGAACCACCTGCAGCTCAAGCTGCTGCACCAGGGCCAGCCCATGGACGCCATCTGGTTCGGCCACACCGAGCAGTTGCCCGAACGCGCGCTGCTGGCCTTCCGCCTGGACGTGAACGAGTGGCGCGGCGAGCGACGGGTGCAGTTTCTGGTCGAGGGGGTGGAGCTGCCCGCCTGATCAGGTCAAATACCCACAAAATTGCATCAAATCGCGCGCCCTCGACACCCCAAAGCCCACGGCATCCACGCGCGCCTACCAGGGCATGCGCAGCCCCATTTCGATAGGCGAGGTCGCCAATCGCTCCAACTTCCAGGGCGGCATCTTCTCCGACGGCGTCGATCGCCTGGGCGGGCAGGCACAGACCATTTTGGTGACCCACCTGCAGCAAAGCGGCCGCTGGCCGAGTCCGGCTACTACGTGCTGCCGGTGGCCGTGACCGAGGAGACCTTCCGGCACAACGGCATCATCTCCGCGCAGGATGCGCAGGAGCTGCCGGTGGCCAAGCTGCGCGAGATCTTTGGCGCCGATGCCGCGCTGTACCTGGACGTGCGCCAATACGGCTCGGTCTATGCCGTACTCAAAAGCGAGACCAAGGTGACACTCACCGCCCGGCTGGTGGATCTGCGCACGGGTGACCAGCTGTGGAGCGGCGAAGCCACTGCCTCCAGCGCGGAGACCAAGAGCACAAGCGGCAACCCATTGGGTATGTTGATTTCAGCTCTCATCGACCAGATCGTCGATTCACTGTCCGACCGCAGCGTGCAGATCGCCGAAATCGCCAATGGCCGCCTGCTCTATGCCGGCCGCCCCGGCGGCCTGCTGCACGGCCCGCGCTCGCCCAGGTACGGGGCCGACGGTCAGCCGTAGGCTCGCATGGCAGGTAGAAGAAGGCGCGGCATGGTCTGCGCCTTTTTTTACGTCAGCCATGCATGCTTGCCGGGGATCAATGCGCGTTGCCGCCGTGGTTGTGGCTCAGCAGGCGGTCGGTCAGCGCAATCGCCAGCGCGCTGAG
The DNA here is from genome assembly GCA_018054745.1 of Alicycliphilus sp. GTDB lineage: Bacteria > Pseudomonadota > Gammaproteobacteria > Burkholderiales > Burkholderiaceae_C > Alicycliphilus > Alicycliphilus limosus. The sequence goes on from JAGPIX010000002.1 coordinate 49,788, forward strand.
CAGGAAGGCGATGTGGATGATGGACTGCCACATCAGCACCTTCTCGTCATAGTTGGCGGCGTTAATGAAGGTTTTCAGCAGGTGGATGGAGCTGATGCCGATGATGGCCGTGGAGAGCTTGACCTTGAGCACCGAGGCGTTCACATGGCTGAGCCACTCGGGCTGATCCGGGTGGCCCTCCAGGTGCAGGCGGCTGACAAAGGTCTCGTAGCCGCCGACGATGACCATGATCAGCAGGTTGGAGATCATCACCACGTCGATCAGGGCCAGCACCACCAGCATGATGACGGTCTCGTTCAGGCTGGTCAGCGGTGCATCGGTCTTGTAGCCAATGCTGGTCACCAGGGCCTGCAGCGCCTGTTCGTCGCCCAGAGCGGCTTCGAGCAGGTGGATCAGCTCCACCCAGAAATGAAACACATACACCGCCTGCGCCGCAATCAGGCCCAGATACAGGGGCAATTGCAGCCAGCGGCTGGCAAAAATCATGGACGGCAGGGGGCGCGAAGCGGCGCTGGAGCGGGTAGTTGACAGCATAAAAAATGCAAAAAATGGGGCGGCGATTATAAAAACCGCCGCCCCCTTGTCATGATTCAAGGCCAAAAAGGCCTTTGGCGCTTGCCCCGTATGCGCAGCAAGCTATGGTTTTTTAAAAACTCTCCCAGTCATCATCACCACCCGCGGCCACCGGCGCCTTGGCGCTGGCGATGCGTGCCGGGGCTGCGGCCACCGGCTTGGGCGCGGGCTTGGCGATCTGCGGGCGGGCGCTGGCTGCGCCGGCCTTGGCCTGCGGCGCGGGCATGGCGGCCTTTGCCGCCGGGCGTGCCGCCACGGCCGCGCCGCTGCCGACGTTGAACACCGCCACCACCTGCGCCAGGCGCTGCGCCTGTTCGTGCATGGCGGCTGCGGCGGCGCTGGACTCTTCCACCAGCGCGGCGTTTTGCTGCGTCATCTGGTCCAGGTTGGCCACCGCCTGGTTCACCTGGCTGATGCCGTCGCGCTGCTCGGTGCTGCTGGCCGTGATCTCGCCTATCAGGTCGCTCACGCGGCGCACGCCCTGCACGATCTCCTGCATGCTCTGGCCGGCCTGGGCCACCTGGGCCGAGCCCGATTCCACGTTGTCCACGCTGGTGCCGATCAGCTGCTTGATTTCCTTGGCGGCCTCGGCGCTGCGCTGCGCCAGAGAGCGCACCTCGCCGGCGACCACGGCAAAGCCGCGGCCCTGCTCGCCGGCGCGTGCTGCCTCCACCGCTGCGTTCAGCGCCAGGATGTTGGTCTGGAAGGCGATGCCGTCGATGACGCCGATGATGTCGGCGATCTTGCGGCTGCTGTCGGTGATCTGCTGCATGCTGGTGACCACCTGGTCCATCACCTGGCCGCCCTGCTCGGCCGCCTGGGCGGCGTTGGCCGCCAGCTGGTTGGCCTGGCGCGCGGTGTCGGCGCTTTGCGTGACGGTGGCGGTGAGCTCTTCCATGCTGGCCGCGGTTTCTTCCAGGTTGGCCGCCGTCTGTTCGGTGCGTGCCGACAGGTCGTGGTTGCCGGTGGCTATCTGGCTGGAGGCGGCCGAGACCGATTCCACGCCCGAGCGCACCTCGCCCACCACGCTGCGCAGGCGTGCGCCCATGGCCGAGAGGGCGCGCAAGAGCTGGCCCAGCTCGTCACGGCGTTCGTCGTGCACGTCCTGCGTCAGATCGCCGGCGGCGATGGTGTCGGCCAGGCCCACGGCCCTGGCCAGGGGCTGGGTGATGGAGCGCACCAGCAGCGCGGCCAGCACCATGCCCAGCAGCACCACCACCAGGGCGATGCCAACGCCCAGCCATATGGCACGCTGGCGCTGATCCGCGGCGCGCTGCTTGGCGGCGTCGCGCTGGCGCTCCTGCAGTTGCACGAAGGCGTCCTGCTCGGCGACATAGCGCTCCACGGCGGGCAGCATCTTGCCGTCCAGCACGGCCCTGGCGCCGGTGTGATCGAGGTTGGCGCGCAGCTTGCCGGCCTCGGCGTTGTGCTCCAGCACCTGCTTGCGCGCCGCCAGCACGCGCTGGAACTGCTCCTTGTCGGCGGGCGAGAACAGCGCCGCCTCGATCTGCTTCTGCACCGCGTCGATGGCCTGTATGCCCTCCTTGGACTGCTTGACCAGCCGCTCGGTCAGTTCCTCGTCGTTCGATGACAGGGCATTGACCACGCGATCCACCGCCAGGGAGCTCAGGCTCTTCCAGCGCAGTGCGAGACCGATGCGCTCCTCGTTGAAGTGCACGACGCGCGCCGCATCGTCGTCGATATGCATCGAATAGCTCAACAGACCGGCCAGCAGCGCCAGCATGGAGATCATCAGGCCCAGTACCAGGGCCCAGAGTTTGCGTGCAACGGGCAAATGATTGAGATTCATGACACTCAGGGGCGCACCATCGCGCCACATCCACAAAAACAAGGAGGGAGAGAATTCCACGGCCGAACCCAAGGGTTCAGCTGCAGGCGTAGTGTGGCACCACTTACACGATTGTTTACATAATTTAAGGTAACAAACACATGTTTTTTCCGGCTTTGTCGCGCAAATCACTACGCCTGCGCGGCCCGGGGGCGCAACCTACAATGCCCTGGTGTCTCATTTGCTCAACGCCGACCTGCATTGCCATTCCGTCGTCTCCGACGGCACGCTCACGCCCGAGGCACTGGCCGCGCGCGCCCATGGCAACGGCGTGCAGCTGTGGGCGCTGACCGATCACGACGAGATCCGCGGCCAGCACCGTGCCGCGGCGGCGGCCCAGGCACTGGGCATGGACTACCTCACGGGCGTGGAGATCTCGGTCACCTTTGTCGATACCACGGTACATATCGTGGGCCTGGGGTTCGACGCCGATGACGCGCAACTGGCGCGCGGCCTGGCCGCCACGCGCGATGGGCGCGGCGAGCGCGCGCAGGAAATCGGCGCGCAGCTGGCCCGCGTGGGCATACGGGGCGCCTACGAGGGTGCGCTGTGCTATGTGGACAACCCGGAGCTGATCTCGCGCACCCACTTTGCCCGCTACCTGGTGGATACCGGTCACTGCCGCGATGCGGGCGAGGTGTTCCGCAAATACCTGACCGAGGGCAAGCCCGGCTTCGTGCCGCACCGCTGGGCCCGGCTGGGCGATGCCGTGCGCTGGATACGCGAGGCCGGCGGCATGGCGGTGATCGCCCACCCGGCGCGCTACCGCCTGACGGCGAACGAGGAATATGCGCTGTTCTCCGAGTTCCAGCAGCATGGCGGCCAGGGCGTGGAGGTGGTCACCGGCAGCCACACGGCGGCCGAATACGCCACCTACGCCGCGATGGCGCAAGAGTTCGGCCTGGCCGCATCGCGCGGCAGCGACTTTCACAGCCCCGGCGAATCGCACACCGACCTGGGCGCCCTGCCCGGCCTGCCCGGCCAGCTGACGCCCGTGTGGCAGCTGCTGCATGAACGCATACTGCGCGCCGCCCGATAAACATCTCACCATGGCCCAATATTTCGAAATCCATGCCGACAACCCGCAGCCGCGCCTGCTCAAGCAGGCCGCCGCGCTGCTGTCCGGCGGCGCCATTCTGGCCGTGCCCACCGATTCCAGCTACGCCCTGGTCTGCCGCCTGGACGACAAGGACGCCGTGGACCGCATACGCCGCCTGCGCCAGATCAACGACAAGCACCATCTGACGCTCTTGTGCCGCGACCTGTCGGAGCTGGCCAGCTACGCCCATGTGGACAACCGGCAGTACCGACTGCTGAAGCTGGCCACGCCTGGCGCCTATACCTTCATCCTGGACGCCACCAAGGAGGTGCCGCGGCGCGTCAGCCACCCACAGCGCAAGACCATTGGCCTGCGCGTGCCCGACCGCAAGGGCCTGCAGATGCTGCTGGAGCTGCACGGAGCGCCGCTCCTGGCCACCACGCTGATACCACCTGACGAGACCGAGCCGCTGAACGACCCGCAGGAAATCCGCGAGCGCTTCGAAAAGCAGCTGGACGCCATCATCGACGCCGGCGCCTGCCCCCTGGAGCCGACCACGGTGCTGGATCTGACGCCGATGAACACCGGCGGCGACCCCGTCGTGGTGCGCGAGGGGCGCGGCAGCCTGCAGGCGCTGGGGCTGTGAGCCCGTCACAGGGCATTTGAAGCCAAAACAGCACCTGGCGCTTATGCAGCGAGCGCGAGTAGCTATTTTTTTCATAACAAACCAAACCTCAGGCTGAACACCGAGGCGCTCCTGCACCGGATCGCGTCGCGCGCCAGCCCTCAGCAGGCATCTGACACAATCGCCGCCCGTGGACCTTACCAACCTCATCCAGACCGTACTCATCTACGCCCTGCCCGTGCTGTTCGCCATCACAGTGCATGAGGCGGCGCATGGCTACACCGCCCGGCATTTTGGCGACAACACCGCCACCATGATGGGACGCGTCACGCTCAACCCCATCAAGCACATCGACCCGGTGGGCACGGTGCTGATGCCGCTGGTGCTGTATTTCGCCACCTCGGGCGCCTTTCTGTTTGGCTATGCCAAGCCGGTGCCGGTCAACTTCCACCACCTGCGCAACCCCAAGCGCGACATGGTCTGGGTGGCGCTGGCGGGGCCGGCGTCCAACTTTGCCCAGGCCATGGGTTGGGCACTGCTGCTGGTGCTGCTGGCGACCCTGGGCGGGCAGGAGCGCTTCTTTATCGAGATGGCCCGCGCCGGCATTGCCGTGAACCTGGTGATGTGGGCCTTCAACCTGTTTCCGCTGCCGCCGCTTGACGGCGGCCGCATCCTCGTCGGCCTGCTGCCCTGGCGCCAGGCGCAGCTGGTTGCGCGCATCGAGCCCTATGGCTTCTTCATCGTGATGGCCCTGGTCGTCGGCGGCATCGTGGGCACCCTGTGGCTGCGCCCGCTGATGTCGCTGGGCTACGCCGCCATCAACCTGCTGCTGCTGCCGATCACCGCCTTGCTCCGTTAATCTCATGACCACCACGCGTTTTCTCACCGGCATCACGCCCTCGGGCACCCCGCACCTGGGTAACTACGCGGGCATGATGCGCCCGGCCATCGCCGCCACGCGCACGCCCGGCGTCGAGAACTTCTACTTCCTGGCCGACTACCACGCCCTCATCAAATGCCAGGAGCCCGAGCGCATACACCGCTCGACGCTGGAGATCGCCGCCAGCTGGCTGGCCTGCGGCCTGGATCCCGAACAGGTGACCTTCTACCGCCAGTCCGACGTGCCCGAGATTCCCGAGCTGCACTGGCTGCTGACCTGCGTTACCGGCAAGGGCCTGCTCAACCGCGCCCATGCCTACAAGGCCGTGCAGGACAAGAATGCCGAGGCCGGGCGCGAGGCCGATGACGGCGTGAGCGCCGGCCTGTTCATGTACCCGGTGCTGATGGCGGCAGACATCCTTGCGTTCAACGCCCACAAAGTGCCGGTAGGGCGCGACCAGATCCAGCACATCGAGATGGCGCGCGACATGGCGTCCAGCTTCAACCACCTGTATGGCGAGCATTTCACGCTGCCCGAGGCCGCCATCGAGGACAACGTGGCCACCCTGCTCGGCCTGGACGGGCGCAAGATGAGCAAGAGCTACGACAACACCATTGCGCTGTTCTGCCCGCCCGAGCAGCTCAAGAAGCTGATCGGCTCCATCGTCACCGACTCGCGCGCGCCGGGCGAGCCCAAGGAGACCGAGGGCTCGGCCCTGTTCCAGCTCTACCAGGCCTTTGCCACGCCCGAGGAGACCGCCGCCATGCGCCGCGCCTTTGCCGAGGGCATCGCCTGGGGCGAGGCCAAGCAGCTGCTGTTTGCGCGCATCGACCGCGAGATCGCCCCGATGCGCGCACGCTATGACGACCTGATGCTCCACCCCGAGAAGGTCGAGGCCGCCCTGCAGATCGGCGCCCAGCGCGCGCGCGCCCTGGCCCAGCCATTGTTGCAGCGCCTGCGCGCCGCCGTCGGCCTGCGCCCCTTGAGCGCCACGCGGCCCCAGGCGCAGGGCGCGCACAAGGCTGGCAAGGCGCAGCTGCCGGCCTTCAAGCAATACCGCGAGGCAGACGGCAAGTTCTACTTCAAGCTCGTCGCCAGCGACGGCCGGCTGCTGCTGCAAAGCACGGCGTTCGACGCGCCACGCGATGCCGGCCAGGCCATCGCCCGCCTGCAGAAAGAGGCCGACGCCCTGCAGGCGCTGGCCGCGCAACTGGCACCGGTGGCCGGCGTGGATGCCGCCGAGGTGACAGCCGCCCTGCAGGCGCTGGCCGCGGCGGCCGATGCCTGAGATGGATCGGTTACTACGTTTTTTGTAGCTTATAGCGCTTGTCAGTAAAGCGCTATGAGCCAATAACACCTAAAAAACCTGGACGGGCTGTATGCCCCATCCAACAGGGCAGCGTCATGCAGGCGGGGTTCTTCTGGCCTTTTCCTATACTTGCCCACTCCGCCCCCATTTCCAAGGAGTCCCATGCGCATCGCGGCACTGGACGACGATCCGCTCCAGCTCGAGTTTTTCACCCACGCCCTGACGGCCATGGGCCACGCCTGCCGCACCTACACCACGGGCGCGGCGCTGCTCAAGGATTTGCGGCGCGAAACCTTCGATCTGCTGATCGTTGACTGGCGGCTGCCCGACATCGAGGGCCCCGAGATCATCACCTGGGTGCGCCAGCAGCTGGACACCGAGTTGCCGATACTCTTCGTCACCCACCGCCAGTCCGAAAGCGACATCGTGCAGGGCCTGGGCTGTGGCGCCGACGACTTCATGGTGAAACCCGTGCGTCTGGCCGAATTCAAGGCCCGCGTGGGTGCGCTGCTGCGCCGCGCCTACCCGAACGACGCCCAGGACGTGCTGGAGTTCGGCCGCTTCCGCTTTCTCCCCGAGGCGCGCGGCCTGGAAATGGATGGCAAGCCCGTGGAGCTGAAGGCGCGCGAATACGAGCTGGCGCTGTTTTTGTTCCAGAACATGGGGCGGCTGCTGTCGCGCGACCATCTGCGCGAAGTCATCTGGGGCCATAGCGCAGAGGTCATCTCGCGTTCGCTGGACACGCATGTCTCGCGTCTGCGCAGCCTGCTGGATCTGCGCCCGGCCAACGGCTACATGATCACCGCCGTGTATGGCGTGGGCTACCGCTTCGAGGCCGTCAAGCCGACGGCCGAACAAACGGCTAGCGGCAGCGCCAGCCAGGCCCAATAGGCACGGCCAACAAGCCATGCGGCCTGGCCCTGGACGGAGCCGGCACGCCTGGATCACGAGGGAGAAGCCGATGCAAGCCACACCCATGCCACACCGCTACGCACGCCAGACACTACCTCTGGCCCTGGCCCTCTGCGCCGCACTGGCGCATGGCGGCGCGCTGGCCCAGCCACTGGACATAGAGCACCAGGTGCAACGCGGCGACACGCTGGAGGCACTTTCGACGCACTACCTCGGCACGCCGCGCCTGTGGCCGCAGCTGCAAAGGCACAACCAGGTCGCCAACCCGCGCCACCTGCAGCCGGGTTCGGTGCTGCACATCCCCATGCAGCTGCTGCCACTGGGCTCGGCCGAGGTGACCTTCGTGCAGGGCGAGGCCACGGTCACTGCGCCCACCAACGCCAGCGCCACCACCCTGCAAGCCGGCCAGCCACTGCCGGAGGGCGCGCGGGTGCAGGTCGCGCCCAACTCCTTCGTCACCGTGCGCCTGGCCGACGGCACGCTGATCCGCGTGCATGCCGACTCCGACCTGCGGCTGCAGCAGCTGCGCCGGCGCGGCCGCGCGGGCGATGCGCAGTCGGTGCTGGAGCTGCGCCGCGGCAGCGTGGAGACCTCCGTGCCCGCCAACAGCGGCGGCGCACGCCGCTTTGAAATCCGCACACCCAAGGCATCCACCAGCGTGCGCGGCACGCGCTTTTCGGTGGCCCTGACGGGCGATGAGCGCGCCCTGACGGCTGTCACCGAAGGCACGGTGGCCGTGCAGCCCCATGCCACGCGCCAGGGCGCATCGATACCGGCCGGCCAGGGCGTGGTCGTGGCGGCCGACGGCGAGCTGGGGGCACCGCAGCCCCTGCTGCCCGCGCCCGACCTGAGCGCGCTGCCCGCGGCAGTGCATGACGCAGACTTCCTCAGCCTGGCCCTGCCACCAGTGGCCGCTGCCGTGGCCTACCAGGTGCGGGTGGCGCGCGACGCCGACTTCACCACCGTGGTGCGCGATGGTGCCTTCTCCGGCCCCCAGGCGCGCATGCGCGCCGTGGACGACGGTAGCTACCACCTGGCCGTGCGCGCCGTGGACAGCACCGGCCTGCCCGGCCTGGTGGCACAGCGCACCATCACCGTCAAGGCCCACCCCGTTCCGCCGCTGTACCAGGCGCCACCCCAGGGAGCGACCATCTCGCGTACCCAGGGTGAGCTGCTGTGTACGCCGGTACTGGGCGCTGTGCGCTACCGCATCCAGGTGGCTACCGATGCCGCCTTTACCGCCCCGGCGCTGGACGAAACCCGCGACCAGCAGTGCGGAGCGCAAGTGCAGGCGCTGGCCCCCGGCAACTACTTCTGGCGTGCGGCCAGCGTGCGCGAGCTGCCCGGCGGCGGCGGCGACCAGGGCCCCTACGCACCCGCCCAGCCATTCAGCGTGGCGAACAACCCGAACGCCCCGGACGCCGCCGCCCTGCAGGTTGGCAATGAAGGCCCGGCCCTGCAGCTGCGCTGGCCCGGAGGCAGCGGCCAGAGCTACCGCCTGCAGCTGGCCAGCAGCCAGGACTTTGCCGCGCTGCTGATGGACGAACGCCTCGGCACAGCTGCCTGGACAGCCGCCAGTCTGGCACCCGGCGAGTACTTTGTGCGCATACAGACACGCGACCCTTCCGGGCTGGAGAGCGAGTTCTCCACGCCGCGCCTGATCCATGTCCGGGCGGCGGTGCAATCGAGCGGCGGTCTGCCGGTGACATCGTCCGACGGCCGCCCATTGGCACGGCCCTGAAACCCGCCCCAGCGCACCAGGCCTGGGGCCGCCGCGTGATATGACGCTATCTGCACAGGCGGGTTACCACCGCAACCTGCGCCGCGAATGGCTGGTGCTGTCGCTGCTGATGCTGGGCCTGGTGGCATGGCTATGCCTTGCCGGCGGCCTGCGGCGCATGGACTACCTGGTACAGGACGCAGGCACGCGCCTGTATGCGCATGCGGCACACCCGGACATCGTCATCGTGGCCGTCGATGACCGCAGCATAGCCTCGATAGGCCGCTGGCCCTGGCGCCGCGCGCTGCATGCCCAGCTCGTGGACCAGATCACGGCACAGTCACCACGCGCACTGGGGCTGGACATTCTGTTTGGCGAAGAAGACGCCGACTACCCCGGTGACGACCTGCTGCTGGCCCGGGCCCTGGAGCGCAACGCCCACGCCGTGCTGCCCGTGGCGCGCCGCGGTGACGGGCCGCGCAGCAGCGCCGACGCACCCATGCCGCTGCTGCGCCAGGCGGCCGCCCAGCTCGGCCATGTGCAGGTGCAGCTGGACGAAGACGGCGTGGCGCGCAGCCTGTTTGAACACGAAGGGCCAGCGTCCGCGCCCTGGCCGCATTTCAGCACCGCGATGCTGTGCGCCGAAGGGCTGGCATTGGCGTCATGCCGGGGCAACGCCGCGCCGGTGAATGCTCCCTGGACAAGCCAGGATCTTCAGATCCTGCGCTTTGCGCAAGGACAACCGGCATTCACCACCTATTCCTACATTGATGTATTGACCGGGCAGCTGCCAGCCGGCGCCCTGCGGGACAAATACGTCATCGTGGGTGCCACCGCCACCGGCCTGGGCGACATGTTCGCCGCCCCCATGGTGAGCCAGGCCGAACGCATTCCCGGGGTGGAAGTGATCGCCCACGCGCTGAATGCAGACCTCATGCGCTGGCATGTCCAACGCGCGCCCGAGGCCTGGAACCTGGCCTTCAACCTCACGCCTGTTGCCCTGACGCTGCTGGCCATCGTGCTGCTGGGGCCACTGGCCGGCCTGATCGCCAGTGCCACCCTGTTTCTCGCCACCCTGGTGGCAGCGGCTGGCGCGCCGACCCTATCGGGCTGGCAATTTGCCGCCGCACCGGCCCTGGCCGGCATTGCCGCCGTGTACCCGCTGTGGAGCTGGCGCCGGCTCAGCGCCGCCGCCCATTTCCTGCAGCTGGAGATCCAGGCGCTGCGCGGCGCGGGGCTTTCCCCCCTACCCGACGAGGCAATGCCCCTGGTGCTGCGCGGCGACCTGCTGGAACAGCGCATACACGCCGTGGAAGACGCCACAAGGCGGTTGCGCAAGCTGCATCACTTCATCAGCGACAGCCTGCAGCACCTGCCATCGCCCACCTTTGTCTGCGACGCAAGGGGCCGCGTGACCCTGGCCAACGAAGCCGCACTGCTCTACCTGCCATCCGGCCAGGCAGCACAGGGGCAGGCCATCGCCCAGCTGCTGGTCGAGCTGGTCCATCCCCATTCAGGCAGGCCCCTGCTGCCGCAGGACGCCAGCCGAATGGTCGAATTGCCAGCACAACAGGAAGGCCGAGACGCGCAGGGGCGCCACATGCTCATGCTGTGCAAACCTTTTGCGCTGGAGGGCAGCACCATCTGGCTCATCACCCTGGTGGATCTGACCGACATGCGCCGCGCCCAGCAGCAACGCGACCAGGCGCTGCACTTCATCTCGCACGACATCCGCGCGCCCGGCGCGTCCATACTCACGCTGCTGGAGATGCGGCGTGAATTCCCCGAGCAGTTGTCGCAGCAGGATCTGCTGGCGCGCATCGAGCGCCATGCGCGCTCGTCGCTGGCCATGGCCCAGGGCTTCGTGCAACTGGCCAGCGCCCAGGCCTACGAATACCACAGCACCCCCTTCGACCTGGCCGCCGCGCTCGAGGAAACCGTGGACGACGCCTGGGCCAGCGCGCAGGATCAGCAGGTGCAGATGCGTATCACCCACCTGCCCCAAGCCGCCCCTGTCCATGGCGACCGCGCCTTGATTTGCCGCGCCATCACCAACATCGTGGGCAACGCCATCAAATTCAGCCCGCCGGGCAGCACCGTGCAATGCGCCCTGACCCTGGAGTCGCCGTATTGGGTGATCAGCGTACGCGACCAAGGCCCGGGCATCGCGCCGGAGCAACAAAGCCATCTGTTCCAGCCCTTCAAGCGCCTGCACGAAGGCAGCCATCCAGGCATCGCCGGCGTGGGCCTGGGCCTGGCACTGGTACAGACCGTGCTGCAACGCCATGGCGGGCTGGTGCAGGTGCGCAGCAGCAGCGGCGCCGGTGCCGAATTTCGGTTGCTGTTGCCGCAGGAAACGGCTGAACAATAAGCCAGCGCTTGCCTATTGCGCGCCCTTGCCCGTCAATACCACACCCACGGTTTCAAACAAGACGATCAAGTCCAGAAACCACGAGTGGTTCTTGACGTAGTACAGGTCATATTGCAATTTTTGCTCGGCATCTTTCACAGAGGCGCCGTAGTGGTAGCGCACCTGGGCCCAGCCAGTGAGGCCCGGTTTTACGCCGTGGCGCAGGGCGTAATAGGGAATGTCCTGCGTCAGGCGTTCGACAAAGTACGGGCGTTCGGGCCTGGGGCCTACCAGACTCATATCGCCCTTGAGCACGCAAAGCAACTGCGGCAACTCATCGATCCGCGTCTTGCGTATGAATTTGCCAACCCGCGTCACCCGGGCGTCCCCGGCACCTGCCCATCGGGGGGTTCCATCTTTTTCCGCATCCTGGCGCATGCTGCGAAACTTGATGACATTGAAGGTCTGGCCATTCAGGCCGACGCGCTCCTGGCGGTAAAAAATCGGTAGGCCACTTTCGAGAAAGACCAGAACCGCTGTCA
>JAGPIX010000116.1 GCA_018054745.1 Alicycliphilus sp.
GTGGACGAGCTGAACAAATGCCTGTGGATCAGCGGCTACTGCCGGCGCATGTTCACGCGCCTGGCCAGCCTGCCGCATGGCAAGCTGCAAGGCCACAATAATCAATGGAAAAAAGCCGCCTAAGGCTTATCAACAAAGCGTCAACAGCTCACTATTTAATAGCGAACGAGCCCTCTGGCCCGTTCTTCATTCGCCTGCTGCAGGCTCGTCGTCCTCATCGTCCTCGTCATCGTCATCGTCCGGCAGCTCCTGCGGCTCGGCATGCTTGACCACGGTGACCGGCACCGGGCTGATGTGCACCAGGCTTTGCGACACCGATCCCAGGAAGGCCCCGCGCAGGCCGCCCAGGCCGCGCGCGCCTATGAACAGCAGGTCGCAGCCGCAGCGCTCCACCATGTCCACCAGCGTGGCGGCCACCGCACCCAGGCCGATCTCGGTCTCATAGGGCACACCGGCGGCGTCCACCAGGGCCACGGCCGAGGCCATCAGATCCTGCGCCGCCTCCACGCTGGCGGCGGCCACCATGTCGGCGCCGCGCGTGGCCAGCTCCATCAGCGTGGCCTCTTCCTGCACATGACCCAGCACCAGCGTGGCCTGCAGGCCGCCGCGGCGCACCAGGGCGATGCCATGGCGCACGGCGTCCAGCGCCAGGTCGGATCCATCAACGGCAATCATGATTCTGTACATGCGTCCTCCTTGTGCTGTGGCTGCCAGTGTAGGCCAGCGGGGTCTGGGAAAATGCCGCCCATGCTGCAATTCGACCTCTTGACAACCGACCCCGCAAGCCACGCCCGCCGCGGCCGGCTCACGCTCAACCACGGCGTGGTGCAGACCCCCATCTTCATGCCCGTGGGCACCTACGGCACCGTCAAGGGCGTGATGCCGCGCAGCCTGCATGAGATGGGCGCGCAAATCATCCTGGGCAACACCTTCCACCTGTGGATGCGCCCGGGGTTGGACATCGTCCAAAGCTTTGGCGGCCTGCACCGCTTTGAGCAGTGGGACAAGCCCATACTCACCGACTCGGGGGGCTTCCAGGTCTGGAGCTTAGGCGCCATGCGCAAGATCACCGAAGAGGGCGTGACCTTTGCCAGCCCGGTCAACGGCGACAAGCTCTTCATGTCGCCCGAGGTCAGCATGCAGATCCAGACCATCCTGAACTCCGACATCGTGATGCAGCTCGACGAGTGCACGCCGTATGAGACGAATGGCCACAAGACCACCGAAGCCGAGGCGCGCAAATCCATGGAGATGAGCCGGCGCTGGGCCCTGCGTTCCAAGACCGAGTTCGAGCGCCTGGCCAACCCGAACGCGCTGTTCGGCATCGTCCAGGGCGGCATGTTCCCGCACCTGCGCCAGGAGTCGCTGGACGCCCTGGTGGAGATGGACTTCCCCGGCTACGCCATCGGCGGCGTGAGCGTGGGCGAGCCCAAGGAAGAGATGCTGGCCATCATGGCGCACACGCCGCACCGCCTGCCCCAGCACAAGCCGCGCTACCTGATGGGCGTGGGCACGCCCGAGGATCTGGTGGAGGGCGTGGCCTGCGGCGTGGACATGTTCGACTGCGTCATGCCCACGCGCAATGCGCGCAACGGCACGCTGTTCACGCGCCATGGCGACCTGAAGATCCGCAATGCGCGCCACAAGAGCGACCACCAGCCGCTGGACGCGAGCTGCCGCTGCCACGCCTGCGCGGGCAGCGAGGGCGTGGCCTGGCAGGACGGCGGGCGCGGCGGTTTCTCGCGCGCCTACCTGCACCACCTCGATCGCTGCGGCGAGATGCTGGGCCCCATGCTCACCACCATCCACAACCTGCACTACTACCTGAATCTGATGCAGGAGATACGCGACGCGCTGGACGCCGGTCGCTTTGCCGAGTTCCGCGCGCGCTTCAAGGCCGACCGGGCGCGTGGCGTTTAGCCCTGCACCAATTGAACATGATTTGCACTTGCTGACACCCCGGCGTCAATAACCCACGGACACTGTCAACTTTTTGCCAAGGCCAAGCGCCCCCTACATGAGCACGCTCCCCATCGCCACGCAGCAGTCCGCCGCCCCCTGGCGCGATCCGCTGTTGCTGCTGGCCAGCGTGTTCGCCGCCTGCCTGCTGGGCATAGCCAGCCGCCCGGCGGGGTATTCCGCCGCCATCTGGCCCGCCAATGCCGTGCTGCTGGGGCTGCTGCTGCGCAACCCGTCCTGGGCACGCGGCCCCACGGCCTGGATATGCGCGCTGGTCGGCTACCTGACCGCCGACATGCTGACGGGTGCGCCCTGGCTGCGCGCCCTGGGCATGAACGGCGCCAACCTGCTGGGCGTGGCGGTGGGCTGGCTGTTCTTCAGGCCGTATGCGGCAAGCATCGTCGGCTTCACGCGTCAGCGCGCCGTATTGACCCTGCTGGCCGGCAGCAGCGTGGCCGCCCTGGGCAGCGCGCTGCCGGCCACCCCGGTGATGCAATGGGCGTTCGCATCCCAGGCGTGGACGGACATGCTGATGTGGCTGTCGTCCGAGATGTACAACCTGCTGCTCTTCCTGCCCCTGGTGCTGGCCGCGCCCCGGGGCTGGTTCTGGCAGTGGGACTGGGCGCGGCTGCTGCGACCGCTGCGGCAGGCAGGTGTGGCGCCCCTGCTGGCCCTGCTGGCCTGCGAGGCCCTGGCCTACTTTGTCAACGGGCCCGGCATGCTGGGCTTTGCGGTGCCCGCGCTGGTGTGGTGCGCCATGGCCTACGGGGTGTTCCCCATCACGGTGCTGAACCTGCTGGTGTGCAGCTGGAAGACGGCCGTGGCCGCCCTGGACACCATCAGCTTCTTGCCCGATCAGCTGGCCGCCGTGACCTCATTCCGCCTGGGCATGGCCCTCTTGTCACTGGCGCCACTGGCCGTGGCGGTGGCGCACCAGCTGCGCTCGCAGACCCTGAGCCAGTTGCAGCAGGCCGTGGATCACGACCATCTGACCGGCGCCCTGTCGCGGCGCAAGCTGATGGAGCAGGGCGCCCGCCTGGTGCAGCGCCTGCACCAGCAGGGCGCGCCCGTGGCCGTGCTGCTGATGGATCTGGACCACTTCAAGCGCATCAACGACAGCCATGGCCACGCCCAGGGCGACACCGTGCTGCGCGAGTTCGCCGCCCTGGTGCAGCGCAACCTGCGCCCGCAGGACCTGTTCGGGCGCATAGGCGGCGAGGAGTTCGCGCTGATCCTGCCGGCCACCGCAGCCAGCCACGCCCAGCTGATCGGCGAGCGCCTGCGCAGCCAGCTGCGCGAACACCCGTTCAGGCTGCAGGACGGCAGCGCGCTGCAGGTCACGCTCAGCGTCGGCCTGCACGCCACCCAGCCGCCCGACCAGCAGCACAGCCTGGAGCGCCTGCTGGCCTGGGCCGACGCCGCGCTCTACCAGGCCAAGGCACTGGGGCGCGACCAGGTGCGCGGGCATTGGGCGGACCAGGGCTGAAAACCTGCCGCGCCGCAGCGCCGCCCACCCCCGTGGGGGTTATGAATTTTCATAGCTATACACGCTTATTCCATAAGCGCTATAGGCAGTTTTATCGATGTTTTACGCAGCTGCCTGGCCTGGCCGCGCCAAGCCGGCCTATGGGGCTTCATACCCGCCGGCAACGCCGCCCGCCGCCTGGCCGCAGGCCTGGCAGAACCTGGCAAAGGCGCTCTTGCGCGCGTTGCAGTGCCCGCAATGGTCGAACAGGCCCATGCCGCAATGCGGGCAGAAGTCGGTCTTGCCGTCCTTCAAATCCACCGGGCGCTCGCAGCCGGGGCAGACGTTTTTCGCCAGGCGCGCCAGGGCCAGGTCGTAGCCCAAGCCCTGGCGCCGCTGCGGGGCGGGCATGGCCTCGGCGCGCCTTTGCCGCTCCAGGTAGCGGTTCAAGGCGACGATGGCCTGGCGCCCCACCAGCGCCGTGAGCGCTATGCCGACGATGTAGCGCACATAGCCGCCGTAGCTGGGCAGGTAGGGCACCAGTTCGACGAAGAAGGCGAACAGCGCAAAGAAGATGAAGCCCCAGACAAAGGGCCACCAGGTGCCCTGGCGTTTCTTGGCAAACAGCCAGCCGGCGACGGCCAGCAGCGGCAGCGTGAGCGCCAGGCGGTACAGAAACACGCGCAGCTCGACGCGCCGGCGCTCGGCGGCCAGCTTCTCGCGCGCCTCCTGCTCCATGGAGTTCAGCCGCTGCTGCGCGGCCTGCCCGCCCTGGCGCGCGTCCAGCAGGGCCTGGTCTTGCGCCTGCACGGCCTGCTGGGCCTGCAGCTCGGTGGCCTTGAGGGCGTCCAGCGCCTGGGTGCGGGCGATGACCTCGGGGTCATGCTCGGCGCGCTGGGTGGCGCTGCGCGCAGCCAGCCAGTTGGCCAGGGTCTCGCGCTCGGCCTGGGTGGCGCTGCGCGCCCGGGCGTGGCGCAGGCGCGCCTGCTCCAGCGCGGCCTGGGCGTCCTGCTCGGCCTGTTGCGCTTGCTGAATCTGGCCGCGCAGCGCCGTGGCCGCGCCGCTATCCAGAAAGTCGTCCAGCAGCAGCGGCTGCTCCACCTTGGGCAGGTCGCCAACGATGGTGCCGCCCAGGCCGATCAGAAAGCCGGCGAACACCAGCGCCACCAGCCACAGGCCGCGGCGAAACCATTTTTCAGACAGACGCAATGCCTTGCCCATGTTGCCCTCCGGTCATTTAACTACAAATTTAATAGCTATCAGCGCAATATACAAGGGTGCTACTGGCTGTTTTCACTCAAACCCAAGAGCCCGCGCTTGCCAGTGGCGCACCCACGCGGACAATGCCCGCCATGAGCACAGACCGCCTCCCCCCGCCGCCCTGGGAGCGTATCGTGGCCGATGTGGCCGATGCGCTGATCTTCATCGACCGCGCGGGCGTGATCCGTGCCTGGAACGCCGGTGCCGAGGCGCTGTTCGGCTTTGCCGCCGTCCAGACCCTGGGCCAGAGCGTGGACATGATCATCCCGCCGCACCTGCGCGAGGCGCACTGGCGCGGCTTTGAGCGCGCCATGCAGCGCGGCGCCTGCAGCCGCCCGGCCGAGGTGCGCACCACGCGCGGCCTGCACCAGGACGGGCGCAGGCTGTACGTGGACATGAGCTTCTCGGTGGTCAAGGACGCGGCCGGCCAGGTGCTGGGCTCGGCCGCGATGGCGCGCGACGCCACGGCGCGCTATCTGGCCGAGTAGGCCATGCGGGCGGGCGGCTGAGAACTGTCACCCCAGCGCCAGCAGGCCGGCCACGCGCGCGCGCAGCGGCTCGGGCCGCACCTCGGCCGCCGCCAGGGGCGCGCCCACGTTCAGGCCCACGCGCGTGAACATGCCGCGGCGAAACGGCCGCACCATGGCCCCGCCCTGCTCGATGCGGCTGAAGAAAGAGCCCCACAGGTTGGTCAGCGCCATGGGCACCACGGGCGCCTGCACGCCGTCGGCCTGCGCGCGCTCGATGATCTTCATGATGCCGCCCTTGAACTCCTGCAGCTGCCCGTCGCGCGTGATGCCGCCCTCGGGGAAGATGGCCAGCAGGTCACCCTCCTTCAGTACCTGGGCGGCGCGCTCGAACGCGGCCTGGTAGGTGGCGGGGTCGTCCTTCTGCGGCGCCACGGGGATGGCCTTGGCCAGGCGGAACAATCTGCCCAGCACCGGCACGCGGAAGATGCGGTGGTCCATCAGGAAGTAGATGGGCCGCGGGCTGGCGGCCATCAGCAGCACGGCATCGACAAAGCTCACATGGTTGCAGGCCAGGATGGCCGCGCCCGCCGTGGGGATGTGCTCATCGCCGCGCACGCGAAAGCGGTACACGCAGCGCGACAGCACCCAGGCCACGAAGCGCAGCAGGTATTCGGGCACCAGCAAAAAGATGTAGGCCGCCACCACGGCGTTGGCGATGGCCGTGAACAGAAAAATCTGCGGCACCGTGAAGCCCGCCTGCAGCAGCAGCCCGGCCAGAACGGCGCTGACGATCATGAACAGCGCGTTCAGGATGTTGTTGGCGGCGATGATGCGCGCGCGGTGCGTGGCCTGGCTGCGCATCTGGATCAGCGCGTACATGGGCACGCTATACAGGCCGGTGAACAGGCTCAGCAAGAACAGGTCCAGCATCACGCGCCAGTACGCGGGCTGCGTCAGAAAGGCGCCCAGGGCCATGACACCCGAAGGCGGCAGGCCGCGCGAGGCAAAGTACAGGTCACCAGCGAACACGCTCATGCCAATCGCCCCCAGCGGCACCAGGCCAATCTCGATATGGCGCCGGCTCAAGACCTCGCACAGCAGCGCGCCCGTGCCTATGCCCAGCGAGAACACCACCAGCAGGGCCGACGCCACCTGCTCGTCGCCGCGCAGCACATCCTTGGCAAAGCTGGGGAACTGGGAGAGGAACACCGCGCCGAAGAACCACATCCACGAGATGCCCAGCAGCGAGCGGAAGACGACGATGTTGCCGTGCGCCAGCTGGAGGTTGCGCCAGGTCTCGCTCACCGGGTTCCAGTTGACCACCAGTCCCGGGTCGGTGGCCGGCGCGCCGGGAATGAACTGCGCCGCCAGCCGCCCTGCCAGCGCCAGGCCCAGGCAGGCCAGGGCGACGGCGCCATGACCCACGCCGGGCATGGCCACCAGCAGGCCGCCGGCCACATTGCCCAGCAAGATGGCGACGAAGGTGCCCATCTCCACCATGCCATTGCCGCCGGTGAGCTCGCGCTCGCTCAAGACCTGCGGCAGATAGGCGAACTTGACCGGCCCGAACAGCGTGGAATGCAGGCCCATCAGAAACACGC
Source organism: Alicycliphilus sp. (assembly GCA_018054745.1). GTDB lineage: Bacteria > Pseudomonadota > Gammaproteobacteria > Burkholderiales > Burkholderiaceae_C > Alicycliphilus > Alicycliphilus limosus. The sequence goes on from JAGPIX010000116.1 coordinate 6,756, forward strand.
AGGCCAGCAACAGCGCGGCATGGCCGGCCATGAAGCCCAGAGCCGCCAGCAGCATGATGGCGATCTCCAGGTTCTTCACGAAGCGGATGATGCGCGTCTTCTCCAGCTTGTCGGTGATCTGCCCGGCCGTGGCCGAGAACAGCAAGAACGGCAGTATGAACAGCGCCCCTATCACCAGCCCCGCCAGGGACGGCGGCAGCCAGGACACGCCGAGCTGGTAGGTAACCATCACGGTGAAGGCGAACTTGAACAGGTTGTCGTTGGCGGCGCCGGCGGCCTGGGTCCAGAAAAACGGTGCAAAGCGACGCTGGCCGAGCAGCGCAAACTGGTTGGGATGGGGGGCGCTCATGGGGGTGCTGCTGTGGAAGTGCCGCGCATTGTGCGCAAAAACCCGCCGCCGGGCGGCAAACATGCGGGCCAAGGACGAGCTGCCGGGGGCGCCAGGCAGGTTGGCAGATATTCCTATATTGATAGCTGTCAGCGCTTAACCAGAAAGCGCTACAGCCCAATTTTTCATAAATTCACACAGAGCTTTGCGCGCCAGCCATGCAGGCTTCCGTGGCGTTGACACAAGGCGGGCAGCATGGAGTCTCCCGCGGCCAATCCGGCCGCAATCTGCAAGGAGAACACCATGGCCTACCCCCTGACCCACGCATTGGCCCGCCCCCTCGGGCTTGCCGCAGCCACGCTGACTGCACTGCTGGCCCTGGCCGGCGCCGCCCATGCCGCGCCCGGCGTGCCACAGCATCAGACCCACGCCGCGCAGCCCGCGCACTACCGCCCAGCCCCGCCGCCGCCGCGCTATGAACGCGCACCGGCCGCACGCCGTGGCATGGCCTGGTCGCAGGGGTATTGGCAATGGCGCGGCCAGCGCTATGCCTGGGTGCCGGGCCATTGGGTGCAGGCGCGCCACGGCCAGCATTACCGCCAGCCAGGCTGGGAGCAACGACAGGGGCAGTGGCATTTCACCGGCGGCGGCTGGGGCCATGGTGGCCGGCCGGCGCCACAGGGCCCGCGCCCCGGCGGCAGCCATCGGCATTGAAGGGTGGCGCGGTCATGAGGCGCCATAAGCTTATGGCGCCCCTGCATGTGGTTTTGCGCACAATGCCGAACGTCGAACGCGCTTAGGTGATTTCGACGATCATTGCACTGACACGCATCAAAGAAGACCGCCATGCACCCCATCCTTCGCCGCACTGCGCTTGCCGCAACCGCCCTGCTCTTCGCCTCCAGCGCCGCACTGGCGCAAGCCAACGGCTGGCCCAAACAGCCCATCACGCTGATCATGGGCTTTCCGGCCGGCTCAGGCGTGGATGTGGTGGCGCGCGCGGTGCAGGAACCCCTGGGCCAGAAGCTGGGCCAGCCCATCGTCATCGACTACAAGTCCGGCGCGGCCGGCAACATCGCCAGCGAATACGTGGCCCATGCCAAGCCCGACGGCTACACGCTGGCCTTCGGCACGGCCGCCACGCACGGCAGCAACGCCGCGCTGTACAAGAGCCTGCCCTTCGACGTGGAGGCCGACTTCGTGCCCGTGGGCCCGCTGATCGACGTGTCCAACGTGCTGACCATCAACCCCAGCGTGATCGACGCCAACAACCTCAAGGAGTTCGTCGAGATCGTCAAGGCCAACCCGGGCAAGTACAACTACGCCAGCACCGGCAATGGCGCCGGCACGCACATGGCGTTTGCCGAGTTCAATGCGCGCCTGGGCCTGGACATGGTGCATGTTCCCTACAAGGGCGGGCCCGAGGCCATCACCTCGGTGCTGCGCGGCGAGACCTGCTGCATCATGAACCAGGTGCAGACCGTGCTGGCGCACTACAAGAGCGGCAAGGTCCGCCTGCTGGGCATCACCACGGCCAAGCCCGTGGACGCCGTGAAGGAAGTGCCCACCATTGCCGCCAGCGGCCTGCCCGGCAC
>JAGPIX010000117.1 GCA_018054745.1 Alicycliphilus sp.
ATTATAGCGTGTTTTTTGGAACGTCCGCCGACAGTTTGTCCAGCAACCAGCCGGCCGCGCAATGCCCGAAGGTGGCGGTGACGGCCACGCTGGAGCCGTAGCCATGGCAGTTCAATGAACCATCGCCTTCATCGATGGCGCAGGAGGCATGCGGCGGGGCCACGGCTTCGCGGCTGAAGACGCAGGCCACGCCGATGCGCTTGCCGTCGCGGGCGGCGCCATGTTCACGGCGCAGGCGATAGCGCAACTGAGCCAGCAACGGGTCATGTGTGGTGTGTGCCAGGTCATCCACATCGACCTTGTGCGCCAGTCGCTTTCCGCCGGCCGCGCCCACGGTGATGAAAGCGGTACGCGTTTGCATGGCCCAGGCAGCCATGGCGGCCTTGGCGCGAACCTGATCGCAGGCATCGATGACGGCATCCACCGGGGCGGGCACGATGGTTGGCCAGTTGGCCGGATCCACGAACTCTTCTATGCAATCGACCCGGCACTCTGGGTTGATGAGCGCAATGCGCTCGGCCATGGCGCGCACCTTGGCCTGTCCGAGGGTGGTGCTCAGGGCGTGTATCTGACGGTTGACGTTGGATTCGGCCACATGATCCATGTCGATCAGGGTGAGGCGCCCCACGCCGGAGCGGGCCAGGGCTTCCGCGGCCCAGGAACCGACGCCGCCGATACCGATGACGGCGACATGCGCGGCGCGGATGCGCTGGGCGCCGGCCACGCCATACAGCCGCTGCAGACCGCCAAAGCGGCGCTGCAGATCGGCCGACTCTTGCGCCGGCACGCTCACTTCAGGCGCGCCAGACGTTCCTTGGCAGCGGCTGCGGCTTCGGATTGCGGATATACGCGCATCAGGTCTTCCAGCGTCTTGCGCGCTGCGCGCGTGTCCTTCAGCTCGATCTGGCAGTTGGCAATTGACAATGCTGCCTCGGGCGCGCGCGCATGGTCGGGCGCGGCTGCCAGCAGGCTCTTGAAGTTGTTGATAGCCTCTTTGTAGTCTCGCGTGGCGTATTGCGCATTGCCCAGCCAGAAGCGTGCCGATGGCAGGTAGCCGGACTGCGGGTACTGGCGCATAAAGCTGCCGAACGCCGTTGCCGCCTCAGGAAATTTGCCCGAGCGGAACACGGCCAGAGCCGCCTCGAACTCGCGCTTTTCTGCCGGGTCGGCACGAAACTCGCGCCCATCCACCGTCACTGCCAACGGCTCGAACTTGCGCAGCCGCTCATCCACGCCTTGGGCGATGTCCTTTTGCCGACGCTGCAGCTCCGCCACCTCACGCTGCAGCTGCTCGTTTTGTCCGCGCAGGCTGGCTTGCTCGGTACGCAATGCCTCGATCTGCGTTTGCAGGTCGAGCAGGCTGCGGCGCAATTGCGAGACTTCTTCACCCGAGCGCTCGCCAGAGCGCTGGTTGGACTGCTGCAAGGCATCGAAGCGCTGACGCAGCTCCAGGATGGCGCGGCGCGCCTCGTCATCCTCGAACAACGCATGGCTGGGCACGGCCCAGGTCGCCACGGCGGCAAATACTGCCACCGTCAGGGCGCGCGAGCGTTGGGGAAAAGACATGCGCGCGGCCATCAGCGGTACGACAGCTCAACGCGGCGGTTCTGTGCGAATGCGCTTTCGTTGTTGCCCTGCACGGCTGGCTTTTCCTTGCCGTAGCTCACGGCTTCGACCTGCGCATCGGACACGCCCAGCAGACCGAGCGAACGGCGCACGGCCTCGGCACGCTTCTGACCCAGGGCCAGGTTGTATTCTCGGCCACCGCGATCGTCGGTGTGGCCTTCGAGCATGACCTTGCGTGCGGAGGATGCCTTCAGGTAACGCGCGTGGGCTTCGAGAAGCGACTGGAACTCGGGCTTGACGGTGTAGCTGTCAAAGTCGAAGTAGATGATGCGCGCCACACCGACGGGGCCGCCGACGTCGCGGCTGGACTGGCTCAGATCCACCGGCGCCACGCCGCTCTGTCCTGCGCCACCGGCGCCAGCGCCACCGCCGGTGGTGGAGGTGGCGCCCTTGTCCTCGACCGGAACATCGTCAAGCTTGACGCCGGAGCTGCAGCCGGCCATGAGGGCGGCAATGGTGAAGGCGATCGAAAGACGTTTGAATGGAGTTGATTTCATGATGTCGTGCTGAGAAAAACAGGTGTTTGGAAAGCTGGGAAGACTTACTTCTGAAACGGGCCCCAATCGGGCTCGCGGATGTCGCCTCCCTGCCCGGCCAGCCTGGCCTTGATCTTGCCGTCCAGGGTGGTCGTCATGAGCGCCTCGCGCCCCTGCTGCTGGGTGCCGTACAGGATGAGGCGGCTATTGGGTGCAAAGCTCGGGCTTTCGTCGGCAGAGGTATCGGTAAGCGAGCTGACCGTGCCCGACTTCAGATCCATGACCTGCAGCTTGAAGGCGCCGCCGATGCGCGAGATATAGGCCAGCCACTGCCCGTCGGGGCTGATGGCCGGCGAGATGTTGTAGGAGCCATTGAAGGTCACGCGCTCGGCATTGCCGCCACCGCTACCCACGCGATAAATCTGCGGTGAGCCGCCGCGGTCGCTCACGAAGTAAATGCTGCGGCCGTCGCTGGAGAAGGCCGGCTCGGTATCAATGCCGGCGCTTTGCATCAGGCGGCGCGGCTCGCCGCCGCCCGCGTCGATGGTGTAGAGCTGCGAGCCACCGTCGCGGCTCAGTGTGACGGCCAGGGTGCGCCCGTCGGGCGACCAGGCGGGAGCGCTGTTGGAGCCGCGGAAGTTGGCGATCAGCCGGCGCTTGCCCGTGGCCACATCGTGCACATAGACCACCGGCTTGCGCGACTCGAACGACACATAGGCCAATTGCGTACCCGTGGGCGACCAGGCCGGGGAGATGATGGGCTCGGGGCTTGACAGTGCCGACTGGGCATTTTCGCCATCGGCATCGGCCACCCACAGGCTGTAGCGCGCGCCCACCTTGGTGACATAGGCGATGCGCGTGGAGAACACACCGCGTTCGCCGGTGAGCTTCTCGTAGATGAAATCTGCGATGCGGTGCGCCACCAGGCGCAGGTCGGCCTGCGTCACGACAAAGCTCTGTCCGCCCAGATCCTGGCCCTTGACCACATCCCATAGCCTGAAGCGCACGTCAAAGCGCCCGTCGGCCAGACGCGTCACGCTGCCGGTGTTCAGGGCGTCGGCCTTGCGCTGGCGCCACTGCGACAGGTCCGGGCGTGAGGTTTCATCGAGCGGCACGCCCGAGGCGTCAACGCCGACAAAGCGGCCGCTGCGCTCCAGGTCGGCCTGCACGATGGCGGAGATCTTCTGCGGCGACTGCGCCTCACCGCGCAGCGGCGCGATGGCGATCGGCAGTTGCGTCAGGCCCACGCCCGTGATCTCGACACGGAACTGGGCAAGTGCTGGCAGGCTGGAGGCGGCGGCCAGTGCTGCGACAGCATGGCGGCGCGAGATGTGCGGCATGGCCGCGCGAAGGGGTGAGGATGGGAAGGTGCGCTCGATAGTCATTGGCAACCGTTGAATAACCGTCAAATAACCGTTTAGTGCCGGTCAACAGAACCTGCGATGTTACACATAGCGTAGCGCGCCATGTCACAAACTGTGCTGCTGCGTAGAATCCGCCCCTCATGCAAGACTTGAATCATAGCGCGCCCAAGCCCCCCCAGCCGCCAACACCATCGCTGTTAGCCCGGCTGCGGCGCCTGCATGCGTACTTTGGTTACCAGCGTCTGGCCTGGGCCATGGCCTTGCTGGCCACCGTGGTGGCCGCCATCACCGAGCCGCTGATACCCGCGCTGCTCAAACCCTTGCTCGATCAGGGCTTCACGGAGGGATCACTGAATCTGTGGATGGTTCCCGCGGCCATCATCGGTGTGTTCCTGGTGCGCGGACTGGCCCAGTTCACTGGCCAGTATGCGCTCTCGCGCATCGCCAACGAAGGCATGCTGCGCCTGCGCACGGCCCTGTTCGAGCGGCTGCTGGCGGCCGACATGGCGCTGTTTCGGCAGCAGTCGGCAAGCACCCTGTCGAACACCGTGGTGTATGAAGTGCAGACCGGTTTCACCTCGCTGGTGCAGGCGCTGATTGGCGTGTCGCGCGACGGCTTCACCCTGGTGGCGTTACTGGGTTACCTGATTTATTTGAACTGGCAGCTCACGCTCATCGTGGCCGTCATGGTGCCCGGCGTGGGCTGGATCATGAAGGCCTTGTCGCGCCGTATGTACAAGATCACCAAGAGCAGCCAGCAGGCCACCGACGACCTGGCCTATGTGGTGGAAGAGAACGTACTCGCCCACCGCATGGTGCGCCTGCATGGCGCACAAGCCGGTCAGGCCGCGCGCTTCAACAGCCTGAGCCAGCGCCTGCGCCACCTGGCCATCAAATCCACCATCGCCTCGGCGGCCATGACGCCCACCACGCAGCTGCTGGCCGCCGGCGCCCTGTCGGCCGTGATCTGCATCGCCCTGTGGCAAAGCCATGGCCATGGTGCCAAGGATGTGTCGGTGGGCGGCTTTGCCTCGTTCATCGCGGCCATGCTGATGCTGATTGCGCCGATACGCCGCATGGCCGATGTGGCCAACCCGATCACGCGCGGCGTGGCGGCGCTGGAGCGCGGCCTGCTGCTGCTCAGCGACGCACCGGCCGAAACCGGCGGCACGCATGCCGTGCAGCATGCCCAGGGCGCCATCAGCCTGCGCGATGTGAACGTGTCGTTTGACAGCGAGCATGCGCCCGCGCTCAGCGGCGTGAGCCTGGACATCCGCCCCGGCGAGATCGTGGCCCTGGTCGGGCCGTCGGGCGCCGGCAAGACCACGCTGGTGAACCTGCTGCCGCGCTTTGTGGCAGCCAGCAGCGGCCAGGTGCTGATCGACGGCGTGGCCGCGCAGGACTGGCGCCTGGAGTCGCTGCGCGCGCAATTCGCCATGGTCAGCCAGGACGTGGTGATGTTCAACGACAGCATTGCCGCCAATGTGGCCCTGGGTGCCGCCATCGACGAAGAGCGGGTGCAGCACTGCCTGGCGGCCGCCAACCTGGCCGAGCATGTGGCCGCCCTGCCCCAGGGCGTGCACACCATCGTGGGGCACAACGCCACGCAGCTGTCGGGTGGGCAGCGCCAGCGCCTGGCAATCGCACGCGCGCTGTACAAGGACGCGCCCATCCTGATCCTGGACGAGGCCACCTCGGCGCTCGATACCGAGTCCGAACGCCTGGTGCAAGACGCCCTGCAGCGCCTGATGCGCGGGCGCACCACCCTGGTCATCGCCCACCGCCTGTCCACCATCGAGCATGCCGACCGCGTGGTGGTGATGGAGCGCGGGCGCATTGCCGAGCAGGGCACGCATGCCGAGCTGGTGGCCGCCGGCGGGCTGTTTGCGCGCCTGCAGGCACACACCTCTTGACGCAAAAAAGATAGCTACTCGCGCTTACCCTATAAGCGCCAGAGGCCAAAAAACCTTCAAACCATCAAGTAATGCGCGCGATGCAAGAGCCTGCCGCCTGGTAGCTGCCGGCCGCCGCCTGCAGCGTGATGCGGCCGGAGCGGTGCGCAGTGACCTGCATTTCCATCTTCATGGCCTCCATGACGGCAATGACGTCGCCGGCCTGAACGGCATCGCCCTCCCCTACCTTCCAGGCGTGCAGGTTGCCGGCGATGGGGGCGGCGACGGCGGCCTCGTCCACCGACTCCTGGGCGACGGCCGCAGTGGCCGATGCGCCGCCGGCGGCGGCCAGCCCCTGCAGCAGCACGGCCGGCAGGCCCAGTTGCAGGCGCCGGCCATCGATCTCGATGGCGCAGCGCACCAGGCTGGCGTCGGCCTGGGGCGCGGCACGTACCGCCGCCGCGAGGTCGTTGGCAAAGGCGGTTTCTATCCAGCGCGTATGCACCTTGAAGCCATCGGCGGCTATGAAGTCCGCCTGCTCCATGACCGCCCGGTGAAACGGCAGCACGCTGGCCACGCCATCGATCTGAAACTCGGCCAGCGCGCGGCGCGCACGTGCCAGCGCCTGCTCGCGCGTGCTGCCGGTGACGATGAGCTTGGCCATCAGCGAGTCGAAAGTGCCGGGCACGATGGAGCCCGCCTGCACGCCCGAGTCCACGCGCACGCCGGGGCCGCTGGGCGCATCAAAGCGCTGCACGGGCCCGGGCGTGGGCAGAAAGCCGCGGCCCACGTCCTCGGCGTTGATGCGGAATTCAAACGCATGGCCCAGTGGCGCGGGCGTCTCGGTGATGGACAGGGGCAGACCGTCGGCCACGCGCAGCTGCTCCAGCACCAGATCCAGGCCGGTGGTCTGCTCGGTCACCGGGTGCTCGACCTGCAGGCGCGTGTTCACCTCCAAAAACGATAGGGCGCCGCTGCCCGAGAGCAAAAATTCCACCGTGCCCGCGCTCTCGTAGCCGACCTCGGCGCAGATGTCGTGCGCGGCCTGGTGGATGCGCTGGCGCTGGGCGTCGGTCAAAAACGGTGCGGGTGCTTCTTCCACCAGCTTCTGGTTGCGCCGCTGCAACGAGCAGTCGCGCGTGCCCAGCACCACCACCTTGCCATGCTTGTCGCCCATCACCTGGGCCTCGATATGGCGCGGCTTGTCCAGAAACTGCTCGACAAAGCATTCGCCGCGGCCAAAGGCCGCCGTGGCCTCGCGCACGGCAGACGCGTACAGCTCGGCCACCTCATCCATGCGCCACGCGATCTTCATGCCACGCCCGCCACCGCCAAACGCGGCCTTGATGATGATGGGCAGGCCATGCTGCTCGGCAAAGGCCAGCACCTCGGCGGCGTCTTTTGCCGGCTCCGACGTGCCCTGCACCAGCGGCGCGCCCACTTTTAGCGCAATCTTGCGCGCCTCCAGCTTGTCGCCCAGGCGCGCAATCGCCTGGGGCGTGGGGCCAATCCAGGCCAGGCCCGCATCAAGCACGGCCTGGGCAAACGCTGCGCTCTCGGACAGGAAGCCGTAGCCGGGGTGCACGGCGTCGGCGCCGCTCTTGCGGGCGATGTCCAGCAGTTTTTCTATGTGCAGATAGGTGTCTGCCGGGCGGTCACCGTCAAGCCCCCAGGCCTCGTCGGCCATGCGTGCGTGCAGGGCGTCGATGTCGGCATTGGCATACACGGCGACGGACTGCACGCCGTAGTCGCGGCAGGCGCGCACCACACGGACGGCGATCTCGCCCCGATTGGCAATCAGAACCTTCTTCATGACTTCAAACCTTTCGCCTTCAGTAAATGCTGGATGGCGAGAACGCCGTCGCCTGCTGCGCAGGCACCGCAATGTGATGAAACGCCCGCTGCGCGGTCGTTTTCTCCGCGATTGGCAATGAGGACTTTTTTCATGGCATTCAAGGACGGTTGATGGCCTCGAAGGGCCGGATGGGGTTGAAGCGCACCCAGGCGTTCACGGGGATCTGGCCCGCGCGATCGAGGTGGTGCGGCGCGATGCAGGCGATCACGGGGTAGCCGCCGGTCAGCGGGTGGTCGGCCAGGAACAGCACCGGCTGGCCGCTGGCCGGCACCTGGATGGCGCCGGTGGGCGTGCCCTCGCTGGGCAGCTCCTGGGTGATGGAGCGGGTCAGCGGCTGCTCGCCCGCCAGGCGCAGGCCCACGCGGTTGGACTGGGGCGTGACGCGCCAGCGCTGACTGGCGAGCAGCTGCACGGCCTGGGGCGTGAACCAGTCGGTGCGCGGGCCCATGATCACGTCCAGCACCACCTCCCCATCGGGGCCGGGCAGATCATCGGGCGGCAGCTCGGCGCCGCCGACTATCGAGCCCCGCGCCACGGGGCGCAAGGCAAGCCGGTCGCCCGCCGCCAGCGCCGGCGGGCCGACATGGGCCAGGGTGTCGGTGCTCAGGCTGCCGAGGATGGGGGCCACGTCATAGCCGCCGCGCGCCGCCACATAGCAGCGCGTGCCGGCAACGGGCTCGCCAATGGCCAGCAGATCGCCATGCGCCAGGGCCAGGGGCTGGTAGCGCGGCACGCTGGTGCGCAGGCCACCGGCGCTGGTAAGCGTCAGGGGCGCATCGGCGCCGGTGACGGCGACCACGGTGTCGCCATGGCTCATCAGCCGCAGGCCGCCGTTCACGGTCTCCAGGCAGGCCATGTCGGGTGGGTTGCCCACCAGCCGATTCGCCGTGCGGCAGGCGCCCTGGTCCAGCGCACCGGAGGCCGACACGCCCTGCCCCGCCAAACCGGGCCGGCCCATGTCTTGCAGCAGCGTGAGCAGGCCGGGCGAGCGCACCTCCAGCGCCGGCCCCCGCGCTGGTGCGGGCGCTGCGGGCTTCAAGTGTTTTTGGTCTGCAGCGCGCTCCAGTTGTGCGCGAACAGCTACAGACAGAGTAGCAATATCGACAAAACGCACGCGAAAACCCGGCTGCAGCAGCGCCGGCTGCTCGCGCTCTATGTCCCACATGGCCAGCGGCGTGGTGCCCAGGATCTGCCAGCCCCCGGGGCTGGCCTGCGGATAGACGCCGCTGAAGCGCCCGGCCAGCGCCACGGCGCCCGCCGGAATGCGCGTGCGCGGCGTGGCGCGGCGCGGCACATCCAGGCTCTCATGCCCGCCCGACAGGTAGGCAAAGCCCGGCGCAAAGCCGACGAAGGCCACGCTGTAGTCGCTACCTGTGTGGCGGCGCACCAGCTCCTCGGG
>JAGPIX010000118.1:0-1713 GCA_018054745.1 Alicycliphilus sp.
ATCAGCACGCGCCAGCGCGGCGCGCCGCTCGATTTGATCGTGGCCGAGGCCGCCATCGTCGCCAACAGCCATTGGGGCCAGATGCTGGCCGAGCATGGCGTGCCCGGCATCTACCGCAGCCAGGCCAGCCTGGCCCCCGGCATCAAGGTACGCATGGGGACCAAGGCGCTGCCGCACGCCGGCATTGGCGTCAAGAGCTACGCCTGGGCCACATCACCGCTGCGCCGCTATGTGGATCTGGTGAACCAGTGGCAGATCATTGCCTGCGCGCGCCATGGCAAGACGGCCGCACTGGCCGCGCCGTTCAAGCCCAAGGACGCCGAGCTGTTCTCCATCATCAGCAGCTTTGACGCCACCTACGGCGCCTACAACGGCTACCAGGCCGGCATGGAGCGCTTCTGGACGCTGAAATACCTGCAGCAAAACGCCATCACCGAGCTGGACGCCACCGTCATCAAGGAGGGCATGCACGGCGGCTTTCTGGTGCGCGCCGACAGCCTGCCGCTGGTGCTGCCGGTGCTCGGCGCCCAGGGCCTGGCGCGCGGCGCGCGCGTGCGCGTGAAGCTGGGCGAGATCGACGAGATCACGCTGGACGTGAACGGCACGCTGATCGCGCGCCTGGACGACCCGCTGGACGCGAGCGACGACGGCCCCGTGGACGAGGACGAGGAAGACACCGTGGCCGGCCCTATCGCCATTGCCGTGGACATCAACGAAACCGATGGGGCGGGCAGCGAGCCTGGCACCGGCCAGCCGGGATAATCGCCCCCCGTGAACCTCACCCCCACGCTCCACCGCTTCGCGGGTCGCTGCCCCCCGAGGGGGCCGCTCTTTCATCTTGGGGCGGCCCGGCGATGAAAGTCCCCCCCTTCCTCCTGCGCCTCTCCACGCTGCAGATCGCGCTGGGCGTATCGATCGCCCTGCACGCGCTGCTGCTCACGGTGCGCTTCATCGACCCGGAGCGCTTCAACCGCGTGTTCGAGGACACGCCGCTCGAGGTCATCCTGGTCAACGCCAAGACCAGCGAACGCCCGGACAAGGCCCAGGCCATCGCCCAGGCCTCGCTCGCCGGCGGGGGCGAGGCGGCCAAGGGCCGCGCCACCAGCCCCCTGCCCTACTCGGCCCTGACCTCCATTGGCGACGACCTGGAGGAAGCCCAGCGCAAGATGGATCAGATGCTGGAGCAGCAAACCCAGCTGCTGGCCCAGGTGCGCCAGCAGCTGGCCATATTGCCCCAGCCCGACCCGCGCAAGGCCAGCGAAAGCAGCGCCCAGGAACAACAGGAAGAACGGCGCCGCCAGCTGGTCAAGCTGCTGGCCGAGATAGAAAAGCGCATCAACGAGGAAAACGCCCGCCCGCGCAAGCGCTACATCAGCCCGGCCACGCGCGAGGAGGCCTACGCCATCTACTACGACGGGCTGCGCCGCAAGGTCGAGGACAAGGGCACGCAGAACTTTCCCGAGCAGGGCGGCAAGAAGCTCTACGGCGAGCTGATCATGATCCTGACCGTGAACCACGACGGTCGCGTGCTGGAGACCGAGGTCGTGCAGGGCTCGGGCAATCGCCTGCTCGATCGCCGCGCCGAGGCCATTGCCCGCGCAGCCGGGCCGTTTGGTCACTTCGGCCCGGCCATGCGCGCCAAGGCCGACCAGATCGCCGTGGTCTCGCGCTTCAAGTTCACGCACGACCAGACCCTGGAAACCGCCGTGCGCT
>JAGPIX010000118.1:1813-8568 GCA_018054745.1 Alicycliphilus sp.
ATGAGCACCACCCCCGACCTGTACTGCGTGATGGGCAACCCCATCGCCCACAGCCGCTCGCCCTGGATACACGCGCGCTTTGCCGAGCTGACGGGCCAGCAGCTGCACTACGAACGCCGCCTGGTGGCGCTGGACGGCTTTGCCCAGGCGCTGCGCGACTTTGCCGCCGCCGGCGGGCGCGGCTGCAACATCACCGTGCCCTTCAAGCTGCAGGCCGCAGACCTTGCCGACACGCGCAGCGCGCGCGTGCAACTGGCCGGCGCGGCCAACACCCTGGTCTTTGCCAACGGCCAGATCCACGCCGACAACACCGATGGCCTGGGCCTGGTGGCCGACATAGAGCGCAATGCCGGCGTGGCGCTGGCCGGGCGCGACCTGCTGCTGGTCGGCGCGGGCGGCGCCGCCGCCGGCGCGCTGGCGCCGCTGATCGAACGCCAGCCCCGGCGCATTGCCGTGGTGAACCGCACGAGCGCGCGCGCCCAGGCCCTGGTGGCCAGCCACGCGGCGCTGGCATCGCTACATAAAACAGAGCTTCTAGCGCTTGATATACAAGCGCCGGAGGCCGATTTTGATGTCATCATCAACGCCACGGCCAGCAGCCTGGCCGGCGGCGCCGTGCCCGTGCCCGCCAGCGTGCTGCGCGCCGGCAGCCTGGCCTACGACATGATGTACGGCCCCGCCGCCCAGGGCTTTCTGGACTGGGCGACCCAGCACGGCGCCCAGGCGCGCGACGGCCTGGGAATGCTGGTGGAACAGGCGGCCGAGGCCTTCCAGCTCTGGCGCGGCCAGCGCCCGCCCGCCGCCCAGGTGCTGCAAGAGCTGCGCGCGGCCATCGCAAAATGAAGCAACAACCCCCTGTGCGGCTGCGCCGCTTCCCCCTTCTCTCGCACCGCTGCGCGCTGCGGGAAGGGGGACGCAGCCCTCGCTGCGGGGCGGCCCTTGCTCGGCTGCCCCAGCCTGGGTTGCGCCAGTTGCATGGGCAGCGGGTACTGCGCAGCGCCGTGGATTACTGAAATGCGGGGCGTGCTGCGCTGGATCGCCCTGGTGCTGCTGGCCTTTGTGGCGCTGCAGCTGTTCTTCGTGGCGCGCATCGCCGCCATGGCCTGGCTTGACCCCGAATCCACCAGCTTCCAGCGCTCCGAGGCCTGGGCGCAGCTGCGCCAGGACGGCGGCCTGCACTGGCGCCAGCAATGGCTGCCCTACGCGCAGATCTCCGACCACCTGAAGCGCGCCGTGATCGCCTCCGAGGACGACAACTTCGTCAACCACGACGGTGTGGAATGGGACGCCATAGAAAAGGCCTGGGAGCGCAACGCCCGCGCCGAGGCCCAGGCCGCCGCCCGGCCCAACGCCCGCGCACCCAAAATCCGTGGCGGCTCCACCATCACCCAGCAGCTGGCCAAGAACTTGTTGCTGTCGGGCGAACGCAACCTGGTGCGCAAGGGCCAGGAATTCGTGCTCACGCTGGCGCTGGAGCAATTTCTATCCAAGCAGCGCATCCTGGAGATCTACCTGAACAACGTGGAATGGGGCGCCGGCATCTTCGGCGCCGAGGCCGCCGCCCAGCATTACTACCGAAAGAGCGCGCGCCAGCTCACCGCCCCCGAGGCCGCCCGCCTGGCCGTGATGCTGCCGGCACCCAAGCGCTTTGAAAAAACGCCGAATTCGGCGTATCTGGCGGGGCGCACGCGCACCATCATGGCGCGCATGGCAAGCGCCGAATTGCCATGAGCACGGGTCCAAAGATGCCCCTGGCCATCGAAACCCGCCACGGCGGCGCTCGCCTGCGCAACTGGGTGGCCGCCCTCGCCGTGGCGCTGCCGCCCGCGCTGCTGCTGGGCGCGCTACTGGCCGCCATATTGCCCGCCCCTTGGCGCAATGCGGCCGTGTACGCATCCCTGCTTTTCGTTCCATGTCTTTGGGCGGGCGCACGCATCGGCCCCACCCTGATCGCCCGTTATGACGACCAAGCGCTGCAGCCGCCCCCTGCCGCGGAACCGGGATTGCGGCAGGCACCAACGCTGGATGCGGCACAGCAGCGCGCGTGGGCGGCCCTTGAATCCTGGTGCCAGGCAGGCACAGGGGACGGGCGCAAGCCGTTCTGGCACCCCTGGCGGCTGCCCGATATACCCGAGCGCCTCGGCCTGGCCGTCATGGCGGGACGGGACTGTGATCGCGCATCCCACCTGGCCGCGGCCTTTGCGCGGCATCTCGACCGAGACGATGAACTCGCCGCGCTGTCCGCGGCTTCAAGGCTCAAGGGCTGGCAGCTCAAACTCGCCGTGAAGTGGCACGAGCTATGGTGGTGGCGCAAGCGGCACCCGCGCCAGCCCTGGGACTGCGGCTACCTCGCGCCAGACCCCGCGGCACCAGATCGGCTGGCACGCTTCAGGCCGCGCCGGCCTACGCTGATCATCGCCAGCACGCTGCGGGGCGACAGTCTGGCGCAGACGCTGCAGACTCTGGCTGCGGCAAAGGCGGAATACCACCACCCTGTCCGACTGCTCATGCTCGACGCCGATGCCCAACCTTGGCCTGCGCGGGTCTATGGCCCAGGGCAGGTTACTTTGATTCAATTTGCCTCCTGACGCTTGTATATAAAGCGCCAACAGCTCTATTTTTAATAGCAATGAGAATTCTCGGCATCGACCCCGGCCTGCAGACCACCGGCTTTGGCGTGGTGGACGTCGAGGGCCAGCGCCTGGCCTACGTGGCCAGCGGCACCATACGCACCACGGGCCTCGCGCTGGGCGACCTGCCGGGGCGGCTCAAGCTGCTGTTCGACGGCATCACCGAGGTCGCCGCGCGCTACCGGCCCGATGCGGCGGCGGTGGAGATCGTGTTCGTCAACGTCAACCCCCAGTCCACCCTGCTGCTGGGCCAGGCGCGCGGCGCGGCGCTCACTGCGCTGGTCAACGCCGACCTGCCCGTGGCCGAATACACGGCCCTGCAGATGAAGAAGGCCGTGGTCGGCCACGGCCGCGCGGCGAAGTCGCAGGTGCAGGAGATGGTGCGCCGCCTGCTCACCCTGCCCGGCCTGCCGGGCACCGACGCGGCCGATGCGCTGGGGCTGGCCATTACCCATGCCCACGCCGGCACGGCCATGGCGCGCGTGGGGCAGGTGACGCAACTCTCGCGGCGCCAGCACGCCATGTACAAGGGCGGGCGCAGTTACTGAAACCGCGTCAGTTGCCACCTTCGCCTGGCGGCTTGGGCCCTTGTCCGGGGAGTGCTGGCGCTGCCTACAATGATTTCCCCTTAGCCTTTTTGGAGTCCCACGCCATGGCCCCCTGCGTCGTCCTGTGGCACTTCGCCCTGCCCGCTCCCACCGAAGAGCAGTTCATCCAGATCAGATCGCCAAACAGTCGGCGCCCAAGTTCCGCAAGCTCGGCTCAATAGGCCTGATCAGCAAGGACTACGTGCGCAACGAGCATGGCGCCGGCGGCCTGTACGTATGGGAAAGCCGCGCCGCAGCCGAGGCCTGGTTTACCGAGGCCAAGCTGCAGGAGTACACCACCCTGTTCGGCGCGCGCCCCACGCTGACCTGGTACGAGGCCAACCTGACGGTGGACAACAAGGCCGGGCAGACGCGGGTCAACGGCCAGCCGGTGGCCGAGGGTTGACGAGCTCTCCCTCCCCCCTGAGGATGTGCGCAGCCTCGAGGCTGCTTCTCCCTCTCCCGCTGGCGGGAGAGGGTAGGGGTGAGGGTGGCCCATGCCGGCGTCGCGACCCATCACCCCCTCACCCCTACCCTCTCCCCCAAGGGGGAGAGGGAGTTGAGACCCGCGTCAAATCAGCGTTTTGCGCTACTGAAATATGTAGGCACCCATACCCAGAGGGGAAGTGTCGGTATCACACCGGCTGGATAGGAATGTAGAACTCCCCGCCCGCGCGGTTGAATTCCTCGGCCTTTTGCGCCATGCCCTGGGCCAGCGCGTCGCCCTCGGCCACGCCCTTGGCGGCGGCAAATTCGCGCACCTCTTGCGTGATCTTCATGGAGCAGAACTTGGGCCCGCACATGCTGCAGAAATGCGCCACCTTGGCGGCGTCCTTCGGTAATGTTTCGTCGTGGTATTCCTGCGCGGTTTCAGGGTCCAGGCCCAGGTTGAACTGGTCTTGCCAGCGGAAGTCGAAGCGCGCCTGGCTAAGCGCATCGTCACGCGCGCGCGCCCCGGGGTGGCCCTTGGCAACGTCGGCGGCATGCGCGGCGATCTTGTAGGCGATGATGCCCTGCTTGACGTCGTCGCGGTCGGGCAGGCCCAGGTGCTCCTTGGGCGTCACGTAGCACAGCATGGCCGTGCCCATCCAGCCGATCATGGCGGCACCAATGGCACTGGCGATGTGGTCGTAGCCGGGGGCGATGTCGATGGTCAAGGGGCCGAGGGTGTAGAACGGCGCCTCGTGGCAGGTTTTCAGCTGCTCCGTCATGTTGGCCTGGATCATGTGCATGGGCACATGGCCGGGGCCTTCGATCATGGTCTGCACGTCGTGCTTCCAGGCGATTTGCGTCAGCTCGCCCAGGGTGTGCAGCTCGGCAAACTGCGCCTCGTCATTGGCGTCGCTGGCGCAGCCGGGGCGCAGGCCGTCGCCCAGGCTGAACGACACGTCGTACGCCTTCATGATGTCGCAGATGTCCTCGAAGTGCGTGTAGAGGAAGCTCTCGCGGTGGTGCGCCATGCACCACTTGGCCATGATGGAGCCGCCGCGCGAGACGATGCCGGTGCGCCGCTGCGCCGTCAGGTGGATATAGGCCAGGCGCACGCCCGCGTGGATGGTGAAGTAGTCCACGCCCTGCTCGGCCTGCTCGATCAGCGTGTCGCGGAAGATTTCCCAGCTCAGGTCTTCGGCGATGCCGCCCACCTTTTCCAGCGCCTGGTAGATGGGCACGGTGCCGATGGGCACGGGACTGTTGCGCACGATCCAGTCGCGCGTGGTGTGGATGTTCTTGCCGGTCGAGAGATCCATCACGTTGTCTGCGCCCCAGCGAATGGCCCAGACCAGTTTTTCCACCTCTTCCTCGATGCTGGACGTGACGGCGGAATTGCCGATGTTGGCGTTGATCTTGACGAGGAAGTTGCGGCCAATGGCCATCGGCTCCACCTCGGGGTGGTTGATGTTGGCCGGGATGATGGCGCGGCCCCGCGCCACCTCGTCGCGCACGAATTCGGGGGTGATGATCTTCGGGATCAGCGCGCCCATGGGGTTGCCGGCCAGGCGCTTTTCGCGCGCGGCGTCTGCCATGTACTGCGCCATCCACTCGCGCTTGCCGTTTTCGCGCAGCGCCACGTATTCCATCTCGGGGGTGATGATGCCCTTCTTCGCGTAGTGCATCTGCGTGACGTTGGCGCCGGCCTTGGCGCGCAGGGGCTGGCGTTGCAGGGCCGCGGCCTCTTGGCGCAGCTGGGCCAGGCGGGCGGCGTCCTCGCTCTTGCTGCCATCGTCCAGCGCCACGGGTTTGCGGCCCTCATACCGCTCGGTGTCGCCGCGCTCGGCAATCCAGGCGCCGCGCACGCTTTGCAGGCCCTGCTTCACGTCGATGATGGCGGCGGGGTCGGTGTAGGGGCCGGAGGTGTCATAGACGCTGACGACCTCGCCGTTGGTGAGGGCAATGTCGCGCACCGGCACACGCAGATCCGCGCGGCTGCCGGTGATGAAGGACTTGGTGGAGGCGGGAAAGGACTCGCGCGTGCGGGCGAGCAAGGTGGCGAAGCTGTCAGGGGCGTTCATGGCGGGCATTCCTCAAAGGCTGGGGGATGGAATGCTCCGCAATCGGCGGGACGAAGGCGCGCTCTACGGCGCACTCCCCCATCCCACTGCAGCTCTTCTTACGCTGGTACTAACCAGATCAAGTTCGCGGTTTTGGCGGGTTGGCCCACCATCTCAGCACGCCCAAACGTGCACCCCGGAGCAAGGCGCAGTATACGGCCTGGCGCGCCGCGCACTATATGCGTTCCAGTATCAACACCAGGAAGAACATGGCCGCCGCGATGGCGATCCACTTGATGATCACCAGCCCGAAGCGCTTGTAGCGCTGCTGGCCCGTGGCGGCGAAATAAGCGAATGCGACGCCAGCCGCGAGCAGCAGCAGCATCACGGCCCAGCGCATGATCAGCATGGCCGGCGACTCACCAGGCGCGCGCCGGCTGCGCAAAGCCCGCGGGTGCCTGGCGCTCGCTGTCAAAGCTGACGATCTCCCAGGCGTCTTCCTGCGCCAGCAGCGCGCGCAGCAGCTGGTTGTTCATGCCGTGGCCGCTGCGAAACGCGCTGTAGGCGGCCAGCAGCGGCTTGCCCACCAGGTACAGGTCGCCCATGGCATCCAGGATCTTGTGCCGGGCGAACTCGGCGTCGTAGCGCAGGCCGTCGGCGTTCAGCACCTTGTAGTCGTCCATGACGATGGCGTTGTCCAGCCCACCACCCAGCGCCAGGCCGTGCGAGCGCAGCATCTCCACGTCCTTGGTGAAGCCGAAGGTACGCGCGCGCGCGATGTCGCGGGCGTAGTTGCCGCTGCCCAGATCAAACTCCACGCACTGCCCGGTGGAATCGACCGCCGGATGGGCAAAGTCGATCTCGAAGCGCAGCTTGAAGCCGTGGTAGGGCTCCAGGCGAGCCCATTTCAGCTGGTCGCCCTGGCCCTCGCGCACCTCCACCGCGCGCTTGACGCGGATGAAGCGCTTGGGCGCGTTCTGCAGCTCCACGCCGGCGCTTTGCAGCAGGAACACGAACGAGGCCGAGGAACCATCGAGGATGGGCACCTC
>JAGPIX010000119.1 GCA_018054745.1 Alicycliphilus sp.
CGGCCTGCTGGTGCACCAGGCGGGCTACCGCTGCACGGCGGCGGGGGTGGTCAACATGTTCCCGCACACGGCCCATGTGGAGAGCATGGCGGTGTTCGAGCGGGCCGTTTGACGCGTTTGACGGTGGGCGTTTGTTTGCCTGAGGGTGGCATGCTCAGCACATGCCGCTGCTCAGGCATTTTTTCCTGACTATGTACATGTCGCAGATGCCCCTCACCCCTCCCTCTCCCCAAAGGGGCGAGGGCGACCGGTTGCGCCGGCTTTACTCCCTCTCCCTCTGGGAGAGGGTGGGGGTGAGGGTTCGCGGCCCAGTCTGAGGTATGTGCCTAGTCAGGCATTATTTGGCCTTGGCGCTTTACAGGTAAGCGCGGATAGCTATTTTTACAATAGCATCAACCACGCTTGCGCGAGCTGCGCGGTGGGTCTTCTTCATCACCCTCGGGGCTGCGGGCAGGGGCGGCGGCCGGCTTTTGCTCCAGCTGCGTGAGCACCGAGGGTGCGCCCTCGAGCTTGTTCTCGCGCATGTACTGGTCCATCTCCTTCCAGCCGGCAAATACCTGGGCCTTGGCCGCCTTGGGGTTCAGGGTGAAGCAGTCCTCCAGCCCGCGCAGCGCATGGCGGCAGGCGCCGCCAACGGCCTTGGCCTCGGCCTCGCGCTGAACCACGCGCGGATCCTGGGGCAGGCTGGGGATCTCGCAGCCCGCCAGTGGCAGCAGCACCAGGGCGAGCAGGGCGATGCGGGCAAGACGGTGGGTGGGGTTAAGGGGTGGCATGTATGCCTGATATCGGCAGCCTGGGCCATAAGTTGAGGGCGCGAAGAAAAAAGCCCCGGTGCGCAGCCGGGGCCTTTCTTGGCTGGAAGAGCGCTGTCGGTCAGTCGCGCTCGCCGCCCATGATGCCCAGCAGGGCCAGCAGGCTCTGGAACACGTTGAACAAGTCCAGGTACAGGGCCAGCGTGGCGCTGATGTAGTTGGTCTCGCCGCCGTCCAGGATCTGCTTCAGGTCATACAGCATGTAGGCACTGAAGATGCCGATGGCGGCCACCGAGATGGCCATCATGCCTGCCGACGAGCCGACGAACACGTTGACGATGGCGCCCACCATGAGCACCAGCGCGCCCACGAACAGCCACTTGCCCATGCCCGAGAGGTCGCGCTTGATCACCGTGGCCAGGCTGGCCATGACGAAGAACACGCCGGCCGTGCCGGCAAAGGCGGTCATGATCAGGTCGGTGCCGTTCTTGAAGCCCAGCACCATGCCGATCATGCGCGAGAGCATCAGGCCCATGAAGAAGGTGAAGCCCAGCAGCACGGCCACGCCGGCGGCCGAGTTCTTGGTCTTCTCGATGGCGAACATGAAGCCGAAGGCGCCGCCAAGGAAGACGATCAGCCCCAGCCCGCCGCGCAGCGACTCGGTGATGCCCGTGGCCACGCCCAGCCATGCGCCGAGCACGGTGGGCAGCAGGCTCAGCGCCAGCAGCCAGTAGGTGTTGCGCAGCACGCGGTTGCGCTCTTCTTGCGATATGCCATAGCCGCCGGTGCGGATCTGGGTGACTTGTGTGTTCATAGCTTGGTGTTCTCCTGCAATGGCCTGCGATGGTGGCGGCACGGCGCATTCTAGTGGTGCGCCGCGGCATGCGGGTGTCATCCCACCAGATACCCGGCACGGCGCCTTTTCTGCGCCGGGCAGTCTGGTACTAAAAGGTCGGATTCATTTGCCTTGCATTGGTTCATTGTGCTGGGCTTGCGGCGCTATGCTCCCCACACGCTGCGCGCCTGCCGTGGGCTGGCGCGCGTCCCTCATTGATCTCTACAGGATTTTTCTCATGAAAACCAAGCCCGAGCTTGAACTCGCCGACCTGAAGCTCATCGCCGCTGCCGCAGAGGCCGAGGCGCTGAAGAACCACTGGGCCGTGACCATTGCCATCGTGGACGATGGCGGCCACCTGCTGTGGCTGCAGCGCCTGGATGGTGCGCCCGCCATTTCCGCCCACATCGCGCCGGCCAAGGCGCACACGGCCGCCCTGGGCCGCCGCGAGAGCAAGGGCTACGAGGATGTGATCAATGGTGGCCGTACCTCGTTTCTGAGCGCGCCCACGGTGCAGGGCATGCTCGAGGGCGGCGTGCCCATCATGAAGGACGGTCAGTGCCTGGGCGCCGTGGGCGTGAGCGGCGTCAAGTCCAGCGAGGACGCGCAGATTGCACGCGCCGGCATCGCGGCCATCGCTCTGTAAACAACTTCGCCCCATGAAAAAGCCGGCTGGATGCCGGCTTTTTTGTCTGTCTCAGCGTGTGAAAAAAGGCTTGGCTATGCGGGCATGCCCCTTGGCTCGCCAAAAACGACCCTTGAACCGAAGTCCCCGAGTCGCCCCACGATGAAAACTATTTGGTCAGTATCAGCTTGCCCAGCTTGGTGGCCTGCAGACGGTAGCTGGCGCCGTTGTGCACTATGGTCACCGCCTTGCGGCCGCGCAGCAGGTTGTTGCTGTCCAGTGCTGTGACAACTGCCGGCAGATGTTCCGAGGCTTCGGATCGACCCACGTCACCATGGGCAAAGAGGCGTGAGCGCGGTGCTGTGGTGTGTGCGGTCAGGCTGAGCTGCATGGACTGTCTCGTTGTGTTGCGATTATTGAATGATAATGATTCGTAATTACATGTCAAGCATTGTTTGTACCGAATTTCGTATCTTCTTGCTTCAAACGGATGCCTGCTGCCGCGCTTATTGCGCCGGGTCGGTCACGAAGCCGATCTTGCGCACGCCGGCGCGCTGCGCGGCCGACATGGCCTGGGCCACGCGTTCATAGCGCACGTCCTTGTCGCCGCGGATGTGCAGGTCCGGCTGTGGGTCTTTCTGCGCCTCGGCCTGCAGGCGTGGCTCCAGCTCCTCGTCGCTGATGGTGGTTTCGTTCCAGTGGTACTTGCCGTCCGCCGTCACCGACAGGCGTATGGTCTCGGGCTTGATCACCTCGCGCTCGTTGCTGGCGCGTGGCAGATCGACCGGCACGGCGTGTTTCATGACGGGCACGGTGATGATGAAGATGATGAGCAGCACCAGCATGACGTCCACCAGCGGCGTCATGTTGATCTCGTTCATCACCTCATCGGCGTCGTCCTGGGTACCGAAGGCCATGGCGCATCAGCCTTTCTTGATGGGCAGCACGCGGGCCGCGCCTTCGCCTTGCACGGTCACGCGTGCGCCAGTCACGAAATAGGCGTGCAGGTCGTGCGCAAAGCTGTTCAGGCTGCCCAGAATGGTCTTGTTGCCGCGCACCAGGGCGTTGTAGCCCAGTACCGCCGGGATGGCCACGGCCAGGCCCAGGGCGGTCATGATCAGCGCCTCGCCAATCGGGCCGGCTACCTTGTCAATGGTGGACTGGCCCGAGGCGCCAATGGCCACCAGCGCGTGGTAGATGCCCCAGACGGTGCCGAACAGGCCAATGAAGGGTGCGGTGGAGCCCACCGACGCCAGGATGGCCAGGCCCGATTGCAGACGGGCGGTGAACTCGTCGATGCAGTTGCGCAGGCAGCGCGTGACCCAGTCGCTCACGTCCAGGCTGTCGTGCAGATGCGCCTGGGTGTTGCGGTGGTGTGCCGTGGCCTCGCGCCCCTCCAGTGCCAGGTGGCGAAACGGGTTGCTCGGGTCGGCGCCCAGCTTGGTCAGGCCGGCGGCAAAGTCCTCGCTGTGCCAGAAGTCGCGCGCCAGGCGGGCGTGCTTCTGGTATTTGATGATGTCCAGAGCCTTGATGAGGATGACGATCCACGAGGCCAGCGACATGCCCAGCAGCAGCAGGGCGACGGCGCGGGTGACCAAATCCCCCTGTATCCAGACGTTGGCGATGCCAAATTGCGATTCCATGAAAACTCCCGGGGGCTATTGTTGGAGAACGAAGTTGATGGGTTGCAGGTACCACATGGCCTCGGGCACGCCGTTGCGCGTGCCGGGCACGAAGCGCCAGCGCGTGACCGTGTCCACGGCCTGGCGGTCCAGGCGCTCGAAGCCGCTGGACTGCTTGATCTCGACCTTTTGCGGAATGCCGTCGGCACCGATCAGCACGCGCAGCACGATCTTGCCCTGTTCGCCCAGGCGCTTGCTCACGGCGGGGTAGACCGGCTTGGGGTTGTTCAGGTGGCTGGCGTCGCTGCTGGGCTGAACGATGGCCGGAGCGGGCGGGGCCGCGGGCGCCGGGGCGGCGGCCACGGGCGCCTCGACGGGCTTTGCCGCAGGTTGTGGCTCGACCACGCCCACGGGGGCGGCGGGTGCCGGCGTGGGGTCGGCAATGGCCACCGGCATGGGCTCGGGCGCGGGTGTCGGCTTGGCCACGCGCGGCTTGGGCGGCGTCGGTGACGGCTTCGGGGGCGCGGGCTTGGGCGGGGGCGGCGCAGGTGGTGTCGGTGGCGCGGGCGGGGCTGGCGGCTGGGGCGTGAGGAATTCGCTCAAGACCTCGGCCGGGATGATGATCTCCGCCGCCTTGCGCATCAGGCCGGACTGCAAGGCCCATAGCGCCGCCACATGCAGGGTCACGACGGACAGCGCAATCACGGCGTTGCGGCTCAGTCCGGTGGACGGGGCATAGCGATCTGAAAGCGACATAAATGGATAGCTGCAGGCGCTTGCCCAGCAAGGGCTACAGGCCTAAAAGACGTGAAACTCTGCGCCGGCTTGTGCAGGGCGCACCGGGCCGAGCATATAACGACAGCCCGCTGGCAAACGGACTCAGGCGCAGCCGCATGCCGCGCCTTGCTGGCCGCAGCAGCCCGCGCCAGTGGCGCCCGGCAGGCCTTCCTTGTACAAGGCCGCCACCGGTTGCGAGGAGCAGCACTGCGCCACGACGTCGCGTGCGCAGTCTTCGCAGCGCCCGCATTGCGTGGCCACGCCGAGCTCGAACTGGATCTCATCGAAGCTCATGCCCGCGCGCGCATGGCGTGCAATCTCACGGTCGGATACGCGGCGGCAAACACAGACGATCATGGTGCAGGCTGTTCTGGCAGGCTATGAAAGCGATGGGCGGATTATAAATACGAATCCATCGCATTCTCGATCTGTATCCCTGCTGTGATGTCGGACAACACGCTGGCCGTGCGGGGACGAAAAAAAACCGACCCATTGCGAGGTCGGTTTTTTTGCAGCTCGGTCGCCTTGGCACCGCTGCGGCCTGGTGCCCGGGCCTTACTTGACGTGCTTGCCGATCAGGCCGGCCATCTCGAACATCGAGACCTGGGGCTTGCCGAACACTTCCTTGAGCTTGGCGTCGGCGTTGATCATGCGCTTGTTGGCCGCGTCCTGCAGGTTGTGGGCCTTGATGTAAACCCACAGCTTGCTGATGATTTCCGTGCGCGGCAGGGGCGTGGCGCCGACCACGGCAGCCAGGGCGGGGCTGGGGGTCAGGGGCTTCATGAAAGCGGCGTTGGGGGTGCGCTTCTTTGCCGGGGCTGCGGGGGCGGTCTTAGCAGTTGCCATGTCGTACGGTCCTCTTGGAAATGAATAAGTATTGCCAGCGAAAGTCTGCTGCTTTACTGGTTCGCGCGATGCTACTGGGAAAAAAACGCCGCTCCAAGGGAAATCGTTTCTTTTTTGCCTCGATTTGTTGCGTGTCACCGCCGGCGGCCACGCCCGATAATGCGCGCGCGGCCCGCCGCAGCCCCTTCATCATCAGAGAGACCTTGCCCCATGACGACCTCAGCAGCCTTCAGTACCTGTGACATGTGCGACGCCCACAAGGGCGACGACAGCGGCAGCTTCTGGGTGCTGCCGCCCGTATTCCAATGCTTTGGCGGCGTGGCGGCCTTCAGCGGGCCGGTCAGCACCGTGAAATGCTTCGAGGACAACACCCTGGTGAAGGCCGCGGTGGACAGCCCGGGCCAGGGCCGCGTGCTGGTGGTGGACGGCGGCGGCTCCCTGCGCCGCGCCCTGGTGGGCGGCAACCTGGCGGCCAGCGCGGCGCGCAACGGCTGGGCCGGCATCGTGGTCAATGGCTGCGTGCGCGACGTGGCCGAGCTCAATGCCGAGCAGGTGGGCATACGCGCGCTGGCGCTGATGCCCCTGCCCACCGAAAAGCGCGGCGAGGGCCTGGCCGAGGTGGCGGTGCAGATCCAGGGTGTGTGGGTGCGCCCGGGCGACTGGCTGTATGCCGACGCCGACGGCATCGTGGTCAGCTCGCAGGCGTTGTGAAACCCGTTGGCAGTCCGCCGGCCAGAGCAGGGTTCAGGCCTCTTTCTTCGGGTAGCTCACGCCCATGCCGGCCCTGGCGTCCTGCTGGATGCCATAACTGGCAAACGGGTAGCGCAGGCCGTTCCTGGCCAGCGCCTGCATGCCGGCGAGTGACTTGGCGATATCGGCAGGCTTGAGCGCCATCAGCATCTCGTCGTCCAGCACGCCGCCATAGCGGCGCTCGGCAAAGCAGGGGATGGACAGGCTGGGTTTGCCGGTCTTCAGGGCGCGGCCCCAGGAGTCGGCACAGGAGGATTCGCCGACGACGCTCCAGTCAAAGCGCTCATAGCCCGACCACTGCAGGCCGTTGATGAAGTAGATCATGGCGCCTGGCGTGGCGTAGAACAGCGCGATGTCGGGTTCGTCGGCGCCCGCGCCAAAGTCCGGCCAGCGCTGCAGCGGCGCCACCACCAGCGCCTGGTAGCGGCCCACGGGCACCACGTCCATCGCGGCCTGGTGGCGCGCGGAGTCCTCCACGGTGGCAAACCAGACGCCGGTCATGGCCTGGCCCGAATACCAGTCGGCATCCTGTCCGCCCAGGCCGACGACGGCGCGGCATTGCTCACCCACCAGGTCAGCGGCCTGCACGCCCATGGTCCAGCCCAGGCGCGCGGCCTGGCCGACGATCTGGTCCATGGTGTGGATGGCCTGCGGGCGCCGCAGCTTGGGGATCTGCCGCAGCGTCTCGGCGGACTCCAGCAGTTTCATGCCGATGGGCGGAGTGCGCAGCTTGAGCATGCGCTCCAGATCGGCGGCCAGCGTGACGAGTTCATGTGCGTTGCTCATGGGGTCTCCTGGTGTTGTGATGGGGCAAGGAACAGTCAGTCATCCGGCCGGGCCGCGCCGCGCCCCACGCGCAGCGCCAGCCGCGAGGGCAGGGTGGCCAGCACCACGCTGGCCAGGGCCAGGCCAAAGGCCAGCAGCTGCAGCGGCGTGAAGCGCTCGCCCAGCACCAGCACGCCGACCAGCGCGGCGCTGACCGGCAGCAGCACGGTGAACACGCCGCCCTGCGCCGCGGGCACGGCGCGCAGGCCGGTCATCCACAGCCACACCGTCCACATGCAGGCGGCCAGGGCGTAGAACAGCAGCAGCAGCCAGATGCTCCAGGGCACGGCCGCAAAGTCAAAACCCCACGCAAGGTACAGGCCGAACGGCATGGACAGCAAGAACCCCCACAGGTTGATCAGCGACGTGATGCGCTTGGGGCCCATGGCGCCCGTGAGCTTCTTGCCAATCACCGAATAGGCCCCCTCGCACACCGAGGCGCACAGCAGCAGGGCGTAGCCCAGCCACTGCAGATATATGGCGTTATCTGGCTCCAGCGCCGATCCAGATTGCGCAGGGTGCTCTGGTTTGGATAGTGAAAACAGCGCAATGCCAATGACCGCACAGGCCACGGCCACCCAGGTGCGCCGCGCCACGCGCTCGCGCAGGAACAGCCAGCTCATCACCGCCACGCAGGCGGGGATGCAGGCCATGATCACCCCGGCCGAGGTGGCGCTGGTCAGGCTGACCCCGTAGATCATGCACACGGTGAACAAAAAATTGCCCAGCAGCGATTGCAGAAACAGCAGGCCGCGTGTCTGCGGCGTCAGGGGCGGCTCGTCGGCAGGTTTTTTCAGCCAGGTCAGCATCGCCAGGGCGCCAATGCCAAAGCGCATCCAGGCCAGCAGCAGTACCGGGAACGCGGCCGCCAGGGGTTTGGACAATGCCACATAACTGCCCACCAGCGACATGCTGAGAGCGAGACACAGATAGGCGATGGGGCGGCTGGGGGCGTTCACTTCGGGTCACTGATGCACAAAGACGCGCATCATGCACAAGCCAGGGCGTGCCGCGATGGAGTGGGGCTGCATGGATTGCGACGGCTTGTCAGCCTTATTTTGCAATGCGGAAGTTTGATTTTGCATTGTGAAGTTTCGCGCTTGCTGCAGCGCAGAATTTTTTCTCAATATGAGAAATAAAATTTTACATTGAGATATTTGTGATCTATATGGTTGATTTATAAAGAAAAAATTTATCTCTTATATAAGACATAAGAGCAAATTTTGGTCTTATAGAAGACATAGAATTGCGTCCAAGGGCCGCGCATAGCAGCCCGCCGATTCCTCAAGCTTTTTTTGGAGAGCAACCATGTCGAACTCGCTGAACTCGCAACTGAGCCGTGAACAACAAATCGCCGCCCTGGAGAAGGACTGGGCCACCAACCCGCGCTGGAAGGGT